>NZ_QUGN01000008.1:0-220361 GCF_003479085.1 Clostridium sp. AF19-22AC | reverse complement strand
AAGGTAATGGATAACCTCTACTTTTCATTTTCAATCTTCTTTCCTCCCTGTTATTAATAAAGTTTGCCCTGCCGGGAATCCACCGGCAGATATATTTTAAGAACGGTATAGCTGTTCTTAAATTTCATACCAGATGATCTCATTCGCCTCCAGATGGAGCGGGAAACTGCTTCCGTCACCTTTATAGACGATGGTGTCCTGTTCCTCATATGTATTATTAACGACACAGTACTTGCCATTAGCCACATATGCATGAACTTCTACATTATAATTACTGCTGAACCATCTTTCCAGATTCTCTTCGTCTGATGCAGACCAGATTACGGCCCTGTAAAGAAGCCTGCTGTTCTCGAAGCTGTATGGGAGCCCGCTGATATAGACGCTTCTGCCCATACCGAATGTATTGACGGCCAGCTGAACCTCTTTTTCTCTCTGGCAGAGAATGGTTGCTTTGTCCAGGGCATAAATGCTTTTCTTGCCCTCACCGAAATCGATCTCTTCCTTACAGTCCGCGGTAATGAAGTGTGCATGTTCTTCCCAGTTATACTTATCCCTGTTCAGCGTCATGCCATTTTCCTTCTCTACTCCCATCACACCTGCTAACTGAAAGAACCTGCCCTGCCACTGGTGCGCCGTCGGTTCCCCGACGCCGATGAATCCGCCGCCTTCATATATGAAACGCTTCACTGCTGTCACAATCTGCTCGTCAATCCAGTTTTCCCCGCCGGTATAAGCGGTATCGGCATCCCCGATATTGAGGATTACATCGATGTCTTTTAAAATATCGGGATTCTCCCTGATGTCATCAAAACTGATGAACTTCACATCAAACGGCGCACCGCTCAGTGACTCGATGATCCCCGCATAAGAGTAATTCTGCTTATGGTAGATCGCATGGTGCACCATATGGTTTCCCCATGCCCGCATCTTTCCCCAGCAGTTCAGTACGGCCACACGTTTCACACAGTAAGGTGTGGTGCCTCTGATGTTTTCATATAAGATCCGGAATTCATTACAGACCGTTTCCACATAATCAATAAATTCCGGGAACTCCAGTGCAAGTTTCAGGTAACCGCCATAACCGATCCTATCGATCGGGCTTCTCAAGATTGCACGCCTTGCAGTCACCCAGTTATATTTTGCCTCTTTTACCGGATCGCCGCCCTCGTGGAACACATCCGGGAAAAAGTAAGGCAGGAAACGCCCTTCTGTATAATCAACGCCTTTGATATCACTGATCAGCCGCAGTGTGGAACCATTCCCCACACTTCCAACAACTGCATCCAGACCGATTGTCCGGAACTCATCCATAAACGGTTCCATGCCAATCCAGTGGTCCCCTAAGAACATCATGGCCTCTTTGCCATACTCGTGGGTAATATCTACCATTTCCTTTGCAAGCTTTGCAACTTCTCTTCTCTGGAACTTCTGGAAATCCTGAAATTCTTTGGAAGGTATCCTGTATGTATTGTTCATGTATCCCTGGTCGATAATGAACTCCGGACGGAACCTGTATCCCGCCTCACGTTCAAACTGTTCCAGAATATATGGACTGACGGAGGCGGAATATCCGTACCAGTCCACGTATTTTTCTCTTGCCAGTTCGTCGAAAATCAATGTGAACTGATGGAAAAAGGTCGTGTACCGGATAACATCGACATGCGGGCTGCTCTCCAGATAGCGGCGCAGGCGCTGCATTGAATATGCCCTTGTCTTTGGCTGCCTGACATCGAAGGTAATCTGTTTTTCTACATCCTTCCACCCGTTTGTCACTGCATTGTACATATGCACCGGGTCCCACATGATATAAGTCAGAAAGCTCACGGTGTAATCATGATACAGCCGCGCGGGACTGATCACTACGTCACCGGATTCTTTATCATAACTCCAGATGCCGTATGGGATAACTTCCCCCGTCGTGCGGTCAATCACTTCCCACCAACGGCCGATATCGTCACGCGTATTTACCGCCAGCATGTCTGGATAGAGATGGTCCATCAGGTGAATACGCAGAGTCTTTTCAGAGGCATTATGGAAATCCGTCATAATGTACATCTGCTGCACTTCATCCATGTTTGCCTTTGCCCATTCGTTGTCTTTTCTCGTTGTATAATATGTAGAATATACCTTCGCATTTACATTGCGTAATTCTTCTGGGAAATCCGTACCGTCACAGTCCCTTATTGCATCTGCGCCCCATCGCTTCAGGATCTCTTTTGTCTCATTCACTACGTCAACATCTGTCGGGATTGTCACCCGTCCAAAAGATAAATTGCTTTCCATAATTTGTCTCCTTTTGCTATTCGAGACTGTGCATGTGTGCTCTAAAGAGTTTCACTTTATACAAATTATATTTATTATCTTGTTGATTTTTATAGCATTTGCACAATTCTTTGATTCAAGTATACGGATTAAAGCAGCCTTAATCAACTTATTTATTGCTCTAAAAGTTATATATCTTGTCTTTATTTATGTGGGATGGTATGATGATATCAGAAAGGAGCGTTCATTATGGCACATATTCAATATTCGATCACAGACCTTTACAGCCAGGAGCCGATTGAAAGGCTTCTGTATATCTCTTCGGCTACTTATGGGAATGACTGGATCAGCATGTTTCATTCCCATAGTTTTGCAGAACTTTTCTATGTTCTGGACGGACAGGGGCATTTTTGCACAGAATCAGAAGAAGTCCCCATTGAAAGGGACTCCCTGATTCTGATTAACCCGAATATCCGGCACACGGAAAAGTCCTCTGTCACGCATCCGCTTACTTATATCGTGCTGGGTATAGATAATCTCCATTTTCAATTTTCAGGCGATGAATACAGTGCATACCGTGTCCATGATTTTTACAAGCACAGGGATGCCTGTCTTCCGATTATGCAGATGATGCTGGACGAGGCCAGAGGGCGGCGCGCATCCTCAGAGCTCATCTGCCATCATTTTCTGAGTATCCTGCTCTTAAAGATTCTGCGCATAAGCGGTGACCAGTTCACGCCGTATTCCTCCAAGAATATTCCGGGGGAATGTGAGACAATCAAGTACTATATTGACACACATTATCAGGAAAATATAACGCTGGATAAGCTGGCTGAAGTATCCCACCTGAATAAGTTCTACCTGTCACATATTTTTAACCGCGCATTTGGGATTTCGCCTATTACCTATCTGCTGGAGCGCCGTATCCTGCACAGCAAGGAACTATTAAAGTCAGCGGATTTCAGTATTACGCAGATCGCACATACGACCGGATTCTCATCTGCCAATTACTTTTCACAGTCGTTTAAGCGCTACACGGGACTTACCCCCGCGGCATACCGTAAAAACCATCAGGATACATAAGAACAGGACTCCGTCTGCCGGGATACAACAGGAATATCAGCGGAATACAAGTATGAAAGCCATTCCATCCACCGACTTTTCCGCGAAAATTTCGCCGTCCATTTTCCGCATGATTTCCCGACAGATGTAAAGCCCCAGCCCGTTCCCCTGCTTTCCTTCGCTGTTGCCTGCACGGAAAAAGCTCTCAAAAACATGGTTGAACTCCGTATCCGTCACAGGGGAACCGGTATTAAAGATACGGATGAGCTGCCGGTAATCTTCCTCATAGAAGGTGATCTCAATCCGCCGTCCGTCACCATACTTAAAGGCATTTTCAAAAAGATTTTCGAAGACTTCCATCGTACGCTCAGGATCCCCGATAATCAGACGGTTTTCAAATTTTCCCACTGTCAGGTCTATCATGCGTATCCTGCATTTTTCCCGATACGTATCCAGCACTTTATCCATCAGGTCTGTAAGATAGAATTCTTCCTTCCTCACCTGAATATCCAGAATATCCTCCCTTGCATTTTTCATGATTTCTTCCACATACCGTTCGATTTCGTCTGCCTTCTTTTCAATCTGGCGGGCCGCCTGCTTCTTCTGCTCCCCAGTCGGATACAGTTCCTCCTCAAGTGCCCTTCCATAAAGCTTGATCGTATTAAGAGGGGTCTTAATATCATGTGACAGAGCCAGAAGGAGCAGCTTCTTTTCTTTCTGCAGCTTCAGTTCTCTCTTTTTCGAAGTGTCGAGCGTGTCTTTCAGCTGACCGATCCCCCATAGGAAATTACTAAAGAATCTGCTTTTTTCTTCTGTTACCGTCCCCTTCAAATGCCCCATCGCCAGTTCATGGGGCAGGTCTGCCATTCGCTGGAACGGGCGGACAAGCTGGCTTCTCAGATAGAACAATACAGCAAGCAGAAATCCTTCCATCAGGGCAAGGCAGATCTGTGTAATCCAGATGATCCTCCGGTAATTTACATCCGGTTCCACATAATCGAACCGCACAAACCCTTTGAAATGACCTTCTTCGTACCAAGGGCGTATTTCCGTTTTCAGGAGGTTGCCCTGCTCATAAAATTCATCGGTCTTTTCTCTTGCAGACTGTGATTCCTCCGACAGTACCCCGACCGGCAGCCAGGTCACATTCTGCACGTATCTCAAGGAACGCAGATTCAGCCTATCCGGGTCTTCGTCCCCGGATAAGCTGTTATACAGGCGGTTCATTTCTATTTTATATTCTTTTCCTCTCTCTGCCGTCACACCATAGACTCCGTAAGCAGTCCCTATTGCTGTCAGTATATAAAGGATTAGGGAAAAGAGAATCAGCCTGTCATACTTCTTCATATCTGTACCCCACTCCCCATACCGTCACAATCCGCTTCGGTTCCCTTGGATTTTCTTCAATCTTTTTACGCAGCATTTTTATATGCACTGTGAGTGTCTGATTCTCACTTAAGCTGTCCATTCCCCATATCTGTGCAAAAATATAGTCCTTTAAAAGTGTCTTCCCCGGATTCTTTAGGAACAAAAGCAGAAGTTCATACTCCTTGCCGTTCAAATCCAGTTCTTTGCCATTTAAATATCCCTTTCTGGAGACAGTATCAATAGTAATCCCGCCAGAGGAGAGGATATCGGACTCTGCAAACGTTCCATAAGCACGCTGCATCAGTGCCCTTACTTTGGCGGTCAGGATTTCGGGGTCAACTGGTTTCTCCATGTAATCATCTGCGCCCAGTTCATAACCGGTTAACTTGTCATCCCTGCCCGCTCTGGCACTCATGATCAGGACCGGCATATTTCCTTTTTCCCGCACGGCCCTGCACACGGCAAAGCCATCCATCTCAGGAAGCATAATATCCAGAAGAAGCAGTTTCACCTGCTGCTCCTTCAGATATTCCACCGCCTGTTCCCCTGTGCCTGCAAGGAGTACCGTAAATCCCTCTTTTTCAAGGAAAATCTGTATCAGTTCTGCCAGTTCTTCCTGGTCTTCCACAAGTAAAATATCCTTCATGCTTTACTACCTCATTTTTGAGAATCTACCAGCCCAGTCCGATCAGCCAGTCATTCAGTGTTCTTTCCCTTGTTCTGTCCTCTGCCCTGCCCAAACGCCGTCCAAGTGTTATCTCATCACGGATATCACCGTCTTCAATATAGAGCACTCTTTCACATTTCGAAGCGACTTTCATGTCATGGGTTACGAGAAGCACTGCCGTTCCTGCCTGATTGATGTGGTTCAGTTCTTCCATGACTTCTATTGAGTTCTGTTTATTCAGCGCTCCCGTAGGTTCATCGGCAAAGATGATCTTCGGATTGTTAATCATGCTGCGGCAGATACATGCCCTCTGGAGCTGTCCGCCGGATACCTCATTGATATCATTTTCTGCGATCTCGCTGATTCCGAGCGTCTGCATCAGCACTTTGGCCCTGTCATTGATCTTCCTTCTGCCTTCTTTCGTCTTTCCCTCCGGTGTCTGGTATCCCGGCAGGATAATGTTATCATAAACGGTCAGATTTTTCAGCATATACATCTGCTGAAATACAAATCCCATCTCATTGAGACGGATATCACTCATC
This sequence comes from Clostridium sp. AF19-22AC, assembly GCF_003479085.1. Lineage (NCBI taxonomy): Bacteria > Bacillati > Bacillota > Clostridia > Eubacteriales > Clostridiaceae > Clostridium > Clostridium sp. AF19-22AC. The sequence continues at coordinate 214,460 of NZ_QUGN01000008.1, read as the reverse complement.
TCGTTTGCCTTCATACCGGTCAGGTCCTTTCCATAAAACTCCACCCTGCCTGCAGTGGCACTGTCCATGCCGCTGACAGTATAAAGCAGTGTTGTCTTGCCGGATCCGGACGGCCCCATGACGCCGACCATTTCGCCTTCTTTGATTGTCAGGTTTACATTGCGCAGCACATTATTCTGGCGTTTATTGATAATGTAAGTCTTACATAAATTCGATACTTTTAAAGTCCCCATCTTCTATCCTCCTATTCCAGGTTATTGAGTTCCCGGATATTAATCTGTTTCACTTTTACAGCCGCAATTACCGTTGCCAGTATGATCCCCACAAGCAGCACGCCCGGGTACAGCCCGTAGACCTGCCAGGGAACAACCTGGATCTCCACCTCTGCCCCCATGATCGCAAAGATCGGCTTCAGGATAAACTGGTTTGACACGAAAGACAGCGGAACCGCCGCAATCATAGATACAAGTGCCACCCATACCATTCTCAGGACCTGCCACAGGCAGATCGTCCTGTTTTTATACCCCATGCTCTTCATCATCGCAATCTCACCTTTTTCCCTTGCAATGAAAAGGCGTTCCATCAGAAGCGTAATCAGCATGATCACGGCACAGAGCATCCCTGTCATTGGGACCAGCATAGACTTCAGATTTTCCTGAATGCCGCCTACATTTCTGTCGACCACTTCCTGTGCCGTCGTCCATTTATAATCCGGGAATAATTTTTCCATTTTGTCTGCCAGCTCCTGCTGTGTCAGGTCTGTCTTCACGTCCGCCATAATATTCCAGTACTGGAACATTATCTCACTGCTTAAGTCTATTTCGGGGTTCATTCTGGCACTCTTTCCAAGCTGCATATAGTCCGAATAAGTTCCCGTAATCAGCATCTTCTTTGTCCCGTTTGTCAGACCGACTTCTACGGTATCCCCGATCTGCCAGTCATTCTGTTCCAGAATCGCTCTGGAAATTGCAATCTCATTTTCCAACGTGGGAGCCTCCCCCTCCAGATATGTTAGAAAGTCGTTATTTTCTCCTAAAATCTGTACTGTCATGATATGATTTTTTCCGCCCTGTTCTTCTTCATAAAAGCGCAGAAAATATATCGGGACTGCCGTAAGCTTTGCATCATATCCCTTCTCTTTAAGTTCCTTTTCCACTCTGTTCATTCCGGCCTTTAGGTCTTTGATTGTCTTATAGGGCTCCTCGCCGGGCTTTTCGATTGTTTCTATATAAACCGAGCTGTCAGGGTTCATGCAGAATTTCTCTGCCATTTCCTCGCTCTGCATGGTATTCAGGGTATTCAGGGGAATCGTAATCAGTATAAAACTCAGGCAGAAGGTGACCATCAGAACAAGATAGCGCTTCAAATGGCTTGCCATGTCATTCAGCCCCAGAAACACAGCTACCGGCATTCTCTTGCACTTGTGCATCTTAAGAACCGATCGTCTGTGGAACCGTTCCCCGCTCTGTCCCCCTCGGATCGCGCTGATTGCAGAGATTTTATTCAGTTTTCTCGTACACCCGTAGCAGAAAAGCATAACCAGAGCGATGATCAGAAACGTACAGATAATGTTAACCCAGAAATTAGCGCTGGTATCCTCCATAATCATATTTCTGCTGACACCCTTTACCATCATCTGACTGACAGGGATACTTGCCGCAAGACCGACGGCTGAACCTGCAGTAACAATAAAGAAATACTTCACCAGATAGATTTTCTTTATCGCAAATTCTTTGAGCCCGACTGCTTTCATAATACCAATCTCCCGGTATTCCTCCTCAAGCGTAAATACCAGTGTAAACCTTAGTACAAGCAGGGCAATCAGTATCAGGCAGATGCCGATCAGTATCAGGAGTGCCGCCATGATCATATCAAACGAATAAGCCATCGTATAAGTCTGCCTCGTAATCATATTCAATGCTGAGGTAAACTCCTGATCGTTGTATTCTCTTATAAAAGTATTCTGATCGCCCGTATTGACATAATATAGTCCCTGCAGATTTGATTCATTTTTCTCAGAATAGTCTTTATAATCTTCCTCTGATAACATAATACGGCTCATACCGGCCATTTCACTTCCAAATGCTGCATCCTTGACCAGATATTTGATTGTAAAAATCTTATTTACACCGCCGGCTGCACTGATCCTGATTTGGTCTCCCTCTGACAGTTTATTGTCTTCTGCAATGCCGTAGCCGATGGCTGCCTCTCCCTGTTTGAGTGTAAAGTCCCTGCCATCCATGTCATACACCTTACAATATTCGGCATTCATCGTTCCAATATATGTGGTTACACCGTTTGATTTGAATGCGGAATCTTTCTTCTCCCTGTGAATCTTAATATCCTTTTCATTCACAGACATTACCGTATTATATCCCCATGATTTCAGGTTCGGTGATTCGTGTTCAATCCAGTCATCAATCACCTCTTTTTCCTGTGTCCCTGAAACAATAAAATTAATGTCAGGAACCTTCGCATAGTCCATATAATATTCCACTGCCGAAGTAACCACGAGGATATTATTAATGCTGCTTGACAGAAAGATGGATGCGATTGTTATGAACAGGAACAGAATGATATTTACACTCTTTCTCCGCTTCATATCTTTTTTTAGTATCCGTTGTATCATGATAAATTTTCCTTTCCTGTGTGTTAAGGAGAGTATAATGCTTCAATTATGAAAAAATCCTTAAATACTTAATATATAATTGCGGAGTACAAAATAGAGTTTCGCTTGCGAAACTCGCGCCTGCGGCGGTCGCATCGCGACATCTTCCTTATACACCGCAGGGCGCATCCCCCGGAGGGCCTTTTATTTCATAGGACGTACTTTCCTATGAAATAAAATAGGCGGGAAGCCATACGACCAGCTTCACCGCCTTCTGTCAATTTATTATCTTTCTATGATTTCTTTATAGCTTTATTCATAACCTGATAAAGCCGGGCAACATCGACAGGCTTGGTAAGAAAATCATTCATCCCCGCCTCAAGTGCTGCATCCTCATCCTCCTTAAAGGAATTGGCAGTCATTGCAATGACCGGTATTGTTTTGGCATCGGCATGTTCCATGTTCCTGATCCGCCGGCATGCTTCCAGTCCATCCATGACAGGCATCTGGATATCCATCAGAATCATCTGGAATTCTCCCGCCCCGCTGTTTTGAAACATCTCAGCGGCTTCTTCACCATTTACCGCACGCTGCACTTTTGCGCCCTGCATCTTCAGCAGCTCTTTGGAAATCTCTGCATTCAGGTCGTTATCCTCTGCCAGAAGGATCTTGCTGCCTGAAAAATCATATACTTCAGCAGTCTCCTCTGTTTCCCCCCTGCCTGCACTGACAGGAAATTCCGCTGTAAAATAGAATTCACTGCCTTTGCCCTTTTCACTTGACAGCTTCAGCTCACCACCCATCAGTTCTACAATTGTCTTACTGATGGCAAGTCCCAGTCCCGTCCCCTGACTCTTGGAATAATTCGTCCCCACCTGTTCGAATGCCTCAAAAATACGCTGCTGGTTTTCCCTGGAAATCCCTACTCCGCTGTCGATCACGCGGAAACAGTACGACACATGTGATGCGTCGCCCCCTGTCTTATTCACACATACCCGGACAGTGCCACCCTCAGGTGTAAACTTGAAAGCATTCGAAATCAGATTGGTCAGAACCTGTTTCAGCCGAACCGCATCCCCGATCAGATATTCCTCCTCCAGCTGCATTTCCATGCTGAAGTGAATCTGCCGTCATCATACTTTCAATCTCATTCAAAACACGTCCAATGGAAAATGGATCCTTTGTGATTGTCATCATCCCGCTTTCTATCCTGCTCATATCCAGAATATCGCTGATCAGTCTGAGCAGATAGTGGCACGAGGAGCGGATCTTCTGGAGATTCTCCCTTGCCTTCACGGGCACTCCGTCCATCATATACGTCAAATCGCTTAATCCCACAATCGCATTCATCGGAGTACGGATCTCGTGGCTCATGCGAGAGAGAAATTCCCCTTTCGCATGATTTTCCGCTTCTGCGCGTTCCAGGCTGCTCTGCATCCGTGCGGCCCGCACACGTGACATCGCAATCATGCCGGCCAGAACGATAAATAGAACCGCGATTCCCCCGATAATAATTACAAATGTAAACGGATCCGCATAGATCATCGCTTTGAGTGAGAAGGAAGTCTCCCCCGATGTAATCAGATTCTGGCTCAGGAGAATGTCTTTTTCCTCTGTACTGAGACTGCTGATAGCCTTATTCATAATAAGAAGCAGATCTGTCCTGGCCGGGCTTTTTACCGCAAAGCAGATATTGTTCTGGTCATTAATAAGGGTATTAGGGATCACATTTGCCAGATACTGCCTCTGTATCGCCTGCTCTATATAATAGGAAACCCCGTAAAAGAAATCTACCTCCCCGCTGTTCACGGCTTTTAGTGCGTCCAGTGCGTTATCAAAATACTTCACTTCATCGGCCTCTATTTCTGCCGGAAGGGACCGTCCTTTGATGACAGCACCTGTTAATCCTTTCGAGGGGAAACTGGTTTTTTTATTTCTGGCTATGATGTCGTTCAGTGCCGTATACGGTGTTGACAATGCCAGATTCTGCCCGGCCCCTTCCTCGTCTTGTCCAAGAAATGCGCCAAGCATATCTGCTTTTCCCTGGTTCACAAGGTCTAAAGCCTCTGCATAACTGCCTGCATATATATATTCAAACTGAAGTCCTGAGAACTCTTCCACTTTTTTCAAAATATCAGGAATCACACCGTCATGTGTACCAGACTTAGATTCCATGCAAAATAGTGGATGCCAGTTCCTGACCACGGCTACGGAAACCACTCCTTTTTCTTCTACATACTGCTTCTCTTCTTTTGTCAGATAAATACTTGATATTCTGCTATTTTCAAAGTTTACCTTATACCGCTCCGAGGCAAAATTAGGGTTAGATTCCGCAATTTTTCCCAGCGCCATATTCAACCCGTCCAGTATCTCCTGTTTATCCGGGGATGTCACGATATAAATCGGCTGGGAGTCAAACTCCTGAACAACACGGAACCCTTCTACATACTCTGTATTATTTGCCAGCACCAGATCTATATCTCCTTCTTCCAGATAGGGAAACAGGCTGCCATCCCTCAGTTCACTGTAATCATAATACTTCAACGTATACTCCACCTGATTGCTTTCCAGCATAATTTCAAGACGCCGGATGTTCTCTTTTGCATTTTTATATACCCCGATCGTTTTCCCATTGATGCTGTTCCAGTCAAAGTTCCTGATACTTTCATCATCTCTGCGAGCCTGAAGAACAGATTTACTAAAACCAATATTATAATCCGGGTAAGCATAATACTCTTCCATACCCTCCACATAATACTGGCCGCTTATCAGGTCAAATTCCCCGGCATTAAATCTCTCCAGCATTTCAACCGCATCAGTCACGTCAATGTACTCATATTTCCATCCGGTATATTTCGCAATTTCATTCAGATAATCAACAATAAGGCCGTGCCGTCTTCCATACTCATCAGTCTCAGTAAAACCAGCCGTTTTCGGATAAGGCACACGCAGCACCTTCTCATCAGCATCCTCTTCGGCCAATACGTTCTTAGAATTGGTAAACAGCAAAAAGAGCAGCATTACTGAAAAAAAATAAATACGGCTGTGTTTTAGAATGTTTTTATTGAACCCCGGCATTTCGTACCTCCTGATTCTATCTGTATATATTAAGAAATAATCTTACACCTTCTTCGCATCTGTCAAAACCTCTATTTTACAGTGATGCTTTTTTTCTATCCTGTTATAACTGATACCTACTGCAAGCACCCTGCCTGTATATCTTTGATTCTCTCCTATCTTTCCCAGAAACTTCAGGGCATATTTTTTATCTTTAATTTGTTTGTCATTATTATAGCTTAGAAGCGGGACCTCTGTATCATGGGCCAATTCCAGAATTTCTGCCATTGTATCCGTATCTTCTGCCAAAGTTGCCTGAAGCATACGGTCTGATTCTTTTGCCAGACGATATATATAGCCTAAAGAAGGTTCCTTCTGGAGCATATTTACAAACTGCTCCATCAATTCCTGATTCGGTATGCTAATTCTGCCGTCTTCATAACTCAAAAATCCATAAACCACCATAGCTGAAAAAATCTCATCCTTTGTCTGAAGATTCATGGATGTTGCCGCATATTCCTGAATCTTCGCGGGTACGGATGCCCCCGATACCATGAGTGCCAAATCATCTTTGACGTCATTAATGTTATGCTCAATATAATAGTATATTTCATCATACGGACCCGCACTGGTCCAATAATTAGCCAGATTATCATAAAGCAATGCAAATACTACAGAGCGGGGATTATAGACCCGTTCTCCCGCTGCTGTATGATAACCATTATACCAGAGCCTCAATCCATCCCGAGTAATATGTGGTTTTGTACATCTTGTCAGATACCGGTTATATAACTCTGTCACCTCATCTTCCGTAAAACCAAAATAATCGGAAAATGCGGGGGATTTTGCCATAGTAAACTCTACGAACATATTCAATTCAGAGCCGCTTGAATATTTTGCGATCGGAAGGATGCCTGTCATATAAACAAACATAACATAAGGCATATCCTTTAGTAAATCCCGTAAAAATGACAAGTATTTTTTTCTATCCTCGTTTGTTACAAAATCTTGATGGAAAATAAAATCCCATCTTATTCACCACCCTTTTCCTTTGCCGCCTTGTATCTCATAATAATAGAAAAAGCGGGTTCCTCTGATCCTGCTAAAACTATGGACAGGATCTCTTCATAATTATATCAGATATCCTGTCCAAATCATACCTTATATTTTCGACACTTCAATAGCACTGGATCAAAAGTAGAAATAACAAAAAAGCCCTGCATCTGCAAGGCTTTCCATTTACTGCGGAAGATGGGACTTGAACCCACACGAGCGCATTGCTCACAAGATCCTTAGTCTTGCTCGTCTGCCAGTTCCGACACTTCCGCATTTTGTATCGCTTGTTGTTCCCGCGCTACAAGAAGTATAATACTATCTTTTTCCTCAAATGTCAACAGAATTTTGTATACTTTTTATTTAATTTGAAAAATTCTTCTTTTCGGCGTCTTTTCAGGCCTCTGAAGACATTGTCTTTGATGTAAATTATCAATGCTCCCCTTATCAGAGATTTAAAAAGAAACCCGGAGTACACTTTCCGAAGAAAGATTTTTGTACCCCGGGTTTCCTGCCCGTACTGTCAAACGTATTCTGTTATATGTTACACTGCCCTTTTATTCCATATTTCCCGGAAATCTCGGGATTCCGTCAAATCCGGCTTTCAGGTCTTCATCTGTCGGGATGTAGTCTGTCATCTTGCCGTCATGGAACTTCTCATACGCATACATATCAAAATATCCGGTTCCTGTCAGGCCGAAAAGAATTGTTTTCTCTTCTCCTGTCTCCTTGCATTTCATAGCCTCGTCGATTGCAACCTTGATTGCATGGCTACTCTCAGGTGCCGGAAGGATACCTTCCACTCTTGCAAACTGTTCTGCTGCTTCAAATACGGATGTCTGTTCTACGGAACGTGCCTCCATGTAACCATCATGGTAGAGCTGTGATAATGTCGAGCTCATTCCGTGATATCTTAAGCCGCCTGCATGGTTGGCTGACGGAATAAATCCGCTTCCAAGCGTATACATCTTCGCCAGAGGGCATACCATCCCGGTATCACAGAAGTCATAAGCAAACACACCGCGTGTCAGGCTCGGGCAGGATGCAGGTTCTACGGCAATAAACTGATACTCTGCCTCTCCCCTTAACTGTTCGCCCATAAATGGAGAAATTAGTCCGCCCAGATTGGAACCGCCGCCCGCACAGCCGATAATAATATCCGGTTTGATCCCGTACTTATCCATCGCGATCTTTGTCTCCACACCAATCACTGACTGGTGGAGAAGAACCTGGTTCAATACACTTCCAAGAACATATCTGTAGCCCTCTGTATGGGTAGCCACTTCAACAGCTTCTGAAATAGCACAGCCAAGGCTTCCTGATGTTCCCGGATGTTCTGCCAGTATCTTCTTTCCGATCTCGGTTGTCTCAGACGGTGAAGGAGTCACACTTGCTCCATAAGTTCTCATCACTTCTCTTCTGAAAGGTTTCTGCTCATAGGAGCATTTTACCATATAAACCTGACAATCCAGATCCAGATAAGAACATGCCATAGACAAAGCAGTTCCCCACTGTCCGGCCCCTGTCTCAGTTGTTACACCTTTCAGTCCCTGGTCCTTTGCGTAGTATGCCTGTGCAATTGCTGAATTTAGTTTGTGGCTTCCGCTTGTGTTATTTCCTTCGAATTTATAGTAGATTTTCGCAGGCGTCTGCAGCTTCTCCTCCAGACAATATGCCCTTACAAGCGGTGCCGGACGGTACATCTTATAGAAATCCCTGATTTTCTCAGGAATCTCAATAAATCTGTTGTCATTGTCCAGCTCCTGTTTTACCAGTTCTTCGCAAAATACAACTCCAAGTTCCTCTTCTGTCATTGGTTTCAGTGTTCCGGGATTTAAAAGCGGTGCCGGTTTATTCTTCATATCGGCGCGCACATTATACCATTCCTTCGGCATCTCACTTTCTTCCAGATAAATTTTGTAGGGAATCTTTTTCTCACTCATTGTTTAATCTCCTTTCTTTTTTCCGGGATAAGCTTTGATATTTAAATACAAAAAAACTCTTATCCCTCACAATAAAATTATTGCAGGGACAAGAGTATATAAGTTCAAACTCCTGCGGTGCCACCCAGCTTGATGCAAATAGTGCATCCTCTCTTGCATACTGACATATGCCGAATTTTTTAACGGAGTATTCTCTCCGGCTTACCTACTATGCTTTCAGTTCGCCCTCAGAAGCCCATTCCTGACTGTCTTTTCCTGCCGCAATCCCACCATCTGCGGCTCTCTGTATGGTAAGTACAGAAAGTACTTGCTCTTCTTCAACGGTTTACAAAAACTTTACCACTTTGGAATTCAAATGTCAACAGTTTTTACTTTGTCAATTTTTAATGCAAATTTTTAATAGCGGTTGTGTACATCTTCCGCAAAACACATGAAATCTTTCAACTCGATGAACATTCCATTGTCCAGCACTGCCCTGCCGCTCATCTTTCCAAATACCTGATGCTGGTCAGAGGCTATGACCAGCGCGGATATTTTCGCAGCCCGGTCCAGTACCGGCTCAAAATCCATTTCAAATCTGCCGTCACTGGAAGTAAACTTCCACGGCTTCATATAATCATCCTTCGGAATATGAAATGTGACATCATCCAATTTATGACATTTCCCGTCGTAAAACAGTATATTCTCAGTAGCTGCCGAGGTATCCCCGAACCCGTATCCTATGTTAAAACCAAAAGGTTTTCCTCCTATAGTCCCGTTGCCTGATCCCCAGAACCATCTGTTATCATAGGTCCAGACACCACGGCCCCAGTCCAGTGTCCCGTAATCTGTCTCAGGCCGGAACCAGTAGGTCACATTGTCAAAGGTCATATACCCCTCTGCACGCATGCAGTTAATTTTCTGATTATAGTAGAACGCTGACTTCTTCCCTTTCCACGGAGTGGCGATCACCATCGTATCCATTGGGGGCTGGGACAAGGTGATTTCACAGTGAAATGGTTTTCCCTCCCAGAAATTTTTAAAGTCACAGACGATCGTCCTTTTTCCAGCAGTCACTTTAAACTCCATACTGAGGCGCTTGTCTTTGTACTTGATATCTCCCGTCTCCGATGTGGCAGGCATCTTCATCCTTCCCATTGGAAACGGGTTTAAAATGGTTTCTGTGTGTTCCCACCCTTCTTTAAAGTTCAGGAGTGAAACCGACTGCAGGCCGATATAACCGTCATCTGATAGTGTAAACGCACCCGCATAGTCTTCGTTCAGGACCAGATAGTAATCCCACTCTTTTATGCGGAATTTCGACGCACTGATTCTGTTTCTGTCATACTCCTGCAAAAGTGATCTGGACCATCCCGGTTCGCGAAGGCTTCCGTCTGCCTTCAACAGGGGCTGTTTAGAAGTAACCTCATGATTCCTCATATAAACATCTCCTCACTGTATTTCCTTCATAATGGAAAAAAGCCCGAATCCCCGGGGGGACTGGGCTTCATACTTATATTTTACTACGCGGTCTGAGCTTTTGCAACCTCTGCCAGTGTAGCGAATCCTTCTTTATCGCTTACTGCCAGTTCAGCCAGCATCTTTCTGTTCATATCAACATTAGCCAGTTTCAGGCCATGCATGAACTTGCTGTAAGACAGTCCGTTCATTCTTGCTGCAGCGTTGATACGTGCAATCCATAACTGTCTCATCTGACGTTTACGCTGTTTTCTTCCTGCGTAAGATGATGTAAGTGCTCTCATGACAGACTGTTTTGCAACTCTGTACTGTTTGGAGCGTGCTCCTCTGTATCCTTTAGCTAACTTTAATGTTCTGTTATGTCTCTTCTTAGCGTTCATTCCGCCTTTAATTCTTGCCATTTCTTATTCCTCCTTCATCAACTTCCAAATCTTACAGATATGGTAATACTTTCTTCATGTTTTTTACATTTGTAGCATCTGTGATAGCCGGGTGTCTAAGATTTCTTTTTCTCTTTGTAGACTTCTTTGTTAAGATATGGCTCTTATATGCTTTGTTTCTTTTTAATTTTCCTGTACCTGTTACTTTGAAGCGTTTTGCTGCCGCTCTATTAGTTTTGATTTTTGGCATGATGATTTCCTCCTTCATTGTGTGCTTACGTAAGTGATAACACCCGTAATTATTTATTTTTAACGTTTTTCAGTTAAAACCATGCTCATGTTTCTGCCTTCCATTTTAGCCGGTTTTTCGATGACTGCAATATCTTCCAGTAAAGCCGCAAAATCATCTAAGATATGTCTGCTCTGCTGTACGTGCGCCATCTCTCTCCCGCGGAAACGCAATGTCACTTTTACCTTGTTGCCCTTTGTAATGAACTTCTTCGCGTTATTAACCTTAGTGTTCAAGTCATTGGTATCAATATTCGGCGAAAGACGTACTTCCTTCAATTCGACAGTTTTTTGCTTTTTCTTGGCTTCTTTGTCTTTGCGTGTCTGCTCGTATTTGAATTTGCCATAATCAATAATTTTGCAGACCGGTGGTTTTGCCATTGGTGCAATCTTCACCAAGTCAAGTTCTGCATCCATCGCCATCTTCAAGGCGTCCCGGGATGACATGATTCCTAATTGTTCCCCATCCTCACTAACCAGACGAACTTCTTTGTCTCTGATCTGCTCGTTAATCATTAAATCGCTAATTGTCGTATACCTCCGTTGATTGAATTTCCTTTAGGTTTCTTCCGCGATTGAGCACAAAAAAACGAGTGAACATCATCCACCCGACTCTCTGCACACACATACTTCTCTTAAAGGCATGTGATAGCTTCAATATCAAACCGGTAGTCACCCAATTGTGCTACGGTGAGAGTGGATACTCTGCTTTGTTTTTTGCCTCACGCAGATATTAGATTAACATACCCTCTGCATTTTGTCAAGATATTTCTTATCACCTTTTTTCTTGACTTTTTGCACTTCTGTCATTTTATACCACTTATAAAAGTGTGTCAAGGATAGAATGACAGGTTTATGTTTTAAGTGTCGGAAATTTGAGCCCCGCAAAAACGATTTTGCTTGTATTTCATGCTTCTTCATGTCATAATGTAGCTATTAATGTCTATTATTAAGGAACAGAAATTGAGGAGGTTTTACTACATGAACGAAAGCAGAAGTAATTTTACTGGCAAAATCGGCTTCATACTGGCTGCCGCCGGCTCTGCCGTAGGTTTGGGGAATATATGGCGTTTTCCATACCTTGTTGCCAAATATGGCGGGGGAACATTCTTACTATGTTATATTATTCTTGCCGTTACCTTTGGATTCACTCTTATGACAGCCGAGATTGCACTTGGCCGCAAGACGGGCCTGAGCGCCATAGGCGCATTCAAGAAACTGGATAAGCGTTTTGGCTTTCTGGGAATTCTGGCATCTATTGTGCCAATCATTATTCTTCCTTATTACTCCGTTATCGGCGGATGGGTAATCAAGTATTTCGGCACATTCATCACGGGAGGTACGAAAGCAGCCGCAGGCGACACTTATTTCACCGATTTTATCAGCGGTGTAAAGAGTCCGATCATCTGGTTTGTACTGTTTGTTATCTTAACGGCTGTAGTTGTTATTTTTGGTGTTGAAAAAGGAATCGAGAATGTCAGCAAATTCCTGATGCCGGTCCTCGTTGTCCTGACGGTTGGAATTTCTATCTATGTCATGACAATGGACGGAGCTATGGAAGGCCTGAAGTACTATATCATGCCTGACATGTCCAATTTTTCTGTCAAAACGCTCCTCGCCGCGATGGGACAGCTCTTCTACTCTATGTCACTGGCGATGGGAATCATGATCACCTACGGTTCCTATATGAAAAAAACAACCAATCTGGAAAGTTCTGTCAGACAGATTGAGATTTTTGACACGGGTATTGCATTTTTTGCAGGGCTTATGATCGTACCGGCTGTATTTACATTCTCAGGTGGGGACCAGTCAGCGCTCAGCGCCGGTCCGGGACTAATGTTTATCACACTCCCGAAAGTATTTGCGAGCATGCCGATGGGTGGGTTTATCGGTACGGTATTCTTCGTTCTCGTATTCTTTGCGGCCCTGACATCTGCGATCTCTTTGATGGAGACAATCGTATCAATTTTTATGGATAAGTTCAAATGGACCAGAAAGTTTACCTGTATTCTTGTGACAGCCTATGTACTGCTGATGGGAATCCCGTCTTCACTTGGATTCGGTATCTGGGACTTCATCCAGCCGCTCGGAATGTCCGTTCTTGATTTTATGGACTTTATCAGCAATAGTGTGCTGATGCCGATCGTTGCGTTATTTACCTGTATCTTTGTGGGATTTGTCATCAAGCCGAAGACAATAATTGAGGAAGCATCTATAGGCGGCGCAAAGTTCAAAAGCAAAAGGCTTTTCACCATTATGATCCGCTGGATCGCCCCAATCTTCCTGATTGCGATTCTGATTACGTCTGTGGCAGGCACTATGGGATTTGAATTTTTCAAGCTTTAATCATAATACAGACGGCAAAAAAATGGATGGCACACCCCTAAGGTATGTCCATCCATTTTTAATTCCCGCAGACAGCGGGCTATGCAGCATGATTATCTTTTATTTCCCATGCAGAATACTGCGAGAACGCCGGGGCCTGTATGGCTTCCGATTACGGTTCCGATGTTATTGATCATAACCTCTTTCACACCCATCTTCTCTCTTACGAGTTCTGCAACATACTCTGCTTCCTCAATACAGTCTCCGTGTGTAATCATAACGATATCGTTATCCCAGCCTTTGGACTGTTCCGCAGCCATATCTACAATCTTGTTCAATGATTTCTTTCTTCCGCGCTCTTTCGCAATAACCTGCAGCTTTCCTTCATTATCCACGTGGATGATCGGCTTGATCTGTACCATAGTGCCCACGATCGCCGATGCCTTTGAAACACGGCCGCCACGGTGCAGGTGGTTCAGGTCATCTACCGTAACATTGTGGCAGACATGGAGTTTATTCTCTTCCACCCACTGTGCGATCTCATCAATTCCTTTTCCTGCATCCTTCATCTGAAGGACCTTGTAAAGCAGCAGCCCTTCTCCCATACACGCACAGAGTGTATCAATGATGATAATCTTCGCATCCGGATATTCCTCTGCCAGTTCTTCGCCTGCGATCCTCATACTGTTATATGTGCCGCTAAGCCCCGAAGAAAATCCAAGGTGGAGAATATCTTTTCCTTCCCTGAGGATTGGTTCAAGGGCCTCTTTTGCCTCATCCGGGTTCACTTGTGATGTCACTGACATCTTGCCTTCCCGCAATTTTGCAAAAAATTCCTTGCCCGTAAGACCATACATATCCGTATATGTCTCACCGTCAATTGTATATTTTAAAGGGATGACCGGAACATTTCTTTCCTCCACCCACTCTCTCGGCAAATCTACGGTACTGTTCACTGTTACTACAAATTCTCTCATATCTTCCCTCCTGTGTTTTAAGCTTCTCCTATCATATCATCTTTTTCATCCTTACGCAAAATTTTTTTTGCAGTAATGATAAAGAGTATCACTGTGACGGCCACAGAAGTGAAGTCTGCAATCGGTTCCGCCCTGTAAATTCCCATGACTCCCATAAATTTCGGTAATGTAATTGCAAGCGGGATCAGCAGAATCACTTTACGCAGCAGTGCAATGACAAGAGATACCTTCGCCTGACCAAGTGCAAGAAACGTGGATTGGCACGCCATCTGGATACCGAAAATCGTAATTCCCAGAAAATAAACCGGCATAACGGAGCAGGTCAGAGAAATCAGTTCTTTATTTCCCGTAAATACTCTGGCATAAATCTCTGGTCTGGCAATTGCAATTCCGGCAAGTATAACTGTCGCTGCCAGACAGACGGACACCATCCTGATAAAGGCCCCCTTTACACGGTCCAGTTTTCCGGCGCCATAGTTATAACTCATGATCGGCTGCACTCCCTGTGACACTCCCTGCACGGGAACAACAATCAGCTGCATGATACTGCTCATGATGGACATGGTTCCCACATAGAGGTCCCCGCCGTATTTCTGCAGACCTGAATTTAGCGTGATCATGACAAGGCTCTCCGTACTCTGCATGATAAACGGCGAAACCCCGAGAGCCGCTATGCTGCCCACCGTCTTTGCATTCAGCCGGATGTATTTTCTGCGGATCCTGATCACACTCTTTTTAGAGGTCAGGAACCGGATCACCCATGCCGCACTGATTGCCTGCGAAATGATTGTAGCCAGAGCGGCCCCGCGCACACCCATTCCAAATACAAAGATCAGGATCGGATCGAGTATAATGTTGGTCACTGCCCCGATCAGGACAGACATCATCGCCGTCCTTGCGTTTCCCTGCCCACTGATATAAGTATTCAGGCCCACGGCAAATTGTACAAATACGGTTCCCAGCAGATAGATGCTTATGTATTCTCTGGCATAGATGATTGTCTGGTCACTGGCTCCGAATGCATATAAAACAGGTGTTTTAAAGACGGAAAACAGGACAGTTAATAGTACCGAGAAGATCAGCAGCAGGCCGACACTGTTCCCCAGAATCTTCTCCGCCTCTTTATAGTTTTTCTTTCCGAGCTGGATCGATGCCAGAGGGGCCCCTCCCATACCTGCGAATGCACTGAACGCCGAGATTACCATCAGAATAGGGAAGGTCACGCCCACCCCTGTCAGCGCCATATCCCCGTATCCGTGAATATGCCCGATATAGATTCTGTCTACAATATTATACAAAACATTGATGATCTGGGCGGCAACGGCCGGAAGGGCCATCTCTGCAATCAATTTTCCCAGATGCGCAGTTCCAAGCTTTTCATCCTGCTTCATGTTTTTCGCATCTTTTTCATTTCCATTTTTCTGATTCTCTTCCAAGTAAAATTACCTCTTTTCTGTTCATTTTTAACAATGCCGGTCCAAGCCTGCACTCACATCCCCGTACCCGTAACCAGCCTTGCTATACCATACAGGATCAGAAGGTGCCCGGGATAGAATGCGTAAAAGAAATATTTGGGGAGTGACTTTCCCCTTTTGCCATTATACTGGCTGATAAATAAAAATGCCAGTGCCCCGAACAACTCCAGAACACCATTTTTCATCACTGCAGTCAGTACAGTCCCCCACATTTCTTCCGGATACAGTCCAATATGGATATTTATCAGATTATTCAGGCAGGCCCCCAGCCACAGCCATGCCGTACCCACTGCAAATAGTTTCCACCTTTGATTCCGGAATTCATAAAAAATGACTATCAAAAGAACGCCAAGCGAAGCATAATCCGTAGATAAGAGTTCCGCCAGCACAGCACATACAAAAACGCTTAGGAACTGCAGAATTTTCTTTCCTTCGAAATGCTCGATCAGCCAGATTGCCGCCAGACCGATGGAAAGCGTAAAAAATACATTCTGTCCCCCAAATTCAAGTATTGTACCTTCCATTGCCAGATCAAAAGGAATTTCTGAAACCAGTGCAAATATTGTGAGATTTAACAAATATCTCCGCCTGTCATGCGAATAATGAAATCCTTCAACAAGTAAGAAACAGAAAATGGGAAATGCCGGGCGCCCCAGTATCCGCATGATATAATAAATCACGATAGCTGCCGTTCCCGGCGAAGCTGATGATGCCATACAGCTGGCCAATACGACCGCGGCCGTATGGTCAATCAGCATCAAAATCATTGCAATCCATTTTAATTGTGTACCGGTAAAAGTCTTTATTCCATGTCCTAGTCTTTCTGTCATACTTCTCCCCTTTTTATTCAGCTGTAAAATATAGCGCAGCAACAGTAACAGTATATCACAACTTAAATAAGGATTCTATATAGAACGTATTTTTAACTTGTGGTATACTGGGTATTATGAATAACAGGATATTTTCTTTTCCGGAATCAGGAGGTCCCATGAAAACACGGGAAACACTAAAAAAAATAGGATTCATACTCATCGCATTTCTTCCCTTTATTGCCGCCTTAGTAATTCAGGTCGCCGCCTCGCTTATAGGGATGTTCTTTCTGTTCCTTTCTGTGTATCTGAAGTCGCCGCTCAGCTTCAATTCAGAGCTTTTTTATAATGCGCTGCTTGGTACGCAGTTTAATTCAGCCGTCATGGTAATTTACTCGATGATTACTGTCCTTTTGCTTGGAACATGGTATAAGGTTGCATCCACACCACGCCGCGTTCCGAGACGCAGGATTTCACAGGTTGTACGGCCGGGTATGCTGGCGGCCCTCGTTATCCTGGCTGCATCGCTTCAATACTTGTCCTCTTTTTTGATTAATTTTACTGCGTATTTAAAGCCGGACTGGCTTAAAGCCTATACCGACCTGCTTGAGACAGCCGGAATGAATGATATCACACTGCTGCTCGTCCTTTATTCGGTCATTATCGGGCCGGTTTGTGAGGAACTCATCTTCCGCGGTGTTATGCTGTATTATGCACAAAAAGCTTTGCCGTTCTGGGCTGCCAATCTTTTTCAGGCGCTTCTGTTCGGTGTGTATCATATGAACATCGTGCAGGGGATTTATGCATTCCTCGTAGGTATTTTCTGCGGCCTGATCTTCCATTACGGGAAAAGCATTTATCTCTCGATTGGTTTCCATATGCTGTTCAATTTCTGGGGAACGTTCTTAGTTTTCCTCATTGTAGGCAGCAGCAGTTCCTTCGTCAATATGGTAATATTTGCTGTCACCATTTTACTTACCGCAGGTGGCTTACTGCTCTATAAGAGAAGTGCCGCGGCAAGGAACAAGTTATCTTGTACTGCAGATGCAAAACTTACACTATAGCAAAAAAGGATGCCTGAGCATCCTTTTTTTATACTTATAACTTCCTACTGCAGTTTTACATTCAGGTAATTCCGTCCTGACAACGTTTTATTAAATACAAGAAAACATACAATGAATATGCATCCTGCTATGAAACCAACGAGGTTAAAGCATGCCGTCAGGACAAGAAGCATCAGCCTCATAAATTTTAGTGCATATCCAAGCTCAAAATTAGGCTGTGTATAGTTGGCAACCGCGACAAATGCCATATACAGCATGACCTCTGAGTTAAACCAGCCCGACTTCACCGAGAATTCTCCCATGACAAGGCCGGCAATAACACTGAGTGGTGTACTGAGCATACTCGGTGTGTTGAGGGCGGCAAGCCTGAGTCCGTCAATTGCAAGCTCCAGGATCAGCAGCTGGAAGATCAGGGGGATATTCACGGTATCCTTTACTGCTACAAATGCAAAAACATCAGGAATCCATTTTGTATTCTGCATAAAAAGCAGGAATACCGGTGTTAAGAATACGGTCAGTATTGTAATCAGTGCCCTCGATACCTTCAGGTATATACCTGTCAGTGTCGGGAAATAATAATCATTTGCCTCCTCGATCATATCCAGAATGGAGGTTGGAAGAATCATTGCCGATGGGGAATTGTCCACCATGATTACGATCTTCCCCTCCAGCAGGCACGCAGCGGCTGTATCCGGGCGTTCCGTAAATTTGAATTTTGGAAACGGATTGAACCATTTTCTCTTAAACATGGCTTCTGCAAGACTTTGCTGATTCATCCTGAGATCATCGATCTGAAGCTGGCTGATCCGGTTCTGCACATTTTTAAGGAGTTCCTTGTCTACACGGTCGGACATGTAGCAGAGGGCGATATCGGTTCTGCTTGTCTGTCCTGCCTCCATCATTTCCATGATCAGGTGTGGGTCACGGATACGCCTGCGCATCAGGGCCGTGTTGAATACAATCGTTTCAACGAATCCATCTCTGGAACCGCGCAGCGATTTATCCTTGTCCGGCTCCTCCACGCCTCTTGCAGGATAAGTGCGGCAGTCTATCGCAATACAGACCTCGTACCCTTCGATAAACAGACAGGTAACGCCTGACAGGATGTTCCGGATGACCTGGTCAAAATCTGCTATGATATCCACTTCCACATAAGGTATGCACTGACGGGCAAAGGCTGTCGCATCTTCCGGCATTGCCTCGGCCGTCACCCCGAAGAAAGAAGTCATGATCTTTAGCATTGTCTCATCCTTTGTGAATCCGTCTATAAAATAGAAAGAAGCCATCTTCCCGCCGATGAGCATGTCCCTCTGAAGGATATCGAAACTCTCCTGTACCGGCAGTACCTGATTCATGTAATCAATGTTTTCCTGAAAAGAACTGCTGACCTTTTTCGTATCTTTTTCTATCATAGTATGTCTACCCCTTCTTGTCTAATCTCTGCCCTTTACAGGTTTTCGTACCCTGCTAAGCAAAACATCTATGGGTAGAATCCCCAGTTGTTCCTGAATTATACAAAAAACAGGGGACAAAAAAACAGGGGTCCGCTCCCGAAACCCTGTTTTTATACCTTTAACCAAATAGCAATATGACTACTAAGCCTGTCCTTTTACGGTCGTGCTGCCAAAACCGCCGTTTCTGGTTTCTGTGGCATCATCGTCTACTGTGATGCCGTATTCTGAAAAGATTCCCTGCATGAAGCCTTCGCCCCTGCCGATATCTACGGTCTTCTCTTCGTTCGTGTCATTCGTGATTTTTGAAAATATATGCCCTTCATTGTCCGAATAAAAATAGTCGCTGTCGATGATTCCGACTGTATTATTCAGCTGTAATCTGTACTTAAATCCAAGCCCGCTCCTCGGATAACATTTGAGAACCCAGTCGGGTTCCATCTCTGCACGGATACCTGTAGGCACCTTCACAGTCTGTCCCGGCTCCACAACGAGCCGTACCGGGGCATAAAAATCATAGCCAGCAGAACCTGCTGTCGCCCTCTTCGGAAGCCTTATTCCCTCGTATATTTCCTCCAGATCCGCCTCGTCCTCAAGTCCGAAGGTATCAATCCAGTCTTTTGTAAACTGTTCTAAGCTTACTTTATGAAATTTTGCTATTCTCTGCATGTGTCTTTCTCCTCTATTATGATTCGTGCAGGACGATCAGCCCTTTCTTCAGACTGTTCTGTACGTCAATTACTTTCTGGTTCTCGCTTCCTTTCCAATGAAGCTGGGTGTTCTTCTTCGTGACATCAAACTTTCCGTCAACAAGTACATCCAGATATGGGATGACTGGAAGATCTTTGATTTCATCCCACTCATAACCCGTATAAAGCCACTGTGTTTTCTGTGGGAATCTCTCCCGGACTTCTCTTGCAAGCGCAGTAATGCTCTCTCTGTTATTAATAAATAAAGGGTCTCCGCCGCTGTATGTGATTCCGCTGATATAATCCTTTTCAAGCTGTTCAAATAATTCCTTTTTAGCCTCCCCGTCAAATGGGATTCCCCCTTCAGGGTCCCATGTCACAGGGTTATGGCATTTTGTACATCCGTGGGAGCATCCTGCCACCCAGAGGACTACGCGCAGTCCATCCCCGTTGAGCATATCGTCTTTTGTTATATTATGGTACTGCATGTTACATACTTTTCCTTTCTGCAATTTCCGCCATTTTAGCATCGTTGAGTCTTGTATCGCCTTTTACTCTGGAATAAGACAGATAGCCGTTCATCCGGTCTATCTTCGTCAGGTTCGTGCTATTGCATACCGGGCAGACATCCATATCCAGTTCCTCGTGTCCGCAGTCGTCACAGTAGGACAGTGACAGGTTCACGCCCTCATAATATCCTTTTGCCATCGCCCTTCTGACCAGAGACTTTATGGCATCTGTATTGTAGCTGATCGGATACTTTACATACTGGATCTTTCCACCGTTGCTCAGATTCCAGAAACGTCCTTCCAGATCCTGCTTCTCGATCGGGGTAATATCCTCGCTGACATGGCAGTGGAAACTGTTGCTGACATACTCTCTGTCAGATACATTCTCTATGATTCCGTACTTTTTCCGGAACTGCTGTACCTGGACGCCGCACAGATTCTCTGCCGGCGTTCCGTAGATTGCATACAGGTGCCCGTCCTCGTTCTTAAACTCATTCACTTTTTCATTAATATAATTCAAAGTCTCTACTGCGAAAGCCCCGTCTTCTGCCAGAGACTTCTTGTTATGAAGCTGCTGCAGTTCATTCAGTGCCGTGATCCCGAAAGAAGCGGTTGCAGACTTCAGCAGTGGCTTAATCTTATCATATAAGCCGAGATGGCCGCCATAGAATCCGCCTTCACAGTATGCAAGCGGATTTGTGGATGCCTTCATCTCCCCGAGATAGTCATAGGTTCTCTGGTGAAGCCTCCTGATCAGATTCATGTAGTAGTCCAGCACGTCATGGAACGGCCTGCTCTCCTGCTGTGCCTTCGCATAGATCATTGGAAGGTGCAGGCTGATTGCACCGATATTAAATCGTCCCACGAAGACAGGTGTGTCCTTTTCGTCTGCCGGCTCCATACCGCCCCTCTCATACCACGGTGAAAGGAATGCCCTGCATCCCATCGGGCTTATGATTTTGCCATATTTCTTGTAAATACTTGGTACATATCCCTCCCCTGTCAGGCTGAGCCAGTCAGGGTACATTGTTTTTCTGGAGCATTCTACTCCTGCTTCAAATACGTCCTCGAGCGGCTTGCCCGGGCCGTGCAGGTTTTCATCATATAAGAAAACAATCTTCGGGAACAGGACCGGCTTCTTATGGCCTTCCCTGCCCTGTCCTTTCCTGCGCACTTCCAGCATCTTGATTGTAGCAAGCTTGCCGTAAATGCTTGTACGTGTTCCGGCAGAAACTGTGATAAACGGATAGTCGCCACGGCTGGAAGATACGGAGTTGAACTTATACTCCCATCCCTGAAAGCCCTGCTCCATCTCTTTTTCCAGATCCGACCATGCAACCTTTTGTACCGTTTCCTCAGGAAGTCCTAAGCCCCTGTATTTTTCTATCAGATTCTTGTGGGACTTTTCTGCATAAGGTTCCAGAATCTCATCCACACTCGGAACCGTGAACCCGCCATACTGCTGGCTTGCCGCACTCAGCACTATATCACCAATTACATCAAACGCAGTATCCAGCGTCTTTGGCTCGTTATACCAGAGGTTCCCCATCTCGAAGCCGCCGTTCAGAACGCTCTTTACATCGAACAGACAGCAGTTCATCGTATCCCTTCTTGCTGACATGTCATGAATATAGATGTAGCCTTCGCGGATTGCCTGAATCTCCTCCACTGTCAGGAAAAATTTCTTATATAATTCTTTGTTGAGTTCATTAAAAATCAGACTTCGCTTCGTGGACACAAGGGCACTGTCGGTATTGCTGTTTTCCTTGTCCCCGATGTACATGATGGACTGGCTCTTCTTATATACTTCATCGAGCATCTGGACGAAGTCCTGCTTATAGTTCCGGTAGTCCCGATAACTTTTTGCGACGATCGGGTTCACCTTCTCGAGGGCGCCCTCCACGACATTGTGCATTTCAGCAATTGGGATATCATTGATATGCATAGAGCCCACTTTATCTTCCACGAACTGGCAGATATAGTCCAGCTCCTCATCCGTAAACTTTATCAAAGCACGGTAGGCGGACTTATTCACCGCCACTACCACTTTCTGTACATTGAAATCCTCTTTTGTCCCATCTTTTTTTACCACGTGCATCATACAGTAATTTCTCCCTTCAAATGTGATCATATTCTATATTTAGTATGTATTTATCCCACAACAAACTATATCATGTATCAATACTGTAAATAGTACCACCACTTTACATGAAGAGTCAATACAAAATCTTTCACAAAAAAGGAAGAAGGAATGAGGTAAAATTTTGGCGAAAAAATAGGGTGACATTTTGTGTCATTTTATGCTTTGCAGGGTTGGCGCACCATCAGGCCCATTCCCCCTTATTTCCAGATCATATCCTTCTGTATCTCATCCAGTGAAAACGCCCCGCACATCGCCATTGTGTCTTTCAGTTCTGCCTGAATCTTCTGTATATATGCTGCAACGCCTTCTTCCTGGCCGCCGTAAACAGCTGTCACAAACGGACGTGCAATCAGTACCGCATCTGCTCCAAGTGCCAGTGCCTTGAAGACATCGGTTCCCGTGCGGATGCCTCCGTCAACGAAAACCTTCATATCGCTGCCCACTGCTTCGACGATAGATGGAAGAACTTCAGCCGTAGACGGGCACTGGTCCAGAACGCGTCCGCCGTGATTCGATACGACAATCCCCTGTACTCCGGCTTCTTTTGCTTTCAGGGCGCCCTTCGGAGTCATAATTCCTTTTAAAATAAACGGAATCTCCGCCATTTTTACGATCTCTTTTAATTCTTCCACAGACTTGCTGCCTGCCGGTGGGTTCAGATTCTGCAGAAACGGGAGGCCTGCCGCATCAATATCCATTGCCACTGCAAAAGCCCCTGATTTCTTTACCAGCTCCATCTTTTCCCTGATTGTTCCAAGATCCCAGGGTTTCACTGTCGGAATGCCCATTCCGTCAAAATTGCTGATCGCCTTTGTGGCTTCAATCATAACCTGATAGTTTGTGCCATCCCCTGTGAAGGCTGCAATACCATTCTGTGCACAGGAAGACACAAGAATGTCATTATACTCCTGGTCTGTATATTTGTCACCATAATGTAACTTTACGGCTCCGACCGGTCCCGCAAAGAACGGGCTGCTGAATTTTTTACCGAAAAGTGTGATTTTTGTTTTGACAGGCTTCTGCTCACAGATCGTATCCATGTTGATGCGTACTTCCTGCCATTTTGTATAGTTTCTGACAGCCAGGTCGCCGACGCCCTTTGCGCCGGGTCCGGGCATCGTATCCTTACAGACCGCGCCGTTACAGACATTACACGCCTTGCAGTATGGTCCGATACATGTTCTTGCATTCTTAATTACTTCACTGTATTCCATCTTATTACCCTCTCATTCTTTCGTATTTTCTTTTGACAGTATAGCACCTCCGAAGTAATTCAGCAAGATCCTTCACCTGGCCGCAAATCAAAGGGTAATAAACGCATCCAGCCCGGCCGGGGCGTCCGGGTTTCTTCCAAGCAGCAGTGATTTTTCATATGCCAGCATCTGTATCATACCAATGAGCGGGATCCCCCATGCTTCGAACCTGCCTGTCCCGTCCACACAGATATGTGCGTCAGCCCCATATTGGTTTTCTGTTTCAGCAGATACCGTAATAAGAATGCCGTGATGGCTTTTCAGATCTTCCACCATCGCAGACTGCAGCCTCTCCGCCCCCGGGTTCAGGACTGCAATGGTCAGTGTCTTTTCATCGCTGAGCACGATCGGGCCATGACGGTAATCCAACAGGTTAAACTGCCTGCCCGGCAGCATGGATATCTCTGTGAAAGCCAGAGCCCCCTCCTCCGCAATGCCGTTGAGTGCGCCGTCTGCCAGAATCACTGCATTGTCCCAGTTCTTTTCAGCTATGGATTTCAAAGCAGGCCGGTAAGCCTCACGAAATGCCTGATTCTGTTCTGCCGCCGCCCTGCCTGATACCTCCAGATCATCATCTCCGCTGTATATGGCTGCCAGCATGAGAAGGGATAAATAGAGATTGGTTACTGTACGGGTCTGGCATACACTTTTGTCATAACACCAGTCCAGAGTCAGATTGAAATCAGAATAGGGCATGATATCATTGTTGTCTTTCATGGATATGGAAATGACCGGATTGCCATAGTGTTCCTTTATGTATTTCACAGCTCTTACAATCTCACTCGTCTGCCCTGAGCGGGAAAGTGTGATAATGATGCTGTCTTTTATCGTTTCTCCATAATATACGGAATTGATCAGATAATCCCCTCCGGATATGGCAGCTGCCGCAGTATCCGGGCATGCCGCAAACATACGCTGTCCCGATTTAGCCAGCATGTAGCTGGAACCGCTGCCAAGGAATACGAATTTCCTATGTTTTGCCGTGCTGAAGAATCCACGGATTTTTTCCTGCATTCCGCTGAGATAGGCATAAGTCTTTTCTAAGGCAATATGCTGTGTCATAATTTCCTGTTCTGTTAAATACATGTCTGTTCCTCCTAGTGACATTCTTTATATTCTTTTGGTGACATTCCGGTATGTTTTTTAAAAAATCTTGAAAAATAGGTTATGTTTTCAAATCCGAGCGCATCGGCGATTTCATAAATTTTCATGTCCGTTGTATCCAGATAGTTTTTTGCCTTCCCAAGCCTCTTCTGGTTCATACTCTGTATGACTGTGGCCCCGGTAATCTCCTTGAATACCCGGCTTAAATAGCTGGCGCTTGTGCCCACTGCCCTCGCAATATCCGAAACAGTAATCCCTTCCTGATAATGTTCCTCTATATAGCTCAGACATGCCTTAACAAGAGCCTCTCTGGTATCCGGATTGACCGCATCCATTGTCTCTTCGTCCAGCTTTTCCGTATAGAATACCATTTTTTCGCTGTCCTCACAGGCACTGTGCTTAAGTGCCGCTGACGCCTGCGCATAGGCTTCTGGCAGCATCTCAATCTCGGTTTGGAGCCCACTGGTCCCGATATAAGAATACAGCTCCATAAAATTATCCGTCATATCCATGATTTCTGCACATGTGATCTTCAGCCATTCTTCCGTGTGTGTCCCTGTGCACCGGACGACTGCACAATACAGGTCTTTTCTTAAAAATACACCCTGAATCAGGTCTTTTCCAAAGGCCATCGCGAAAAAGTTACAAAGTCCGTCCTGAATCCGCAGGCTCCTTTTCTGGTCCAGCCCTTTTTCCAACAAAAACTGAAATAACAGGACTCTGTAGGTATCAAGCTCCAGTCCCAGCGCCCGGGACCTTTTCGGGATATCCTCATAGATACTTCCGTCAAAGACGCCTTTGAAAAAATTCTCCTCCTTTGCCTTTCTGGCCTCAGGGTCTTCTGCCGCCCTGGCTTCCTTTAACAGAGCCTTGCAGTTTTCTACTGCCTGAATCAGCCCTTCAAATGCACCGGTCTTTGTTACATATTCAACTACATTATACTTAATGGCCGACTGTGCATACGAAAAATCGGCGAATGCAGTCAGTATGATGACTTTGACCGGGAGCTTATTCTCCCATATGTATTCTGCCAGAGCTATTCCGTCTTTTCCCGGCATCTGAATATCCGTTACGAGAATATCGGGAGCCATCTCCCCGAGATGCTCCATAACATCATTTCCATTCGCTGCCGTATACACGACCTGGCAGTCCAGATCTTCCCATTTTATCAGTGACTGCAGAGCTTTCCGCATAATTGGTTCATCGTCCGCCAGCATTACTCTGTACATGGTGACTCCCTCCTGTCCTGACCGTCATCGAAAGGAATGCAGATGCTTACCTTCGTGCCTTCTCCCGGTTTTGAGTAAATTCTGATTCCGTATTCCTCTCCATACATGAGTCTTATGATGTGGTGGGCATTATTCAGCCCCACATGGTTATGGCTTTTACTTTCCCCTTCCTGAGAAATTGGCAGAGAGATAATTCCCTCACTTTCAAATCCGATTCCATTATCTGTTGTATCAATGTACAGCGATTCATCTTCTGCATATATATGTACCTCCACTTTCCCGTTTTCTGTCTTCGGCTCGATTCCATGCACTACCGCATTCTCAACGATGAGCTGGATGCAGAGCTTCGGGATGTACAGTTCGGCCAGTGAGGGATCTTCTACCTTAATTTCATACTCCAACCGGTCTCCGTACCTGTAGCTCTGCAGATACAGGTAGTAATTGACGTATTCCAGTTCCTGCCGGATCTGGACTTTTTCAGAACTGTTCCTGTAGATTTTTGCCTGAATCAGCTGGCTGAAGGAACTGATCATCTTATATACATCCGTGTTACCGTCCATCTGCGCCTGTAGTGCAATGGTATTCAGTACATTAAACATGAAATGGGGATTCATCTGCGTCTGCAGGAATTTCATTTCCATATCCTTGATTGAAAGCTGTTTCTCATATACCTGTTTCACCAGATGGTCAATATATGCCGTCATATCATTGAATACCTGGCTGATCTCATGGAACTCTTCACTTCCATAGTCTGGCAGTTTTGCCTCAAACTTTCCTTCCTTTACTTCAAGAAGCTTATCTGTCACTTCTTTAAGCGGCCTTGTCATCCGGTAAATCATATAAACGAAGATCAGACAAGCCGCCCCTGTAATCAGTGCAATCACTATGACATATACTTTGACAGAATTATACATCAGAATCAAAGACTGGTTTTCCGGTATCCCTAAAACGACCTGCAGGTTTAGTCCCAGTTCTTTTTTGAAGATGCGGTATGAACTGCCGCCAGCCTTTGCTTTATATGGTTCTGTTTTGTAGGTATATAAAATAGTCTCCTTTTCCTTTAAAATGGCATCCGCATCCTTACCATAGACATAGTTTCCTTCCGTATCAAAAAACGCCCAGAAGGAATTTTCATACTTGCCCATATCCTGCATAATATATTCAATTGCCGACTGGTCCAACTGAAACAGGATGCTTCCCTGCCGCTCCATCCCATCATCATAAACGGGAAATGCAAGGAAAATACTGTCCTCCCCCTCCGGGTAATAGCCGTAATGGTTCCCTTTCCTGATATCCTGCAAATACTGCCTGTATATCCCTTCAAACGTCTTGTCACTTCCGGCAATTTCTGCATACATCATCGCATAATAGCTGCTGCTTAGATGCTGTCCCTCCTGATCAAAGAGATATACCTGCCTGATCAGCGGTGGAACACCGGCCCCGAGGCTGGACTGAGAGCTGATGGAAACCTGTTTGCCAAATTCGGCCCTGATCTGCCTTACATACTCTTCATCCTCTTCAGTTCTGCGTTCTCCTGTATTTTCAAGATAATCCATCAGGAGTGTTGAACCGCGCAGCCTTGTGATTGTATCCCCGCAGTAACTCAGCTTTGACTCCATCGTTTCTGATATGGCCGACAGGAAGAAATTAATGTCAGAATGGATGTAATCTCCTACGATGATGCTGACAGATGCGACGAAAATGACACCGCACAAAATGAGTGAGATGAGTGTGACCGTCAGATTGTACTGTATCATTTTCCTGCGAAGAGAATACCTCTTCTTTCCCTTGTTATCTTCCATATTGTTCCGCCCCTTAAGAAGTCATTTTATACTATGATACCATAAAATGCTATGCTTTCGGGAACTGGGGGAGATATTCCCGGTTTGCCTCGAACATTTCGTCTGTCATACGCTGGATTTCTTCCATACTCAGTACAGCCGCCGTCAATGGATCGAACAGGATACTATGGAAGATGGCACGCCGGTCTCTCTCAATACAGCCCTTTACTGCCAGTTCTTCACATCTGGCGGCAGTATTAACCATAACCGCAAGCTGGTCAGGCAATTTTCCAACCGGATGCACTTGAAGCCCGTTTGGGTCTGCCGTCACCGGCACTTCTACGCAGCATCCCTGTGGCAGATTTTCAAGATAGCCTTCATTTCTAACATTTCCATTGAATTCGAATGGCGTCCCGTCGCCGAAAAGTGCATTGAAGATACATGCCGCATACTCTTGTCCCCGCTTCAGGTCAGGTTCGGCCTCCTCCAGCCATTTCCCAATGTCCTGCCTCCATTCATCCTGCCTGCGGAAGTATTCCTTCAGAATGTAGGCATGCTCCCCCGGATTCCAGCCTGTGGAATGGGTACAGTATTTCTCAATCAAATCCGGACGCTTCCTGAACCAGGGGTAGTATTCTGAGTTGTGTCCGGAACTTTCCGTCGGATAGTAATCCAGATGCCGGAACAGCTCGTTGCGTACCAGTTCTTCCTCCCAGACTTCTTTTCGTTCCATCGCCTGTCTGATCAGTGGGTACGCATCCTCTCCCTTCCATTTATATTCCAGATAGAACGCCATGTGGTTAATACCTGCACACAGGTATTCGATGTCCTGCATGTCAGCCCCGATCCAGCCGGCCAGCATCGCTGCCGTATGCTGGACACTGTGGCACAGGCCGGTAATCTTTAAATTAGTCATTTCCTGAAGGTACCGGCAGTTCAGGGCCATTGGGTTCGTATAATTAAGTACATAGGCATCCGGGCAGACAGCCTCGATATCACGGCAGATATCGAGCAGGACCGGGGCGCTGCGCAGGAACCGGAAAATGCCCGCCGGTCCTCTAGTGTCCCCGACGCAGATATCCACGCCATATTTCCCGGGGATCTCGATATCTGTCCTGAAAATGTCCGGTCCCGCCGTCAGCACTGTTATGATCACCCCGTCAGCACCCTCCAGCGCCTTTTTCCTGTCCGTTGTCGCCTCAATTACAGCCGGATAATTACCTGCCGCCTTGATTTTCCTGCATGCTTTCTCAATATAGGAAAGCCGTTCCACGCTGATATCCATCAGGCAGAGATGAGCATCCGCGAAGGCCTCATAGGTCAGAATGTCCCGAACAAGCTCTCGTGTGAAGTCAAAGCTTCCTGCACCGATAAATGTAATTTTTTTCATATTCCGTATTTACTCCTTTAATATAAGTTCGATGACCTCGTCCGTCTTTTCATCCACTGTAAATGAAAAGCATTCCGGGGTACTGTAGTTCATAAATTCACAATCCGGGAACTCTTTTGCCACCCAAGGGGTCAGCATAAGCATTTCAAAACCGTCAGAGAGCCTCCTCGCACGTTTCACCTTCCCCTTGACTCCCGGAAGGGCGACTGCCCCGATACTCTCTTCCGTTATGTGGGCATAAAGTCTGTTCCCATTCTGGGTATAACGTCCCCACTCCGGTTTTTCGAAGGCAGACATACCGCAACCGTAGATGCTTTCTGCATTTTTTTCCATCCATGCACCGACCTGTTCCAGTATCCCGGCCTGTTTTTCCGGAATCTCGCCTTTTGCATTTGGCGAGACATTTACAATCATATTTCCGTTCTTGCTCGTGCATTCTACCAGTTTCTTAATGATCTGGGAAGCCGACTTATAATGCTTATCATTCGGCGCATACCCCCAGTTATTATTCAGTGTAAAACAGGCCTCCCAGGGGATTACCCTGCCCGAAGGGGTACGCAGTCCACAGGGCGGGATAATCATCTCGGGACATGCAAAATCTCCCGAATAGAGGTCCGGTTCATCACTCATGACAGACCCATAATCCTCCCCATTCGCCTCCAGCCTGCCGTTTACAATAATTTCCGGCTGCAGGGAGCGCACCATGTGCAGAAGTTCCTCCCCTCTCCAGTCACTCCCTTTGTGCCCTTCATAGGAAAAATCAAACCAGAGCAGGTCGATCTTCCCATACATCGTCAGAAGTTCCCTGACCTGGCCGTGCATGTAGTCCAGATATTTACTGAAGTCATGGGATTTTCCTTTATACTGCAGGTGGTTCCTGTCGGGATGGTACATGTCACCATAGGCCGGATAATCCGGATGGTGCCAGTCCAGAAGGGAATAATAAAAACCTATTTTAAGCCCTTCTGCCCGGAATGCATCGACAAACTCTCTGACAAGATCCCTTCCGCATGCCGTATTCGTAGATTTGAAATCTGTAAGCCGGCTGTCCCACAGGCAGAATCCCTCATGGTGCTTTGTTGTCAGTACTGCATACTTCATACCGGCCCTCTTTGCGAGCCGCGCCCACTCAGCCGCGTCATACCTGCTTGGATTCCACTCATCAAAATAGCAGGTATATTGATCCTGTGGTATTTCCTCATCGCTCTGTACCCATTCCCCCCTTCCGGGTATCGCATACAGGCCCCAGTGTATAAACATCCCGAACCTGTCATGCATAAACCATTTTGTCCGTTCTTCTCTTTCTTCCATAATTCCCATTTCATTGACCTAGCCTTTCACTGCCCCCGCTGTCAGAGATTTTACAAAGGTCTCGGAAAGCAGGCAGAATATAATGATAGTTGGTACGACCGCCACAATAATTGCAGAAAACATACCGTTCAGATTTTTAGAGTACGCCGTCGTAAACTGCCCGAGCAGCGCCGGAAGTGTCATATTCTCCTTGCTCTTCAGCAGAATCGATGCAAAATAAAATTCATTCCAGTTATTTAAAAATGCCATGATTGCCGCTGTGGATATGCCGGGCTTTGCAATCGGGACGATAATCCTGAAAAATGTGCCCGCACATCCGCACCCATCCATCTTAGCAGCCTCTTCCATCTCCTTTGGGATGCTCAGGAAATAGCTGCGGAGAATGAAATAAGTGACCGCGATCCCGAGTCCCGAATAGATGAAGATCAGCCCCGTTTTTGTATCCTTCAGTCCGAGTTTCCCAAGGAACTGATAGATCGGGAAACTGATGGAGATTGACGGGATGAACAGGGTTGTGGTAAACATCAGGGTCACAATGCCCTTCAGCCTGAACTCGATTCTGGCCGATACATATGCGGACATTGCAACGATCAGAACACTGATAAATGTGGATATGATTGTTACGACAAAGCTGTTAAAAAAATAAGTCTGTATGTGCAGCTTCGTAAATATCGTGATATATCCGTCAAACACCCATTCTGAAGGGAGTGAGAGTCCTCCCGGATTTTTCTTGAAGGAAGAAAGAAATACCCACAGAATCGGATATACTGATATAAACAGAACAAATATCATCACGAAATACTGACCAATCCGGGATGGAAGTTTTTTCTTACTGGTTCCTGTCTTTTTCATATAGACTCTCCTCCTATTCCGACTGATTTGTCCGGAATGCTTTATTAATCATCCCGACAAGCAAAAGCCCCAGCAGGAACTGTATAACACCTGCCGTATTGCCTCTGGCAAAGTTCAGCTTTGTACTTCCCAGCGCGGTCTTATAAATATAATAGCTCAGGCTATATGTAGCATTATCGGGCCCGCCCTGTGTAATCAATGCAATTTCGTTGTAAAGCAGCAGGCCATAATTGGCTGCCATGACCGAAACCGTCCCGATCATCGGCCGCATCAGGGGCAGTGTAATCTTCAGATTTGTCTGGAGCGTGCTGGCACCGTCTACTTTGGCTGCTTCATAGATGCTGGAATCTATGGAGAATATCTGCGTGATCAAAAGCAGGCAGGAAGAACCCCCGAATAAAATAAACGCAAATGTGACACCCCAGAATGCATAGGTTTCATTCGCCAGCACACTGACATTGGAACCGGGCGAAAACCAGTTACAGATCTCCGTGATTATGCCGCGTGACGGGCTGTAAATATTTAAAAAGATCAAACCAATTGCTGCTGTGGATATAATATTCGGAATGATGAATGCATTCCTTGTGAACTTCCATCCTCTTGGTTTTCCCGAGAGTACAAGAGCCACCAGAACTGTGAATGGGATCTGGACCGCCATCGTCAGGACCACCCATTTAATTGAGTTGACCAGTGCTACCTGAAAGTTTCTGTCTATCGTGAACAGCTTAATATAATTGTCAAACAAATGCCCCCATCCTAGAAATTCCGGATGCAGGAAGTTCTTATAATTCCACTTTGAAAATGATGTGACAAAAATCTCAATCAGTGGATATGCATAAATTGCACAGAATAATATAATCCCCGGAAGCAGAAAAGCCAGGATGAACCCATTTTTCTTTGAGAAGATTTTTTTCTTTGTACGGTATGTATCTGATGCATTCATGATCCGCCCTCCTCTTTTAAAAAGGGGACCATCCAAGATCGTCCCCTCTGTTTATATTCTCTTTTTTCCTACTCTGCTGCCGCTAAAAAGTCATCCAGATCCTTGACCACATCATCTGCTGTCTTGGAACCATCTTTCAGTCCTGCATATTTGGACTGGATTTCTCCTTCCGCATCTCCGAATGTATTTCCCAGTCCCAGTGCCTTGTAATCTGCATTCTGGCAGAGCCTGCATGCTTCAACCAATAATTTTGCATCATCGGTTTCTACCTTTTCTGCAAGTGCATCGTAATCTACCTTTGTGCCCGGAGCCATTCCAATTCCTTTTTCAATGATTCTTGAAGCAATCTCAGGACTCGTCATATATTTAATAAATTCAATTGCCGCTTCGGTCTGCTTTTCATCAAGCTTTGAAGAAACTACATAACCGCATCCGCCTGATAAGAGTGCCGCTGTCTTACCTGATTCATCTGTCGGGAAAACTGCCGGCCTGATATTTTCTGCTCCGGCCTCACAGTCGATGGTCCCGCCTGCATCCCATACGCCATTAAACAGCATCGCTGTTTTGCCCGCAAAGAAATCGGAGCGGTACGCTTCATCGTCATCTCCTCCGGGACCAAAGTTTGCAGCATCAATCTTCTGTAATGCTTTTTCCTGGATAAATGTGAGGGAATCTTTAAAGGATGCCTGATCAAAGCTTTCCACTGTCCTGCCGCCTTCATAAAACTCTCTGGAATCTGCACTCCTTTGATTGTAAGCAGCCAAAAGGATGTTCGTCGGCCAGCCTGCGTTTAAACCAAACGGGGTGATTTCTGCTGCCACCAGTTTATCAACTGCCACATTGAAATCGTCCCATGTCTTCCAGTCGCCCGGGACCGCCGCGCCGGCTTCCTTGAATAAGGCTTCATTATACCAGAAACCGACTCCCTCGATCTGTTCCCTTACGGAATAGATCTTTCCATCTTCTGTCAGGTTCTGGTCATAACAGACCCCGGCTCCTGCCTTAAAGTCTGCATCATCATCCAGATAAGGCTTCAGGTCAAGAATCGCATCTGCTGACGAAGCCACCGGCGTAATGTCCCAACCGCCAAAATCAGCAATGTCATAGAATTCGCCCGCACTTAAATCGTTCAAAGCTGTATTATAGATTCCTTCTGCCCCGGATTCATCAGCTTTTATCACAAAGTTAAATTCATCCTTGTGCATTTCTGCAAATTCCTCGTAAATTTTTCTCATCTCTCCCGCTGCCGCCCATTCGGATTCATCGTGATAATAACCATGTGTGAACGTGATAGTCGGCAGTTCTGATCCCTTGTCCGCTGAGTCCTTAGCTGAATCTGAGGATGAATCCCCCTTTCCGCATCCGGTAAACAGGGCCGCTGACATTGCTGTGCAGAGCAGAATACTCAATACCTTTCTCTTCATAAACTTTTTCCTCCTTTTTTCATGTCTGTCATTGATGACTTCATAATACCAGTACACGTAAGCCAAAAGAATAAACAAAGCGCTCTGTTTCCTGCACTTTTTCAACTATACGTCAGAGGAACCGAAAAAAAGATGCACTTTTTTTACGGATTCCGCTTCTGTAGCTTATATCCGGTAAAAAAAGTGCATCTTTTTCTCAATAACTGCTGTTTATTTTCTTTTCTTCGTCGTTTTGAAGGCTGTCTAACTGTAAGATCAGGTCATTTCGTTCCTCCTCATTTCCGGAGGCAGCTTTTAAGTGGCCTGCAATCAGGTTGAGATGGCTGTTGGACCAGACGGAGCTGATCGTCTTAATCTGAATCCGGGCGTCGTGTGCAGTCTTTAGTGCATTGCCAAGCATGGGATACCCCTTTGCAATTACCTGATTATCTACATCTGGATTCGAGGGGGCCTGTCCGGTCTCCAATGCCAGACGGGTCTGCACACCGCTTCCCAGCATATATTTCAGGAACCTGACCGAAGCTTCATTCTGCTTTTTATCGGGACTGTCATAAACCACATATCCGGAAGACGGGGAAATATAGGACAGGCTCTCTCCCGAGCGTGTCGGATAATCCGCACAAGCGATATCCTTCCGGTTCTTTGAATCCTGAAATATCTCGCTCTCCCAGACACCATTAAAATACATGGCGGTCTTCCCCTCTATAAAGTACTGCCTTGCATTATCGATGCTGTCTGTATCACTGGAGTATCTGTACAGGTTTGAAAAATCCTTTACCGTATTGCGGAATGCATCGTGATCAAATGTATCAGGGACCCCTCCCGCCATCTGGTACCCTTCCTCACTCTCTCCTGCAAGGCGTGCTAAAAACAGATTTTCCGCCACCTGAACATTTTCCAAAGCATAGACACCTTTCAGGGTTCCTGTTTTCTGGTTCCACTGCTCCAGCTTCTCACACGCCTCATAAAATTCATCCCATGTTGCCGGCGGGGACGCTTCCCCGCGTTCATCCACGATTCCGGCCTCTGTAAAGTACTGCTTGTTATACCAGTAACCCATGACCTCAAGGGCATCAGGCAGCGTGTAGATACTGCCGTCCTCATTCGTCCAAACCTCCAGCACGGATGGATGGATACTTGCTTTCAGTTCAGGGTCCTCTTTGATATAGGGGGCAAGATTAAGAGCCTTCCCCTGCTTCACTACATTCGATACATAATAGGACTGGCCGTTCGTGCTTACGATATTCGGCATTTCGTCGAGTGCCAGCATATCATTTGCCTTCTCTACCGCAATGGTACTGTCTGACGACGGCTGGCTGTTTAAAACAATGTCAGGATTCTCTTCAGCAAACTCATCGTAAATCTCCTGCATCAGTACATGTGTCTTTACGGCACCGCCCCAGCCATGAATAAAGGTCAGTTCCGTAGGCGGGTTATTCTCCTGCCGGCTGCAGGATGTCAGTGCCAGACAGACTGTGAAAAGAAGAAATACATTTATGAAGGAAATGGGCTTTCGTTTTATATGAAATCTCTTTTTCTCCATACTACAGCCTGTCCTTCTGAAATATATTTGATTCTTTTAACACCCGCAGCAGCTCTGCTATCTTCTCTTCATTTACGACAAGTGCCATCCGCACATATCCTTCCCCTTCACTCCCGAATGCACTTCCCGGCGTGACAATCAGTCCGGTCTTATCCATAAGCTCCATACAAAAAGAAAGCGATGTCTCATATCCTTCCGGGATTTTTGCCCACACAAACATCGTCCCCTGACTGTCCGGGACATTCCATCCGATCTGCCTTAAGCCGCCGCAAAGAGCCTTATTCCTCGCCGCATACTCCTGCCTCTGCGTCTCGATAAAGTCGTCCGGCCCCGTAAGTGCCGCGATGGCAGCATACTGTACCGGCAGAAAGATACCATAATCGATCTGTGACCGCAGTGCCTTAAACCTGCTGATGATCTCCCTGTTACCAACAACAAAAGATATTCTTGCCCCTGTCAGGTTATAGGATTTGGAAAGAGAATAGAATTCCACGCCAACCTCTCTTGCCCCATCAAAAGATAAAAAGGACCTTCCCTGTGTTCTTGTAAAAATGATATCCGAGTATGCATTGTCATGCAGAATGATAATATGATTCTTCTTTGCAAATAAAATGAGCTCCTCATAAAATTCGTCAGGCGCACAGACGCAAACCGGATTCAGCGGATAGGAAACAATCATATACTTCGCCCTCTCCAGAACCTCCTCCGGTATATTCTTAAGATCTGGCATATATCCGTTCTTTTCCTCAATCTTGTATGTCTCAATCCGGGCCCCGGCCATCACACCGCTCATCTCAAAGATCGGATATCCCGGATTCGGTACCAGAATCGTATCTCCGGGATTGCAGAAAACAAGGCCGATATGGGCCATCCCTTCCTGAGAACCATAGACAGACATGATCTCATCTTTCTCCAGTTCCACCTGAAACCGCTTTTGATAGCGGTACCGGACGGCCTTGACCAGTTCCGGCAGATCATCCAGTGCATACTTATAATTATCCGGATTCCCACATGCCTCCTGCATAGCCCGCATAATATGTCCTGCGGGCTGAAAATCCGGCGTGCCGACAGACAGATTATAGACCGTGCGTCCCTGTGCCAGCAGTTCCTGCTTCTTCTGGTTCAAAGTGGAAAAAATGCCGGGCTGTATATCATTTACCTTGTCAGAAAACCGAAAACTCTCCATCTCAAAAATGCCTCCTCATGTGTAGATACTTCATAATTGTTTATTATAGCATGGATGGAGTAGTCTTGTCATTTTCTACCTTATTCCGTCTTCTGGAATTTTGCGTCAAATCTAGTTTCCATTTCTTCGAGCCTGATGTTAAAATACTCTTCGGTCTCTTCCAAACGGCCTATGAACTTGTCTTCTGTCTTCGCCGCCCTTTCATCAATTAATCTTGCAATTGCCTGTAAATCCTGTTTCTGCAGCATGTATAACTCATCTCCATTTCTTTGAAATCTTTGTTTCCATGTGTCTGATTTCAGTATAAGAAAAGATGATGGGTATGACAAACAGGTTGTAACTGCTTGACAAGGTGTTATTAGTTCAGATATCCCGGTCCTGAATGGCGAACTGGTCGTACTGTTCCCGCTGGTTACATCAGACTTCTCTTTACTTCTTCAGCAACCAGTTTTACCAGACGTTCCACATCCGCTTTTCCGCCGAAGTATGTATCTCCCGCTTTTTTATCACTGCCGAACAGTTTCATCTTTTTCATTGTTTCCTGCTTTACCGCTCCCACAGCTGCGGGGATTAAGTCGATAATTCCTTTGTTCATACTTGTGAACTTTTTAAACTCCGCCTCAACCGCAGCTATATTGATATCCGTAAAAATATTTACCTTGCTGATTCCTTCTGAAATAGCCTGCCTAAAATCAGAATCCGTTAGCCCGGATCCTCCATGCAGTACCAACGGGACATCCACAGTCTTTGCAATGGTCCGGATTCGTTCAAAATCTAATTTCGGCGGCAGTTTGTATGCTCCGTGTGCATTCCCCACCGCGATTGCCAACGCATCTACTTTAGTCTTCCCTACATAATCTTTTGCCATGTCCGGCTCTGTATAAAACTGCTTTGGGTCCGTCATATGTGAACTTCCCTCCGGAGATCCTTCATTATCCCCCACATGTCCGAGTTCACCCTCGATTGTGGCGCCATAGGAGTGGGCGATATCTGCCATTTCTCTCACTTTTCTTACATTCTCCTCATAAGAATCTGTAGAGCAGTCATACATGATGGATGAAAATCCCAGTTCCAGTGCTTTCAGACAGGTTTCCTTATTCAGTCCGTGATCCAAATGGATCACAACCGGCACATTCGCCTTCTTTGCCATCGGAATCAGGTAATACGACACCTCCTCCAGTGGCCCGTAAGGGAACAGCACCTCGGCCGTGCCCATGATTACAGGGGAACCTGTGCTTTCTGCCGCACTGATAATTCCTCTTGCCAGCTCCAGATTTACCGCATTAAATAATCCTACTGCGTAATGATTCCTTTTCGCGGGAATCAATACTTCATTCAAGTTTACTAACATATTCAGCCTCCTTATATTTTAATAATCTATCTTGCACTTTTACACCAGCCCGCATTTATTTTCTTTTCCAATTCTTCAAAAGACTTCAGCCCGCTCAGTGCATCATAAACTGCCACGCAGGATGCACCGGTTGCCGCGGAAAGCTGCAGGGTCTTCTCCAGTGGGTATCCTTCCAGCATAGCAGTCAGAAACGCCGCAATGCTCGTATCTCCTGCCCCGGTCCCGGAAAGGATGCGCTCTGGAACATAGCTCTTCTCGAATCCCTCCCTGCCTGCCCAGCTGTTTAGATCCAGCCCGGCCCGGCTTCCTATATTCATCAGAGTCCGCCTGTCTGCTGTTTTGTAATACATTCCGGGTGCGCCGCATTTAATCAGAAGGACCTTTGCGCCAAATTCCATGCATTGCTTTCCAAGGGGCTTAACATCCTTCTCAATATTCAGCATTTCCGTAATATCCCTTCCTCCGGCCCGCTCCTGCCACTCTGTATATCGCTTCTTATCCAGCATATAGCAGAGTTCTTCCACACTGGGCACAAAAAAGTCCACATAAGGCATAACCCGCTCCAGAATCTTCTCCCAGTCAGCCGAGCCTGCTTCTGCATCCGGGTCTACGGCCGCCATATCAAGGGAAGTTGCTGCACCTGCAGCCTTTGCCCGCTTCATGATTTCCACCAGTTCCTCTCCGTCATGTTCATACATGGATTTCATCAATGGAGGATATCCGAAGTGAAACAATGCCGCTTCTTCCAGAGCTTTCTGTGGAATATCCGATGCCCGGAACGAATGGTTTGCCCCTGGATTATGCAGAAAGATGCGGTCAATCCCCGGAACCGCCAGAATGACAGAGTAGGATGTAGATTCCTGATTCGATAAAATCATCCCTTTTTCTGCATCATGCTGCCTCAGAATATTACAGACCATCTCACCAAATGCATCCGTTCCGATTTTTCCCATTAAAGTAACGTCTGCTCCGAGAATTTTCATTGCCAGTCCGGTATTGGCTACGGCCCCGCCTGTGTGCACATCCGCCTCCCCCATTTGTATCAGTCTTCCCGGAGAAAGAATCTCGCTCAGCCGGGATACCTTTTTATCAGGGAATACCGGTGTAATATCCAGACATATATGTCCGGCTGCGATTACTTTTTTCTTCATAACTGCCTCCTGTCTTTTTTCTGATATGGAAAACGGGAGACCTTCTGATCTCCCTGTTTTCCGCCTCAAAACTTATTCGATTCCCATCAGGAGATTCATCACATACATTTCCAGTGCCTCAAAATCTCTGTTTTCAACACACTTTTTCTGGAAATCATAATCAAACTTATCCACTTTTTCTTCCAGAGCCTTAAAAATCTTCAGGCTGTTTTCCAGATGCTTATAGCTGTCCCCATCCGTTGTTGTCCTCATTGCCTTCACATCAAGGCCGACATATTCTCCGTTCTCTCCATACCCGTTTTCCTTCAGGACCTTTACCTGATTGAATGCGGCACGCAGATTCTCCACGCCAAAAGATTTATCCTGGTCATAACGGATTCCATTCTGGTCATTCAGGTGTACGGTCATCAGTTTCCCCATTGCCAGGGCAAACCCTATCTCATTGGCCGGGTCCAGACCTGCCAGAATGGCATGTGCGCTCTCCAGATTGCCGCCTACACGTGACGGATCGATTGTTGCGGCTGAAACTGCCATGACATGCCCCATTGTTCCGCAGATGCTTCTGTCAATCGGCTCATTTGGCTTTGGCTCAATACATACGCGGATCTTCGGGTCATATTCCAGCATCTTGTTGATTGCCTCGACAAGCATCTTTGTAGCCCAGACAGGAGATTTTGACTCTGCACAAAGCGTTCCCTCCCTTGCGAGCCAGAGTACAACCATGTCACAGCCAAGCTCGTTGGCAATATCAATTGAGCGGTAAGCTCTCCACATCGCATACTCACGGTCTTTTGCAGATGTGCTCATAAAACCGCCGTCCTGTGTGTGTTCATCCATCCAAAGGCGCGGTGCCACAAATTCTGCCTTGAGGTTATACTTGTCCAGTGTCTTTTTCAGTTCACGCGCTTTCTCTTTGATTTCCTCTACCGTGTAGTCATTGATATTAGGCACTGCATCGTCATCATGGAACTGCACTGCGGAAAATCCCAGTTCTGCAAACTTTTTGTACTTCTCCTCTACAGGAATGTCCTTTCTTGTTGCCGGTCCGTAAGAATCTGCTCCTGTATGTACATTCCAAGGGCCTACTGAAAATTTAAACTTTGTCATAATAGTCTTTTCCTTTCTTTCATAAAAATCGGCTGTCATGGTATTCTTATCGCTTTTTTCCGGAATGCCGTGCACCGTTTATCTGTTATGTCTTATTTATACCAGAAACAGGAGACCGGAAAATGACAATGTTGCGGTTTTTTTTGTTGTTTCTTGCTCTTGCGTGGTGTATCATAAAATCAAAACTATTTGGGGGAGAATGACGATATGGGTAAAAAAGAAGAATTTGAAATTATACAGCATACAACCATGAACTATCTGGAAATCTTTCTGGTTGAAATGACTGCCCGCAGTCCACACGGACACGGCGATCTGGAAATCGGCATCCTTCTGGATGGGGATCTTACCCTTTTTACAGAGTTTAAGCAGCTTGAACTGCATGCAGGGGACATCTATATCATAAACAGGTATCAAATACATTCTTTCTTAAATAAGGACGGAAAGAACCAGATACTGGCATTTCAGATTCATCCTGACTTTTACCGCAGGATCGATTACCAGCTTGGTTTACTTCGTCTGGATAACAGCATTATACGAAGCGGTGGACTTTATAAGAGCCTGTACCAGACGCTCCTTTCCTGTGCCGCAATATATTTCTCTTCATCCGCGCATAATGCCATTAAGTGTTCCAGTCTGGTTCTGGACGCGATTTACCAGCTGTTAACATATACGGATTATACAATTACGAGTGAACAGGAATCCGCCACCGCAAAGAACAACTCCAAACGGCTGAACCGGATTACAGACTACATCTCAGAACACTATCGGGAGCATATTTCTTTACAGGACATTGCCGGTCTGGAAAATATAACAACCTATCATGCTTCGCACTTCATCACGCAGATGCTTGGAATTTCCTTTCAGGAATATCTGAATAACATCCGGTTTGAGCACGCCTTCCAGCTGGTTGACAAATCCGATTTGCCGATCCTAGATATCTGCCTCGAGACAGGGTTTTCCAGCAGCCGTTATTTGAATCAGATGTTTATAAAAAAACTTGGATGCAGTGTAAAAGAATATAGGAAAAAGCAGGAAAAGCCGCACCTGATCGGTGCAGCTCTCCCTACTGATAATGTACAGAAACGGTATTCCTTGGAACAGGCAGCTTTTGCCCTGTCCCGTTATACCCTCTTTCCGAAACATTTTTCCAAATAAGCCACAGCATCTTTAATATTTCTGTAATGGTTATCCAAAGCGGTATATTCTATCACTGCATATCCCTGATACCCATTCTGTTTCATACAGTTTGCCAAAGTGCAGAAATCGACAATTCCCTGTCCATGTATCGCTCCCCGCATCTTCTTTCCACTGATGTCCATATCTCCCGGTTCCTCATCCGGTACATATGCCATATCCTTTAAATGAATATGGCATATTCGTTCTCTGAATGCTTCATAATAGGAAACAGGATTTTCATGCTTTATGAGCATATTTCCGCTGTCATAGGCCAGATACAGCTCCGGCACTGCATCCAGCAGCGCCCTGGTTTCATTGATACTGCATAAGGGAAGTGTCACTTCTGGTGTATCCTCTACACATACCCGGATTCCTTTTGTTTTGCCATATACTGCTATAGGTCTGATGTTCTCAGCCAATGCAGTCGCAAGTTCTTCCATACTATATCCAGAAATATCCTCCTGCACTGCAAGTGCAAGCATCACTATTTTTACCCCAAGGCTTTCTGCCTCGTCCACAGCTCTGCATGCTTTTTCAATTATATGCCCTGCCTCTTCTTTATTCACGGCGGCAAACGTATCAAAATGAACCATGCCCCCTGCTGTAAGATGATTCCCGGCAAGTATTTTCCGGACATAATCCTTTCCAAACAGTTCCAGTTCCAGAGTTGTTATCTCTACTGTATGGATACCTGCATCGGATACCGTCTTTAATATTTCTTTATACAGCTTCTTTAAATCCGCAATATCTGCCATACCATGTTCCCTGCTTAATGCCTGAAGAAGCATTGCAGTCGTCATAAAACTAAACTTTATTTTACTGCTGTTCATTCTTTTCCCCCTTATGTAATCTCTTCATTCATTTTAAAGACTCCAATAGTTTAAACAATCGAACCCTCAGCGTTATTTCCGGGATAATTTCTATCCAGATACCCCGGCTTCAGTCCCGGTATTTTCTCGAATGTGCTCTGCATTCTATAATACCTCCCACTCTCACTGCTTTGCGTAAACCCGTGCAGAATTTCTACTGCATGAAGGGCCAGCCCTGCATTTGCCCTGTGCTTTCTTTGATTCCTTATGGCCCATGCCATCTCTGCCGCACCCAGGCCACGGCTTTCTTCCGCATATCCATAGTTAGATGGAATGATAACAGGGGTATCCTGCCCCTTTCTTAGAACAGAGACTTCCCCTCCGAATCCATTTGGATCTGCCATATTTAGAATTCCTTCCGTCCCATAGACCGTTAATCCAGGCATTTCCGGAAAAATACAGTCTGAATTGAAATGAACTGTTCCCAGTGCACCATTTTCAAATTCCATCATGCCTGTGAGAATGCTTTCAACTTCTGTCTCATATGTTTCTCCATAATTCCCCATAAAAGGA
Source organism: Clostridium sp. AF19-22AC (assembly GCF_003479085.1). NCBI lineage: Bacteria > Bacillati > Bacillota > Clostridia > Eubacteriales > Clostridiaceae > Clostridium > Clostridium sp. AF19-22AC. Next base: position 172,048 of record NZ_QUGN01000008.1, on the reverse strand, counting down.
AATCTATGCATACGCTCCACCGGTTTATTTTTCATACCTGTTACTGCCGAAACCGGGCCTAATAGAAAAAGAAGTGCAGTCAGGTAATAAATACCTACATCTACACCGATGCTCCCCCCTTTTTTCGATAAATAGGGGATGAATTCGCTGAGTGTATTGTAATCTCTGTTTACAAAAGCATGGCATGATTTGACCTCTCCAATCATCCCGCTGTCAGCAATATCTTTTGCATTTTGAATTGCCGCACCCAGAAAAGTATCTGGTGCTGCCCCCAGATACAGGGCTTTTTCTTCAGCAAGTTCTGTAAGCTCTTTTGCCTGTTCATATTCAATTGACAGGACTTTTTCTGTATACACATGCCTGCCAGCTTCCAGCAATTGTTTAATGACTGAATAATGTACACTGGGAGGTGTCAGATTCACCACCATTTCAATGCTGCTGTCATTAAGGATATCTTCCATTGACATCTGTTGAATACCATATTTCCCGGCCATTTTTTCTGACAATGAAACATTCACATCACAGCATCCTGCCAGATCTATTATGGAAAACTTGTTCTTTAGATTTTCCATATACTTCTCACTGATTGTTCCGCATCCTACGATTGCGGTTTTTACTGTTTTTACCATATTATTCATCTCCTGTTATCTGCAATGATTCCTTTGTATACTCCATCACTTCAAAATGGTTGCCATCCGGATCTGTCAGCCAGAACTGGTATGTCCCATCCACCCCTTTCCGTATAGGACTGTCCGGTTTTATTCCATACTGGCATACTCTGTCCCACAATTCATGAATATTATCAACCTCAAGACTAAAATGCTGATATCCATAATACTGTTTGATATCTGGCAGTTCCTTTTTCTCCCCGTACTGATAGAATAACTCTATCAGTTGGTTTGGTGCCATCTCCAGATATACAAACCATTCTTTATCCCCCATCTGACCCAGATACTGCATAAATCCCGTAAGTTCTTCATTCATCTCCGCTTGTGGTTCCGACTGCATTTTTCTAAGGGCCTGAGAAAAAGTCATGGAAAATTTTTTCTTCATCCCCAGCGCATTGCAGTAGAAGTCCAGCATTGACTCCATGTTTTTCACATCAAATCCAATGTGTGATATACCTTTGATCATTGTATTTCCTCCTGAATTATTTACTGGTTTTTATTATAAAGGCTATTACTGAATCAGAATATGGCTTCAGTAGACAACTGTAGTTGGTTAATTCGGACATCTTTATTTTGAACTTAACTGCTGAACCACTGCAATCCCCAAAAAGAATATCCCCACCGGAATCAATGCTTGACAGCATTGAATTTTCCGGTGGGGATATGTTTCCCATATTTTTCTTTCTGATATATATTTATACGACTGCTTCAACTAAAACTTTATTCTTAACGAATACTTCATGTACACCAACCTGTTTGTTTTTATTAAAGTTAAAACTAATCATATACCCTTTACTTTTCTTGTAATCCTCCAGATATTCAGCTAATTGTTCCTCTCCTCGGCGATTATACTCATCTCCATGCCATATCTTCATTTCAATGATTGACTGCTCGCCTCGATAATCAACAATCACATCTGTACGCCGCATTCCTCTTGTTCTGGACTCAATATAATAATTCCCAATTCCATTGATTATAGGCCTGAGATAAAGCAGGAAATATTTTCTGCCCTCTTCTTCTAAGAATGTTTCATCACTATCGGCATACAATTCTGTGAAATGCTCCACAAACTTCTCTAATATCAGCCGCATATTTAATTGTCCACCTGTAATAAACTGGTTTTTGTCCTTTAAAGATGCTTTATAGATATCTTTCTCGTGCATCTCGTTTGCAGATAGGTAGTAATTATAGAGTAATGTATCAAATATCCTGTTCGCTGGCTCTACCATTCCATCCCTATTTTTAACAAAGCCAAACATTGATGCAATATCAATAGCCGGATTCATTGGATTATACGCAATCCCTCTGCCTGAAAACAACAGGGCATACAGCATTTCGTCCATTTCCGGATAAGTCGTCAGTTTATGAATCAATGATTCGAACAATGTATTCTTTTCCTGCAAAAGAATCCTTTCAGCCTCCAGAAATCCCGATTTGCTCCATGCTGACCGCTTATCCGGATATTTTTCACTGCCGGAAACTCTTTCATCTATAATCTTGCAAAGACGTGAAACCAAATAAGGATAACCAGATGTATAATTAGATATCATCCCTGCCATCTCCATGACATCCATACCTGTATGCCAGTCTTCTTCATATTTCTCCAGCATCTCTGCAATTCCGTCCATTGACAGGCTCATATCCACATTGAAATCAGCAGCAATATTCCAAGGACTATTATATTGCTGTTCCTCATCACCACGCATCTTTAGTTTCAAATTCTTAATGTCGTGTACTCCTGCTAAAATAACTGACTGGAAAGTAGGACGGTCAATTCGTTTCAGATATTTATCTCTTAACATTCCAAGAAAACTTAAAAATGTTGTGCTTCCACTCGCCTGATCCACCTCGTCAATTATCAGAATAACCGGCTTTACGCTATCCCTGCACATCTGTGAAATCACATTTGAATATTCCCTGAAAGACAGCTGTTTCTCGCCTTTTGCATACTCAGATAAGATCTGAAAAGTCTCTTTCGGAACCTCCGTTGTTTCCCCATACTCTATCGTATCACATAGGAGTCCGCTAAATTCCCTGCAGAAATTGGTGTCATCCCTGTAAACAAAGTCACCCATCCCCTCAAAACTAATTGAAAATACAATATAATCTGGGGAAAGCGCCCGCACAAGCTGACGAATAGTCGTTGTTTTCCCATACTGTCTCGCCCTGTTGATCGTAAAATATTTCCCGGCATCTACAAGATTCTTAATTTCTCTTAACTGCCTGTTGACCTCAACCATGTAATGTAAATCCGGCAGGCAGACACCTTCCGTATTAAAATACTTGCCCATGCTGCACACTCCTGTTTTCCAAACTTTCAAGCAGACATTAATACTGCTTATTTTCCACTGTACTGATTACATTATACGGCATTCCAACTTATAGCACAATCATTTGTTCCAAACCTTATCAAAAGGATACTGTGCTTATAAAATAATTGTATCTACTCATTAAAAACCACCAAGTACAGAGCCCAAAGTCTTCGGGAGTATATTCAGGATATCAGCATACTCTCCTATTCCCTTGCTTTGAGCACAAAGATTTTTGAATCAAAGTCCCCACATATAGATCCGTCATGAGGAAGTTCACCACAAGACGCATCTGTGGTAATCAATCCTAAGTTCATCAGTTCATCGCCATAATTTTCTGTATGGTTAGTCAGATTTAAATAACAGCAGTCAGGATTCAATCCTTGAAGCCTAATACGGCTATATGGAAGGTTGGCTCCGTTTAATACACGGTACCAGCCAACCACAGCTGTTTTCTTGTCTTCGCTTACGGCCATCCATGCTGTCACGTTGTCTTCAAACGGGCTCTTCAGGCGGTAAAACGTACCGAATTGAATTAATTTCCGGTATTCCTTCATGAAAGCAATCTGCTGTTTTACTTCCTCCTGTTCTTCTTCAGTCAGTCTGTTGAGGTCAAGCTCATATCCAAATGTTCCAAAGTAAGCCACATTTGCCCTTGTATGAAGAGGGGTTTCCCGAAGTACCTGATGGTTCGGAGTCACTGAAACATGGCTTCCCATACTGCTGATTGGGTAGCACAGAGAGGTGCCGTACTGTATTTTCAGGCGTTCTACCGCATCGGTATCGTCACTTGTCCATGCCTGGGGTGCATAATACAGCATTCCGGGATCAAACCTCCCTCCGCCGCTTGCGCAGGACTCGAACAGGACATGGGGGAATTCACTGGTCAGTCTTTCGTACAGATCATAAACACCGAGTATATACCGGTGGAAGACCTCTCCCTGACGGTCCGAGGGCAGTGCCCCGCTATAGCATTCTGTTATGCTCCGGTTCATATCCCATTTAATATAGGATACTTTGGCTTCTGAAAGGATTTTTGCCATCATGTCATGGATACAGTCCACTACTTCTTTTCTGGAAAAATCAAGTACATACTGGTTCCTTCCGTGAGAAATGCTGCGTCCGGGAGTCTTTAAAATCCAGTCAGGATGGGCACGGTAAAGGTCAGAATCAGCGTTAACCATCTCCGGCTCAAACCACAGGCCGAATTTCAAGCCCAGATTTTCGATCTTCTCGGCAAGTCCAGTAATTCCATTCGGCAGCCGCTCAAGATTTGCAACCCAGTCTCCAAGACCTGCATAGTCGTTGCTGCGTGCACCAAACCAGCCGTCATCCAGAACAAAGAGCTCCACGCCGCTTTCTTTCGCTTTTTTTGCAATTGTCACAAGCTTATCCTCTGTGAAGTCAAAATAAGTGGCCTCCCAATTGTTATTCAGGATAGGACGCTCCTTATCTCTCCAATACCCCCTGACAAGGCGTTTCTGATAGAGTTTGTGGAAGGTCTGGCTCATTTTGTTCAGTCCGTCGGAAGAATATACCATAACAGCTTCCGGTGTCTGGAAGGTTTCTCCAAGATCCAGTTTCCAGTCAAAACCGCAGGGATTGATTCCCATCAATATACGGGTAGTGTCATGAGTATCCACTTCTGCCTGTGCAAGAAAATTCCCACTGTATATCAGGCTGAATCCAATTGCCTCGCCGTGAGATTCATCGGCATTTGGACGTTTTAGTATAAGAAACGGATTATGTTCGTGGGAGGAATTGCCGCGCAGGCTGTCTATGGCCTGAATCCCCTGTTCCAGTTTCCTTGTTTTCATATGGCGTTCCCTCGCCCAGGCTCCTGAGAACTGGATCCATTCATAGTCTTTATCCGGCAGGTCCATGCACAGGCTCATTGCCCGTGTAAGATGCACAGGCTCATTGCCCTCATTGGTGAGTCTGGCGCTTCTGGCCAGAGCACCGCCTCTGACAAATACTGTATAAAAGAGTTCCAGCTTTATATGGGTAACCGGGTCTTTTAAAACCAATTGTAAGGTCTCAGCTTCCCCGTCATCCTCGGTATAGGTTGCAGGCAGCCCTGCGAGGGCAGGTTTGCCCGGAATGATATGGTAACTTTCATATTGGAAATCACTGAGGCGGCTGCCGTTCTCCTGCGAAATTTCAACGGCCGGATGCCTGTAATCCGTCGTGCCATATACACCGTACTCCTGCTTTACATGCTCCAGCGAAAACAAAATGTCCCCCTCATAAGGATGTGAACTCATTGGGCGGGGACACATCTCAAGCAGATAAGAAAAGTTATCCTTGTCATGGATTTTTCTGCCAAAATAAAGCTGCCCCATATGTCTGTTAGGCAGTACGGTGGTGATATAGCTTATCGTGTCGTTGTATAAGTGAAAGGTCTGTGTGCCTTCATGGTATATGATACTCATAATGTTCCTCCTGCTGAATTTATACATTCATTCCAATTTTTTTCTGTGCTGCATGTATGGCATTGACTTTTTCTGTAACTTCTGCCATTGTTTTTCCTTTTAGCTTATAAAACTTCCTGTAAATGCAATAGCTCATTATGATGAGTATGATCGGTATCACAATCATCAATACTCTGATACCGAGGAGTGTTCCTGCCGTCTGAACAGCGGCTTTTGCATTGTATCCAATGATCTGAAGCCCTATGCCTGTAAGTCCGCCTGCCGCTGCCATGGCAGCTTTCATGAGAAAAGTCTGGGTGGAACAGGTAACGCTTTCATTGCGGACTCCGAATTTAACCTCTCCATAGTCAATGACATCGGCCATACAGCAGGTTGTAACTCCCAGAGATAAGCCAGAACCGAAGAAAAGGAACGCACAGCAGATAATGACTACAATTTTACTGGAGGGTGCGATAAATCCCATGATTCCTAAGGCACTAAGACCAATAATCGGCAATATACATGCAAGTCCGAATACTTTTTGCCGGCTGATCATCCCCGCGATTTTAGGAAAACAGATAAGGCCGAGCATTTCTGCAATAATCGCAAACCCAAAAATGGAGTAAAGGTATTCATTGCCGCAGACATTTTTAAAATAATATACCGCAAAACCTTTGGCTATCTGTGTACAGAGATTATATGTCAGCAGCAAACCGATGAATGCAAGGAGCTGGTCATTCTTGACGATGATGTGCAGTGCCTGGCGCAGGCTTGTTTTTTGGACGTTAGAATCCAATGTTGAATCTTCTTTTACATTAAAAACAGTAATTCCAATGGTTATGATAAATATAACAGCAATGATAATCGCGAATATGGTAAACCCTTGTTCATGGTACAAGTTGTCGTTACCAGTCAATTTGTTAAGTCCATTGATGATATATAGTCCAAATGTAGCAACAATAAATCCTGCAAAACTTGCAAAAAACCGGGGAATAACGGAAACCCTTTCACGTTCACGGGGGTCATTGGTCAGATTAGGCAGCCATGACCAGTAAGGGACATCCATAATGGTATAAGTCATCCCATACACTATATAAACCACGGCAACATAGACATACAAGGCAGTCCCCTTCAGCCCGCAGCTTGTAAACAAAAATACAAAAACTACGGAATTAACTAATGTTCCGACGATAAGCCAGATTCTGAATTTTCCGAATCTGGTACGGGTATTATCAACTATCATCCCCATAATCGGGTCGTTAACAGCATCCCAGATACGTGCCACAAAAAAGAGTGTGCCTACGAAAGCCGGTGCAAGGTACAGTGTATCCGTTAAATATAGCATCAGAAAGGAACCGACCATATTCACTATAGCATCCTTGCCGATGGCACCGACGCCGAAACATAACTTTTCACGTGTAGATACGTGTTTATACTGCGGCACAGAAGCCTGTTTACCTGTTGTACTCATAAAAATTTCCTCCATATCCTATTTCTTAAATTATGATTGGGGAAACTGCGCATATTTCCTTCGATATAGGTAATTATAGACAGGATTTTAGAATTGGGTTAGAATGATTTGTTAAGAAAAACAGTCAAAATGTTAAATAACTGCAGACTACAAAAGAGTCTGCAGTTCATCCAGCCTGTCACGATTTTTAATCAGGCTGTCCTTGACCTCCTGCCGGTGATTGCGCCGATAGCTTGAAGGCGTAATTCCGGTTTGGGCTTTGAACATTTTAGAAAAGACCAGGGCATCCTTGTAACCGCAGGACATGGCAACACCCTCAATTGAAAGTTCTGTGAGGACAAGAAGCTCTGTTGCGCGTGTCAGCCGGAAATTCGTCAGATACTCCTGTACAGACATACCAAGGTTTTGCTGAAACAGGGTATAAAGATAACTGCGGTTTATGCAGACATAGTCTGCAATGTCTGATATATGGAGCGGGTTCGAATAATTATTTTGTATATACTCAATTGCCTGCCGTACATACCTGTTTTCTTTACTTTCCTTTTTCCCAGAGGGGATTTCGATATCCTTTGTCAAAATGGCAAAAAAAGAATAGAGCAGGCTTTCTAAAAGATATTGATTGGATATTGTGGAAGTGTTATTCTTCAGCATATTCAGGATCGTAAGCTTTAACTCAGCCCCCCTGCTGCAGCTAAAAACAGGCTGGCTGCTATTCAGCCCCAAATCTCTTAAATAATCCTCCGCATTATTCCCTGCAAATCCAATCCAAAGATAGGACCAGGGATCTTTTTCATCGGCCTGATAAAATGTCTGAATATCAGGCACAATCAAAAAGCCCTGTCCTGCTTTCAAATCATACCGTGTATTGCTTATATGATAACATCCTCTTCCTTTTAATATGTAATGAATAATGTAGTTAGGGCGCACAGCCGGACCGAAACTATGTAATGGGGAACAATCCGCATAACCGCAAAAGCATAAGTATAAATCACCAAATTTCCTGTCAGAAAGTTTCATCTCATAACAATTTTTCATTGGTCTGTCTTCTTTTGCCATTGATCTGCCTCCTTTGTAAAATAGCTTATACTTATTTTACATTGGAGTTTTAGCATTTGCAAGGAAGAGATCAGCTATCACTTTTTTTACACTATTCAAAATCAACCGATTTCTTCGTCCTCGCCGACTCCCTGACTGCTTCCATCAGCCTTAACACTCTCCGTACTTCAGGAACCTTCACGAAAAATTCTTCTTCGCCGTGGTAAGCCTTTATAAACTGCTCGAAATAGTTTTCATGGCATGTATGAACCTCCGGCAGTTCTTCTGTTACAATCAAGCCTTCTCTTGGATTGCCAAATGACCTCGTTGGTCCTGCCGCCGTCATTGTCCTTGAGCCTTTGACGTTCGTCAGCAGTCCGGTTGTTCTGACAATCCTGCCTTCCGGGTCGAACCCGTCTACATAAGCAGAACCTTCGTTTCCGCCCATGAACCAGTGACGTTCGAACCATTTCGGCTGATCTTTTAAGTAGTAAGTTCCCAGTTCAACCTCTGCCGTGATTCCATTTTCAAATACAAGCTGAATATTAAAGAAGTCGTCCACTTCTTCATTTATTACATTCTTCATAGTGGCAAACACAGAAGTCACTTTTGCATCGATCATCCAGAGAAGCTGGTCTAACAAGTGAACACCCCAGTCGAATAACATTCCGCCGCCTTCTGAAATATAAACGTGCCAGTCATGCATGTTACCGTTGAATCCATATAACTGGTTCTTAATTGTAAAGATATCGCCTAACGCTTTTTGATCATAGATTTCTTTGATTGTCCTGAAATCCGGATCGAACCTTCTCTGCTGGTGTACCGTAAATTTCACATCATTTTCGTTCACAGCTTTCATCATCTCGTCTAGCTCTGCTACACTCATAGCGACCGGCTTTTCACAGATGATATCTTTTTTCGCATTGGCTGCCTTTGTTACAAGGTCAAGATGCTGGTTATTGTTGGCAGCAATGATCACTACCTGTATATCCGGATTCGCAAGCATTTCTTCCGCTGAATTGTACCGGATGATTCCTTCCTTTACATCTTCCAGCTGTTTCGGCTGGATATCACAGATTCCGGTTACTTCGATTCCATCCATCTGAGTCAGCATGGTCTCGTGCTCGTGTCCCATAAAACCGTGTCCGATAATACCAAATTTTATACTCATTTTTGTTTCCTTCTTTCTATCATTTTATGTTGTCCGTTAAAGGCATGCTGCTTGCCTGACCCTATACAATCAGAAGATGTCTGTGGTTCACGTGATGCCCGAATTCAGGCATAAAAATCTCACTTTCTTCATCCGGGTCCAGTGTATCCTGCATCATAGGAGGCATGTATGAAGATGTAAAACAGAAGCCATATGTAATATCATGAAAGCCCTGTGCCAGTCCGCCTTCTTTCTGAACCTTTAATACCGCAGGTGTGGTAACCGCCCAATGGGTATCATAGTTGGTTTTCATTTCTTCATAAGTATAGTCTTCGCCTTTGATATTCCAGATGATGTCTTCTTTTTCATACCTTTGACCGTCTACAATCAAGGTGCCCGGCCTTAACTGGCTTAAAAATACTCCACGGTAATAAGGAAGCCTTATCTTCATTTGAAAGCCTGTTATCTTCCCGTCCTTTTTTATATTGCGAAATCCCACTGACTGGATTACTTCTCGTTCCATCTTATTTCCTCCTAATCCCCAATGTAGTTCTTCAGCATAATGTGCTGTCTGCGAAGCGTCTGCCCAACCTCATATCCGGGGTCATATTTATCTGCCCCTTCATATTCACTCAGGAGATATCCGTTCCAGTTATGGTCTTTGAGTACTTGAATCACTTCTTTATATGGGATCGTTGTCTCTTCGAACTCGTCGTTCATCTGAATGAATTTTGCATGGCAGCAGTATACATATGGGAGTAATGGGATTAAGTCTTCCGGAGTGTTCGCCACATAGTTCGGGTCTTTATAGTCATTTTCACCAAACTCTGTGCGGAAAACACTGAAATCAATATTTAAGCCGAAATTTTTTGTACCGGTTTCTTTCATAAAATCTACATAATCCATTACCATCTTGCTTTTCAGGTTTGTTGGCGTATGGATTTCAGGGCACATCTGAATTCCCAGTTCCTCTGCGAGCGGAAGAGCCATCTTTATAATTTCTTTCCAGTTTGCCACCGGATCGAGTGCATCCGTAATGACCGGCATCTTTGTTCTCATGACTGTGAATCCAAGCCTGTGTGCAAGACGCATGTCCCTGGCAAGCATCTCATAGGATTCCTCTGTTGTAAGGTCCCTGAAACCTAACACATGGGAATCAATCCAGTTCCCGTATTCCACCGGGACCACCTCGTATTTATCGCAGAGGCGGAACCAGTTTTCCACCCATTCATCTGTCGGATACGGATAGTTTTCGATGTGGGTGTTTGCCAGAATCTCAATTCCGTGGGCCCCCATATCATGTACATCCTCAAAGCAGTCCTCCAATGTTTTTGTGAGGCCATACTCAGCTGAATAACTATATAATGCCACTCCACGTTTCGGTCCTTTTCTATCATAATGAAACATAATCAATCCCCTATTCTACAAAGTATTAGAATTTAATCTCTCTTTTTTCCTCTGCCGATTTATAAATTGCATCCAGAATCTTAGTTACAGCCAGTGCCTGCTCCGGTTTTACGAGCGGCTCTGTACCATTTGCCACTGCTTCCAGCCATTGTTTGCAGTCGATGGTTCCTTCTTCACCGCTGCCGCCGCCAAAGTATGCAATACTTCCCGTCGGGGAGATTGTCTCCTCCATCAGCTGTCCGTTTCTGCCTCGGTTGTAAATCAATTCATTCTTCGGGTAGCTCATTCCAGAGTGAATCTCTGCTCCGGCCTCTGTTCCACAGAGTGTCGTGGATGCCTCTCTGGAATCCAGCATATTCAGTGCCCAGCTTGCTTCCAGATTGATTGTGGCCCCGTTTTTCATTTTGATAAATCCCATTGCGGAGTCTTCTACTTCATAAGTCTCCGGGTCCCATGCCCCGAATAAGTTGCCTTCCGTTGCCTGTGGCAGGTTGCCCAGTTTATAGAATACGGAACCGGATACACTGTCCACATCGTAGTTGTCCATACACCAGAGTGTAATATCAAGGGCATGTGTTCCGATATCAATCAGCGGCCCTCCGCCCTGCTGCTGTTTGTCCATGAACACGCCCCATGTCGGAACGGCCCTGCGGCGGACTGCATGAGCTTTCCCATAGTATATATCTCCGAGTTCACCTTTTTCACATGCAGCATGTAAATTCTGTACTTCTGCACGGAAACGGTTCTGGTAGCCGATCGTAAACTGCATGCCAGATTTTTTCCATGCCTCCACCATCTTTTCTGCTTCGGCCGGGCTGTGTGACATCGGCTTTTCACAATATACGTGTTTTTTTGCGGCAAATGCTGCGATTGCAATTTCGCTGTGTGACACATTCGGTGTACAGATATGTACAACCTCAACATCTGGATTTGCAAGCAGTTCGTTGTAATCAGTATAAACCTTTGCACCTTCTGCACCAAATTCCTCTGCAGCTTTTACTGCTCTTTCTTCAATCACATCGCAGAATGCAATGATTTCGTTCATATCCGCATTATTCTTAAGTGCCGGGAGGTGTTTCTGGTTGGCAATACCTCCACATCCAATGATTGCTACCTTTAATTTTTTCATCTTTTTTCTTCCTTTCTAAAATCATAACTATCGGAAATCATTAAGGATTCCCTTAAATCACAAATTGCTCCATATATTTTTTGCTCAGTTTCAGTGATTTTAATACGGCCTCTGCCGTACCCTCGAAAGCCTTATCCTCAACTTCGATGCATGTATATCCGTCATACCCTATATCTGTCAGCGCGGATACATATTTTCCCCAGTCCACATCTCCTAACCCGGGAAGCTTCGGTGACATGAAGTCTAACGGGTATCCCATAATTCCTACCTGGTCTAAGCGGTCTTTGTAAACCTTGATATCCTTATAATGCACGTGGAAAATCTTGTCTTTAAACTCATAGATCGGTTTGATATAATCGATCATCTGCCATACAAAATGGGAAGGGTCATAATTGATACCCAGATTGTCATATGGCAGTATCTCAAACACTTTTCTCCAGACAGCCGGTGTTGTCATGAGGTTCTGTCCACCCGGCCACTGGTCCTGCCCGAATAACATCGGGCAATTTTCAATCGCAACTCTCACATGGTTTTCTTTGGCCAGTTCCATGACCGGCGGCCAGATTTCTTTTACGAGCTCCAGATTTTCTTCTACTGTTTTTGACTGGTCACGTCCGATAAACGTCGTAACCATATCAATTCCAAGCTTATGGCTGGCGGTAATTAATGTCTTCAGATGTTCCACCGCTGCTTTGCGTTTTTCTAAATCCGCATCCATCGTGTTCGGGTAGTATGCAAGTGATGAAATCTCCACGTTCTTCTCTTTGCAGTAATCCATCACATACTTTGCATAAGCATCATCTTCCATAACTTTATTCACATCAATATGGCTGACTCCCGCATACCTTCTCTCTGCTTTGCCAGCCGGCCAGCAGGCCGCTTCGACACACTCATATCCCAGTTCAGATGCCTGATCAATCATTTCTTCAAATGTTGACTGGTCTAAAATAGCTGATACAAACCCTAATTTCATTTTGCAGCCTCCACATTTTTCTTATTTCTTCTTTCTGATAATTCCTGTCTCATTTCATCCGCCTCTTTATCCGTCATCTTCCAAAGCAGCAATGCAAGTGCCGCGAGGAAATATAAGATTGCAGGGGCAAGATTTACAACGACATTAATTCCATTTTGAGTTGCCACGGTTTGTTCTGCATTTGCAACATATCCAAATGCTGCAAGTAAAAGTACACCCGCGCTCCCTCCGATTGCATTGCCGACTTTGGTTGCCAGCCCGTAAGTTGCATATGCCGTACCATCAGTTCTTACACCGGTCTTATATTCCATATAATCTACAGAATCTGCAACCATTGAAAGAGATAACGGCATAGCGAAATTAAATATACCAAACAGGCAGTGGCCGGCGATAATCAGCGGCATATTATCAAATGGGATGAAGTAAATAATAAGCAGGGCGATCCCATCTACGATTGCAGAAAGTATAAATATATTCCGCTTACCGAATTTCTTTGTCAGCATCGGGACAAACAGCGAACCGATAATACTGCCAATGGATGGAATCGTCATAATTACTGCAATCAGGGAATAAGAACCTAAACAATAGATTACATAGTAGGCCGTTACGGCAATCCTGCCCATATAAGCAGTCATAACAAGCAGCATAACTAAGGAAACAATCATCAGGTACTTATTTTTTACCAGATTGCCGACTGTATCTTTCATTGAGAATTTTGCCGGTTTTTCTGTCGGCATAATGACCTCTTTGGCTGTAAAGAATACAATCAGAAACAGAGGGATGGAAACAATACCATATACCACTGCGGTCATCATATACCCATGACCATCTGCCACTTTTGCCCCTGCCTGGGAGAAATGTAACGCGAGTCCTGCCGTAGCTACATTAACAATTAACATACCGACATTCATTCCGATGTTTCTCGAAACATTCATTTTTGTTCTCTGTCCTGCATCCTCACTCATGACTGCCGGAAGTGCACCATAAGGGATGTTAACTAATGTGTAAAGCATTCCGGCAATGATATATGTAACTGCCGCCCAGAGTATTCCTGCGGTTGATGTGCCGCTGAACGGGTTTGTAAATGTAAGTACCCCGAATACTGCAAGGACAGGGCAGCCGAATGCGATCCACGGCCTGAACCGTCCAAACTTAGAACGTGAACGCTCTGCAATCGCCCCCATCATTGGATCATTAAATGCATCCCAGATACGTGCAGCCAGCATAATTGTAGAAATCACAACCGGTGCCAGTCCGACTACGTCTGTATAGAAAATAGTTAAATAAGAGCCTACGAATGTCCAGACAAACTGTGATGCCATATCTCCAAATCCATAACATATAACTGCCGCTTTTGTCGCCCTCTTCATCTCGTTCATTTCACTTTTCCTCTCTTACTGTTTCAGAATATTTCTCATCATCTGCTGATGGCGTTTCGTCATTAATAAGGCATTACCTGATTCATGGTCTTCATATTCGGAAACAATATATCCGCTAAAGTCTGATTCTTTAATGACCTTCATGATTTCCTGATAGGGAATGCTTGCCTCTTCCAGATTCTCATACAGGTAATGGAACTTACCGTGCATATGGAAACAATGCGGCATGATTTCCTTCAATCCTTCCAGTTCTGCCTTGCAGTCCTTCTTAAACTGCAGGAATGCGTACATTTCCTGAAGGATCGCGAGTTCTTTGTTCGTTGCCCCCGCTTCTGTCAGCTTTGCATGTGCCTCATCCATTGGTACGGCATCATATCTCATGTCTCTTGCCATCTCGAGTAGTTTTAAATCTGCTCCGTCTTTCAGTGCCTGATCCCAGTGTGGTTTGTTCGGTTTCGTTGCAAAGCATCCAAAATCCGGTACAAATCCGATATAACCAGACCCGCTCTTATCGATTGCTTCCCTGTACTGCATAATAACCGGTGTATTCGGTGTCTCCGGATTGTGAATCTCTATTCCTACTTTTACGCCGTATGCCTCTGCATAAGGTGCAATTCTTGCCAGTCCGTTCGGACTTAACAGATACTGCTGGCGGATGACCTTACATCCCATTTTATTTGCACTTCTGATATCCATGATCGCGCGCTCTACCATCTCGTCCTCGGTAAGCCTTCTGTCCGCTCTCATACCGCAGTCCATGTTGGCACCGTAGCACACTGCTTCAATATCGTAATTCTGGCAGATTGCCTTTATCTCTCCTAAAAACTGATCGCTGATATAAGGATAAGACGGAATCATCTGTGTTGCAACAATTTCAAATCCTTCCGCACCCATCTCTTTTGCTGTGCGGATGCAGTCTTCCATTGACATACTTCCTTCACAGTATTCTTTCGTAAAGGAATATAACGTAACTCCTAATTTTACATTTCCCACTTTTCTTTCCTCCCTACTTTATGTCCATGACTTTACACTCTGAACTGTCTATCGGCATGAATTCCGTCTCACTAATCGGCATATATGGTGAACGGAAAATCATGTGGAAATCGACTTCATGGTTACCTGTTTCAAGACCGTCTTTCTGAAATACCCGGATCGTTGCCGGTTCTTTGATTCCCCAGAATTCAGATGTGGCTCCTTTTAACTGGTTAACACCAAATTCCTTACCGTGGAGGCAGAAAATAATATCCTCCTCTTTTACTTCCCTTCCATCAACCTTCAATGTCAATTCGTCAATAACTGAAAGGAAATGCCCTCTGTAATAGCTGAGCCGGATATCAAACTGATACCCCATCTTTTCCCCGTTGACATAAAAATTTTTCAGTGTACCGTCCCTTAGTACATCTGTGTAATTGACTCTCATTGCAATTGCCATTGTTTTCTCCTTTCCTTACGCTTTGTTTTTTCTATCTGCTATTATCTTATCTTCTTTTTCTCTGCTTTGCTTTTCCCAGATTTTACAATATCCGGATTCTGTTGCAATATTTCTCGCTGCTGCTTTTTAGCTTGCAACATTTTTCTCGTTTTGTTGCATACCATTTCCCCATTTAATATCATAAAATAAATTAAAAAAGCAGCAAAAAAAAGCTTATGCTGTATTATAAGCATAAACTTTTTGACTTCAGATTTAACGTTCTTTATATATGTGGAACAATGCAATCTCCTGATCTCTCATTTCTGTTGATAATGTCAGTGTATGGTCATTTGAACTTATGGTATACCGTTCCATATGTGGAATACTCATAGCCTGGATATATTTGATATCCGACCTGTCAAGGTTAACGGCACAGTCAAATTTCATCCACTCTGTAAGGACACACCCATATTCACTGTTTACCTGACGCTTCTTTACTATATAATTGCAGTCCCGTTCCAGCCGGGTCAGTTTTAATTCAAGTTCCATCTGCCCCGTGTCTTCGAATAATTCGGCAATTCTCATCAGATCAATGTCATCTTCATTCTGAAGAAAATAATTGTAGCCAAACTCTTTGTAATTAAAACACAAAAGAATAAAACTGTTATCCTCTTTTTTAGTGAGGATATAGTTTTCCCCCTTACTGATCAATTCCTCCCCGAGAGAGTTTAAAAAGGAAAAAGCGTACCATACCGGCTTCTTTATATTATCCATTGTTATGATGCCGGCCCCGCCGTTGACAATTCCCCTCGTGTCATAATAACTGCTGATCCAGTCGGAACCGACCCAAAAGCAGACCATATCAACTGAATCCCAGATTTCACTTATTTTTTTTACCAGATATGTACTACGGAAACAACTGTCATTCATATAATTCCTGCTGGATAATGAACTATTCCATTCTGTGATGATTAGTTTACAGTCTTCTGCGCTCTCCTCTTCCAGTATCTTTTTATAGGCAGCGATTTCATGCAGTTCCAGATTCTTTTCCTGATTCCTCTTATAGATATATTTTTTATCCTGCCGTACTTGTTCATAAGGGAACAATATAATGGATACATAATCCGGGATGCATCTTTCTTTTTTACAGTTCTTCAGAAATGACCGGAAAAACTCCCTGCCATCTCCTAATAATGCCGAATAGCCCCCGACACATGCATTCGGAAGTTCCTGTTTGATAATCTGGTAAAACAGTTTAAATGCTTCAATGTATTGGAAGTTTTCATCTTTATAGCATTGTACTTCCGTCTTCACAACATTATATGTCAGTTCGAATACCCACTGTTCCAGTTCTTCTTTTCCGTAGCGTTTCAGCAGATGGAGAATCAGATCCTTTACACTGGCACCCCAGATTCGTTTTGATTCAAATTCTATACATTCCTGCTCATAAAATAGTGCGACTCCCTCACCCTTGATTACGGTATCCGGCCTGTTTCCAAAATCCAGAAAAACGTGAATATGATTCGATACAAGGAAATCAAATATCACATCTATCTGATTATAATTATAGTGTCCTGTTGTCTTTCCGTCTGTAATCATCAGTTTTTTCGAAAAGACATTCCATAGCCTTATGTGGGAAAATCCCAGCCCGTTTACTAATTCCAATGTCTGGAACTGGATATTCACCTCGGATAATCGGAAGACGGAACCGATATTTATTGTTTTGTTCCAGTTTTTCTTATAGGGAACACTCTCACTAACACGGATTTCTTCACATACCCTTTTTGCCGCATCATTTCCCGACGCCTGAGTCTCCTTCAGAATTTTATCCTGCAGCCTTCTCACCGATTCCTCTTTTAACACTTCTTCCTCGCGCAACTGTTTCCTGTAATCGGTCGGGGATACCTGATATTTCTCACGGAATGCCTTATTTAACGCCGGTGCCCCTGAAAAGCCGCAGTCTACAGCGATCCGTGTCACATTTTCGTCTGTATACCTTAATTTTGACACGACATGTTTAAGGCGGACTTCTGTAACATATTCCGCGAAATAGACCCCCGTCTGCTTATGGAAGATGCGGGACAGGGTCGAAGTGGACACAAACAATTCCTCTGCTACCTTCGCAAGGCTTATATGTACACTGTAGTTCTGATTCACAAACTGAATAATCTTCTGCAGCTTGTAATCCACAGAATTTTCATTGTCAGCAAGATTCCTGCTGGCAGTCCAGAAGTTCTCGACCAGAATATCCAGTATCTGATATACCATACTGCTCTCATAACTTGTTGTCTTATGTGACTGTATTGTCCGCTGGTAAATCAGATTCTTCAGCGCGTTTCTCAATTCATTGTAAGACCTTCTCGTATCGACGGCACTATTGCAAAAAAAGCGGCCTTTCAGGTCCCCCATTACCCCCAGCAGCATCTGGTTCTCATAACTAACTTCGCAGATAATCGCACGTCTGGCAGACAGTCTGCATTTACCAGTGCCGCAATGGACAAGGATCACGTCTTCCTTTTCTAAGAGATAATTCGTTTCATCAATCTCCACACAAAGTTTCCCGTCAATAACATAAAACAGCCTTGCATCGTACTGAAACTGAAATTCTTCCTCTATATGCTCGAAAATGCTGATTTGAAAACCTCTTTCGTTCAATGTATTAATCCCTCATCATGTCTTTCACTTGATGATTGTATCATAACATTTTTAGCTCTGGTCTTTCAAGTATTTCAAAAATAGGTCATTCATTTCAGTCTTCTATTACTTCTATTTTACAAGAATGCTTTTTCCCTTCTTTGTCATAGCTGATTCCTACAGCCAGAATCCTTCCCGTATACCTTTGGGGCTCCCCTATTTTCCCCCTAAAGCGCAAGGCATATTTCCTGTCTTTAATCTGCTGTATAGCAGCTTCCGGCGTGGCTCCAACTTTCAGCTCCAATATAATACAGTCAGCGTTTTTGTCAGTTTCTGGATAAAAAATGAAGTCGGCATATCCTATGCCAGCCTTATCCTCTCGTTCTATCCGATAGTTGTCCCGGGCAGCAAGATAAACAAGGTTTACAACTGCTGTCAGTTCCGCTTCACTGTTATAGCTAAGAAGAGTACGGCCCGGAACTGGTCCAGTAATTTCCAAAGTTATTATTTTTTAAAGAAGTAACCACAGAACGCGGATTATATATCCGTCTGCCGGATTTTGTGTGATACCCGTCATACCAACTTTTCATTCCTTCCCTCGTCAGGTGCTTAGGCTTTATCGCAGAATTCTCGTATCGCTCAAACAGCATGTCCGTTTCTTCCTCTGTAAATCCGAAATATTGCGAGTATTTTTCTTCGGAAGCCATCGTATACTCTACAAACATATTTAACTCCGAACCGCTGGAATACTTTGCAATAGGCAAAATTCCAGTTATATATGCCAAAAGCACATATGGGCGGTCTTTCAGGAGATTCCGCAAAAACAGAAGATAATTTTTCTTATCCTCTTCTGATGCAAAGGACTGATGGAAAATGAAATCCCATTCATCCAGCACGAAAATAAACCGTGCCGTGTCATCTGCTGCCAGAATATTCAGCAGGGCTGAGGCAACAGATGTTTCCCCTTCATATTAACATCAGGATAAGCCGCCTTAAGGTCTGCAAGCAGCTGTTTCTCAATCCGCCCGATGTAATCGTCATAAGAATGGCAGGGCTGCATTAAATCGTTAAATGGAATATGAATGACAGGGTATTTTAACATAACAGCTTCAAAATCATCTTCACCAAAATCCATATTATGCTGGAGACATATTGCGAAATTTATAAACATATTTATCACCATAATCAATAGTTATAGTTCTACAGGATTACCCTCCTGATGCGCACAGTAACGGCATCTGCCCATTAAAAGTCGCCTGCGGCGAGGGGTGCTATGCGCCAGTGGCGCATGTTCAGCACGGACCGCAGCGGAGCGTAGACCAGATGCCCCGAAATCATCACTTTATTGGCCCCGATGCCGTGCAGCTAGGTGCACGGCACGGTGTGAACAGTAACGCGCACTATACTTAAATTCCTCAAACCACCCGCAGCACCCCTTCTCCGCGAACAGTCCCACATAGCACCCGGTAAAGGTCATCGGCATACACTCTGTTGACATCAACTGCGTTCGTCCTGTTCCAGCCAGCGAAAGGCTTCTGTCATCAGTCCCTGCAAAAAACCGGTATTCCAGCTTATCGGACTCCACCCTGAGAAAAATATTCCCGTGCCCGCTTAAATACAACAGTTCACTTTCTGTCTGCATATCTCCCACTCTCTTCCTGAGTATGACACACCTGTTCCCGTCTCTGTTTGTAACTGCAAGGTCATAATGGTGCTCGTTTGTATGAAAAATAGTGAGACCTGCATTCTCATATTCACTCTGTGGGTTACAGTCAACCCATACTTCAGCCCTCATACAGAAATGCTGCTGCCGCCTTCCAATAAATGTGGGGGACGCAATGTCACTGAGGACAGCCTCCCCTCCGGTAAGTTTGAGACACCCGGGCCTTTCCGTAAAACTATACATACTCATATCCGGGTTTCTCAGGTAGTTCCACATTTTCGGAAGACCTGACGGATGAAAAGTATCAGCATCCTCTTTTACTTTATAATCCTTTGCCGGAAGAGACCTCACTTCCATGTCTTTCGAAATCCTGCGTCCCTGATTGACCACAGGCCAGCCTTCTTCGTTCCATGTCACTGGGGCCAGCATGGTTTCTCTTCCCAAATGGTGGAGCATATACTGGCTTGTTCTGATTCCATGAAAGACCATCCAGTACTCTCCGTCTGCAGTATCTGTTATGTCGCCATGCCCGACCGCCTGAAAATGATGGAGCATTGTATCGCGGTGGGTCAGGATCGGATTATCTGGACAGCTTTCGAACGGGCCCCACGGTGAAGCCGCCCTTGCGATGGTCACCATATGCCCATATTCTGTTCCCCCTTCGGCGGCCAGCAGGTAATACCACCCATCCTTCCGGAACATATGCGGTCCCTCTGGATATTTACCGCCGCTGCCCTCCCATATGATTTTTGTCCCTGTAAGCATCCTGCCGGTCTGGATATCTATCTGACATTGTCCGATCGCCTGACCGTCAGAGAGGTCATAGGTACTGGACAAATATACACATCCATCGGAATCAAAAAACAGCGATGGATCGATTCCTCCCTGACTGACCCAGACAGGGTCGGACCATTCTCCTTCTATGTCATCCGTCCATACAAAAAAGTTCCCGCCATAGCTGAAGTTCGTTGCCGAAACATAAAACCTTCCATTATGAAGCCGGATTGTGGGTGCCCATATCCCACCCGACGCCGGACAATTTTCCAGCATTGCTTGTGATTTTCTTGTCAGCACGTGCCCGGTCTGCTCCCAGTGTACAAGGTCACGGCTGTGGAACAGGGGGATTCCCGGGAAAAACTCAAAGGAACTGTTCACGAGATAATAATCTTCACCGCTCCTGCATACGCTCGGATCGGGGTAAAATCCCGGAATCACCGGGTTTTGATAATGAACCATATCTATCCTCCTCACACACGAATCCAGACCTGCATTTCACCGGTGTTTCTGTTTCCCCACATAAAATACGGCACGGCAATGACGTCAATTTCTCTCTCCCGCAATACATACGGGCGGTATAACTCCCCTTCCCAGTTCTCCTCCAGCGTCCTGTAGCCTTTTGTCATGACCGCGGGTATACTGCCGGGAAGTCCGGCACCCCTGACCGTCTTAAACCTGCTTTTCGCATCCAGTCTTATGGCAGAAAGGTTTTCCCCGTTGTCTTCCTGTTCCAGACAATATACAACCGGTCCTTTTTGAATCGCAGCTTTCCCCGCATCTGCCCTTACTTTCGGATTTGCCTGTATCAATTTTGCCGGAATGGAAAGAAACAGACGGATTTCCTCTCCTTTTGCAACTGCTTTTTCAAGATACGCATATCCTTTTTCCACCCGGTATGCGATTGGTTTCCCATCCGACTGTATCTCGAAGTTCTCACACCAGCCCGGTATACGCAGGGCAATCTGGCAGGCACAGTCCGGTACCGGTTGAACCGTTATTTTGATTTCCTCTTCCCACGGGTAATTGCCCTCCTGACGTATCTTATATTCCCCGGAATCTGTTTTTACACCGGCTTCACCTGCTATATAGAGATTTATAAACAGGGTATCTCTGCCATAAGAATAGATATATTGTCCGAGTGATGTCAGGAGTCTGGCAATATTGGGCGGACAGCACGCACATCCGAACCATGTCTGGCGGACAGGCTTTACATGCCTGCGGTCCGGATTCTTTTCATTCGCTTCCGGCCAGACTTCCAGAGGGTTTACATAAAAAAAATGTTTCCCGTCGCGTGACATGGAACTTAAGATTACGTTATACAGGATTCTTTCGATGACATCCCCATAGTTTCCGTCCATATCTGCCTTCTGCATCCGGTGTGCAAAAAAAATCAATCCGACAGATGCACAAGTCTCCGCGTATGCAGTCTCATTCGGGAGGTCATAGTCAAAAGTGAAGGCTTCCCCTGTATGGGTAGAACCTGCCGCACCTGTAATATACATCTGACGGTTCACGACATTTTCCCAGAGATGCCTGCAGGAAAGGAACATCTCTTCATCTTCCGTTATTCTCGCAACATCTGCCATTGCAGCATACATATACATTGCCCTCACAGCATGGCCCACGGCATGTTTCTGGCTGAACACAGGCATATGGGACTGGTTGTAGGAAAGGTCCGGAGGATCTGAGGGCAGCCCCGTTTTAAAGGTTCTTTTATTTCTCGTCCCCTCCCATTCCTGTACAAAATAATTGGGTTCCTTTCCCCGCTCTTCCAGAAACCAGCGGCTAAGGCTGATATATTTCTCATTTCCTGTCACTTCATACAGCTTAACCAGTGCCAGTTCTATTTCCTGATGTCCCGGATAACCTTTTGGCATACCGGGTGCTGGTCCGAACTTTTCTGCGATATTGTCCGCACACCGGCACATCACATCAAGCAGTTTTCTTTTTCCCGTTGCTTTATAGTAGGCGGCTGCTGCCTCTATCATATGTCCGGCACAATACATTTCATGGCACTCATAAAGGTTCGTCCATTCCTGTTCCTTCCGGCCGATCGAAAAATACGTATCTAGATAACCGTCTTCCTGCTGTGCCTGTGCTATGACGTCTATGATTTCATCTATCACATTCTCCAGCTCCGGTTCTGCTTCACCTTCCAGACTGTATGCCGCGGCTTCCAGCCACTTTGCCAGATCACTGTCCTGAAAGACTTCACCATAAAACTCGCCTTCCTCCAGCCCTGCCGCGATTCTAAAATTCTGTATGGCATGGCTTAACTCGACCCCCGGCATCCTGTCATTTAATATTTCCCATTGATATGGGAGCATTGTATCCTTCACCAGCTCTATATACTGTGACCAGAAATCATCCCTGATCTCCACATCACGGATTTCCGGTGCCCTGTAGACTTCCGTTATTCCCATATTTCTTCTCCTCTTTATAGAATTTTATCCCGGAGCCGTCAGGTTCCGGGATATTATATTCCAATACGGCTAAATCATCCTGAAATCCAGTTTTACTGCCGCATCTTTCTTAAGTTCTAATTCAAATTTACTGCCGCATTCCCCGTATACTTTACCGTCTATCCTTAATTCTTTATATCCCAGAGGGAAGGAAAACTCTATCGTCTGGTTTTTCATGGATGAGATCGTGGCAGACGCCTGTCCGCTCTCCAAATCCCACTCCATTTCCTCAATCTTGGCAAATGTATACAGCCAGACTCCGTGCAGGCTTCCCTTACTCAAATCTTTCGGCACTGCCGGCAGCAGCTTAATAAATCCCTCGTCTGAATATACCAGCATCTCAAGAATCATGGCCGGCATTGCACCCAGCAGGTCCGGGCAGAATACCCGGTACGGGTAATGCACCGTATTCAGTGTCCGGGTTACATACCCATGCTCCATCAAAGTCCTGAAATTATGAATTGCATCCGGGAGATCACCCAGTCTTACGGCTGTAAAATATCTGTGGATAACGCCATGTGCAGAATCATCCTGATGGCCTCGCTTCCTGTTTGAAAGTATAAACGGTTTGACAAGCTCCGGTGTTTTTTCCGGTGAAATTGCCCGGCCCGGCCAGATATCATAATGATGGGATACATGTCTGTGGTCATAATTCTCCCCGGAATATTTAAAGGACCACTCCTTAACCGCCCCGTCTTCATCCATCAGATAATCCGGCAGTTTGCCTCGAAGTTCCTTCCACTTCGGAAGGTCCGGTTCATCCAGCCCCAGAATCTCACACGCCTCCAGCAGGTTGTCCAAAACCTCTCTGCAGACCATCACATCCATCAGAGAATTCACATTCATCGCATAAACATTTTTCGGGAATGGAACATGATAGTCATTCATGGACGGATCTTCTGGTGAATAACTTGGATAAAACAGTACCTTTCCATTCTCATCAACATCGGAAAGATAATCCTCGTAAAACAATGCAATTTCCTTCAGGCCCGGCACGACACGTTCCCGTAAGAACTTCTCGTCCCCACTGACCAGATAATGCCCCCAGAACTCATTGTATATCCATCCCAGACACGCAGTCCAGCAGTAGTGGGGATATACGATGGAGAACTGGTAAAATTTACCGGAATTATAATCACAGTGAATATTTCCAAGTACTCCCCTCGCCCCATAAAATCGTTTGGCATTCAGACGGAAATCATCAAATTTTTCTTCGTAGAACCTGAAATAAATATCCATCATTTCCGGCAGTCCGGTCATATTGCCGGAGCATACCTGCAGGTTCGTGTTAATATTATGCTGGAACAAAGATGGCGGGTCATCCCCGGTATCTGTAATCAGGAAAAACCGCCCCATATCATACAGCTTTTCCAGCATCATGGCACTCAGTTCCCCGCCTCCATGCTGTTCATTCAGCAATTCCTCCGCGGACAGTGCCCAGTCCCCGCCAAGCCTGACTTCGGAGCGTTCCATCAGCGGGGCAAGGTATATCCGGTTGGCAGAGAGCATATCCTCATATGAATCCTGAATCTGTCTTACCTCTTCAAGCACCCCTGCTGCCAGCGAATGGCGGTATGCTTCTTCATACTTGACAGTGCGGGACAGAATCGTAACCTGATGTGCATGTTTAACCTGTATGTAACCGCCCTCCCGGTAAGATGTCTCACCATCGGTACGGACGACAGAACAGCAGCAGTACCCGCGTTCCCCGAACTGTGGGTCATATGCCAGAGATACCGTGCAGCTGTCAGGTGACGTTGTAATCTCCACATCACTTCCTTCAATTTCATACATGTCGTTATAAGTAACAAGCACGAACTGGTCAAAGTGGTCCGGATTGTCATAGCCGCCCGGAGCGACAAAACGCATGTCCACGTCAAGCGCTTCTCCGTTTAAGCGTTTCATTTCCTGTACTGTCACTTCTTTTTCGAATGAAACAAAGGACCTCCTGAGAATCCCCCCGTTATCATCCTCGCAGCGTACAACTGCCTCCCCCGACATCATATCCAGATACCGCAGATAGTCATGGCAGTTCCTGCCCTCTTTTATATCCGTCAGCAATTCAATCACAGAATGCAGCCGTGGATGAAGCCGTGGAAATTCAACACCGAACGGACGGCTGTCAATCCATTTATCATACCCCGCGTCTTTTGTCGCCTTATCCATTACTTTTGCTGCATCTTCAAACCGTCCCTGCTTTAAAAGCTTCCTTGCCTCCGGAATCGCATAGGCCACATCCGGAGGATCAGGAGTGTCCTTCCAACGCATATCCATAATCCGTTCGCGCCGGTAAATCACGCGTTCATGATAAGGATTCCCCACAATGTCAATCCGCTGCCTGCCGTTTGCAGTCACAAGGACATCTTCATCCGCTTTTGCGGGATACAGGCTGCTCACACTTTTATAAGGAAGAAGTGTGCGTCTTTTCCCAATTCCCATAGGTGGATATTCTAATCCGAATTCCACTGCTTTCATACCATAATTACTCATAGAAGCCTCCTTTTCGTTCCTGTTTCTTGAACAAATTATACGTCTGAAATGTTTTATGGTAAATGGAATATACTAGACTCGAAGGAGGGAATATTTTGAACGTATGGGGCTAATTTTCGTCCTTCTTAACCTGTGTTTTATAAACGAGCGGACTGACGCCAAACTGTTGTTTAAATACCTTGCTGAAATAATACTGGTCACTGAACCCCAGCATCTCTGCTATATCTTTTACCCTCATATTCTGGTATTCATCCAGCATTTTTCTGGCTTCTTCGATTTTGATCCTGTTATAATAACTGATTGGGGTATCGTTGTAATATACTTTGAAAATTCTGCAGATATAGGAAGGGGAAATTTCAAAGTAATCTGCGATTTCCTGAAGCGACAGGTTCTTGTAGAGATTCGTCTGCATGTATTCTGTCAGTTTACAGGCAATCTCAATGGAAACCCCGTTCCTCTCCTCTTTACCCGCCGACAAGAAATCTGCGTATCCCTGCAGACACTCCTCTAATTCCTCATACTTTCTACAGTCGTTCAGCATTTTATCTGCAAGTGTTCCCGGTTCTTCCGCCAGCCCCAGACTTCCGCCCGCTGCAATGAATATTTCATCCAGAAGCGTCTGGAGGAATTTTCGCAGTACCACGACCGTATACTGCTTTTCCTCCCAATAAAGGATACTTTTATGGATTTCTTTCCGGTAATCATGAACTGCCCTGTTTTTGAGAATCCGCTCCATTTTTTTCTGGAATACCTCAATTTCCTCTTTCTGCCTGATATACGCCCCTCTTTCTTCTGGATTACCGTCGTCTTTATATACCCTGCCTGCATCCAGCATAACCAGCCTTCCAAGATGGTTGGAAAGCCGGGTGTACTGGGCATTGAGGCTGCCAATGTCCTCCTGTTTTGCGGAACAGATAATGTTGACGCGTGTATACTTCTTTCTCAGCTCTGCCAGTAACAGACCTGCCTGCTGTGTTATTTGCTCTGCCGAGATATGTTCCAGATCAAATATTACTATTTTTTCGCTGTTTAATTTTGTGTTCACAATCCTGAAGGCTGAAACTGCACAGTTCTGTTCCATAATTCCGCTGACAAGTTCCTTTGATAACGGTGCCGAATACTGTTGGAAAAGGCCTACCCGTATCAGTGCAGCCACATACTGTTCCGGGAGCCGTCCGTCATTGACTAAAATCCCTTCCTGAATGATTTTCTGCAAAACCTCCTCTTCCTTCTGCACTTTATTACGGTCTGCCTCCTTCGTCAGTTTTTTCAGAATATCCCTGAACTCCGCTGCATCCACTGGTTTCATAACGTAATCATCAACCTGCAGCATAAGGGCTTCATGGGTAAATGTAAAATCTGCATATCCGCTGATGATGATGCACTTCACCCCGGCATACAGGGCCTTCGCCTTTTGTATAAGTGTAAGTCCGTCTATGACCGGCATTTTAATGTCTGTTATAATGATATCCGGTTCATATTCTTTCAATATTTCTAATGCGGTTTCCCCATCATATGCAGTCTTGATAAAAGAGTCATAGCCGGCTTCCTTTATCAGGCGGACAATGTCCCTTAAGATCACTTTGCTGTCCTCTGCCACCAGAAATTTATACATTCCCATTCCTCCCATCTGCTATCTTCCCGTTACTATTCAGGTTTTTCCACATCACCCGTATCACACCTGCCGCTCAGACGGACAGTGGATCCCTCTTCCGGCACATGATTGAATATATGAAATTCGAAATTCCCCTCAAAAAACAGTTTCAGGCGCAATACCGTATTTAATATCCCCATCCCTCCCAGTCCCGGTTCGTCATCACTTTTTGCTTCCACATCCAGTACCAGGTTTTCATCCTGAAACCGGTCTTCTATTTCTTTTATCTTTTCTTCTGAAAATCCTTTTCCGTTATCTTCGATTTCGATAAACCAGCTTCCGGCCGATATTCTGGCTGTAAGTAAAATCTGATAAGGCGGTTTCCGGCCTTCAAATGCATGCTGTATCGCATTCTCCACAAAGGGCAGGATGCTCAGCCGCGGGATTTTTATTGATTCTGCTTCCTTCTGTATGTCTATATGGTAATTCAGGAAATCTTCATAATACTGCTTCTGCAGTGAAAGATAATTTGTAATACATTTTATTTCTTCTCTCAGCTCCACTTTGTGTGCGTTGGAATTTACCGTATACCTCAGCATATCCGAGAGTTGTTTACACATGATCCGGGCATCGTCAGTACGTTCCTCCCCCGCAGCGATGCTGATGGAATATAATACATTATGGATGAAATGTGGTGAAATCTGTGCCTGGAGTGCGGAAAGTTTTGCCCTCGTCTCTGCCTTATTTGATTCAATTTCCCTCTGTGCACTCATTTTCAGATCATCCAGTATCTTCTGGAAAGCATCCTTAAGCTCAACAATTTCATTATTATATACATTGTCAATCGAAAGCCCCATATTATCATAGGTAACGGCCAAAACGCTGTTGCGGAGTTCCGAAAGAGGCTTTACCAGCATCCTTGAGGAAATCACAACCATTAATATTGCTGCCAGTGTTACACATACAAAGAAGATCACGGTCGTATGCTGCAGAAGCCGCATAGAGGAATAAATGGTATCTTTCGGATATTGTATGTATGTCTTAATGCCGGAATAGTCCGAGGCGGCGTAGAAATACATATGATCCCCCACACTGAACACACTGTTTTTCTCATCCGCCGGACTGCCGCTTAATACCTGCTGTACATTTTCAGTAACCGGGCTTGACGGATATACAATATCTCCCCTGTCGTTCATAAGCATGACATTCCCGATACGATTAATGTTACAGATTTCGTCCAGCTTTTTGTAATCCGACTGAACTTCTATGTAACCATACTGGTTCGCACCCACATCAAAGATAGCCCTCATAAAGGATATCGACGGCTCTCTGTTTTCTTCCACAGTTCTTCCATTGTCCGCATAGATAACCAGTTCTTTGTTTTCCAGCTTCTTTGCATTGCCATCTGTCTGAATCGCTGCCTCAAAATTACTTTGATTCTGGTTATATACATAAGAAAAAGAACCATCCTGACTGTACAGATATACATTTACATGCGGAAATGAGGTCAGGGTAATCGCATTAGATACAATCGAAGCGATTTCCCTGCCCCTTTTCAGTTCCTCATAATCTGTCAGCACTTCAGGATTGCCTTTTACGTCCCTCATTATTTGCAGCAGTCCCGGGTCTGAGATTAATTTTTTTGTAATGTCATCCAGTTTTTCAATATAGGTGTCTGCATTTTCAGACACCTTCAGGCAGAGCTGCATATCATTATAGGTTGTCTCTTCTTCAATCTGCCTGAATATATGCATACGGATAAACAGGCTGAATGATGCAGCTGCAAATATAATGATAATTGAAAATACGGCATAAAGTTTGGTCCTGAATTTAAAGTTCATACTGCTTTCCTCCTGTTCCTTATCCCTTCACGGCCCCTTCTGTCAGCCCGCTTATGAATTGTTTCTGCATAAACAAAAACATCAGAATGACGGGAAGTGCTGCCAGCGTCAGGTCTGCAAACACAAGATTCCAGTTGCTGCCGCCGTACATTCCAAAAAACTGGTAAACAGAAAGCGGCAGTGTCCTCTTCGTCGGATCATTTAAGAAGTAGAGCGGTATATTAATTTCATTCCATATTCCTGTAAATAAAAGAATCAGCACGGTAATGTTGCAGGATTTCAAAAGCGGGAGAATAATATGGAAATAAGTCTGTAATGTAGAAGCCCCCTCTATAAATGCAGACTCGTCTAAAATCCGCGGAATCCCTTTTATAAAGCCGGTATACAGAAAGCAGCTGAACGGTATATTAATTGCCGTATATAAAATAATGACATTCAGATAGCCGCCGTAAATATCCAGTACGGTAAACAGTCGTATTGTAGGCATGATCTGCATCGGTATGATAGTTCCTATAAAGAAAAAATAATACAGGAATCTGGAAAATCTGCTGCTTCTCCTCGCAAGTATAAACGACGCCAGTGAACTGACCAATATGGTAATTCCGGTAGAAATAACGGTAATAAAAATACTGTTTTTAAAACCAGCAATAATTTCCCCTGTTCAAATACCGCCTTGAAATTTTCAAACAGCCATTTTTGAGGCAATGCCAGGTCAAATGCCGTCACTTCGGCCGAATTCTTGAATGCTCCCAGCAGCATGATCAAAAGGGGGATAAGAATCAGCAGCGATACAAGAATCATCACCACCTGTAACACAACCCTCATAAGACGTTCCTTATGTCTTGTACTCACTATTCTTCCACCTCCCTTTTCCTCATATTATACAGTACCGGGATGCAAATAATTGATACAAATATTGCCAGTGTCACATTCAGGGCCGTCCCTAGTCCCCACTGCCCTCTTCCGAATTTTGAGAATACCTCCAGCGCGATTACCTGGGATGCATTCCCCGGTCCCCCGTTCGTAAGTGCATATGGTTCACTGAATACTTTCAGCCCGCCAATCAGGCTCAGAAGCATGTTAATGTTAAATGCCGGCGCCAGCATTGGGAATGTAATACTCTTAAAACGCTGCATGGCTGTAGCCCCGTCTATCTTGGCCGCCTCGTAATAGGATTCAGGTATGCCCTGCAGGCCTGCCAGATAGACGACCATATGGTATCCGCTCCATTGCCAGATAGATACCCCGGCAATGGAAATCATTACGATCTTTGTATCTACCAGCCATCCCTGCTTCAGAAATCCCAGACCGATATTCCCCAGAAAATCATTCAGTATACCATTCGGATGAAGGATAGGGACGAATACGAGCCCGATAATGATCGTAGAAATGACACAGGGCAGGAAAAAAATGACCCTGAAATATCCTCTGAGTTTCATCTTTGTATTCACTGCCAGAGCCAGAAGAAGTCCGTTCACGTTCTTTCCGATTACGACAATAACAGCATATAAGAAAGTATTGTATATTGCATGTTTTAATTCACTGCTTTGAAAAATAGTTTTATAATTATCAATTCCTACAAAACTGATGGCATCTTTCCCTATGGTCCAGTCGGTCAGGGAATAATAAATACCATAAATGCTGGGAGCCACAAAGAAAATCCCGAATAACAGCAATGCAGGCAAGGTCAGGAGATATGTATATATATGTCGGTTCCGGCGCATTGCATGTACCATTCCTTTCCTGAAAAAGGCACCTTAAAGTACTTATCATAAATACTTTGACCGTACTGTCCGGTGCCTGATATTTATTAAGACATTTAGAAATTCTCTATCCCTTTTGCTTTCATCAATTCCTCGAAAGTAGCATCCCACGCTGAGAGTACTTCTTCGGGTGTCTTAGCTCCTGCGAACATATCCTGGAAATATACCCAGAGGTCATTCAGATCCACTTTCATATAGGCATTCATTTCCAGCACTGTCTTTCCTGTTTTATTATATTCCTCGTACAGCCGGCCTTCAAAATCATCAAATTCCGGTTCCTTTGTCCCTTTCACATTCGGGACAAAAGAGGCTGCCTTCTGGGCCGTGTCGCACTGTTCTGGTTGTGCCATAAAATCAAGGAATTTCTTTGCTTCCTCAATATGTTTTGCATCTTTCGGTATGAAAAATTCTGCATCCAGCTGGCTGATCGTGAGGTATTCCTCTTCACCCTCATACACCGGATATGGAAACATGTCAAACTGAATATCCGGATATGCATTCAGCAAATCTCTGACTGTCGTATTGGAACCTACCGTCATCGCATACTCCCCGCTGCTCATGGCCGCCGGAATACTATTATAGTCATCTGAGAGGACGGTGCTCTGCATATAACCGTCTTTATAGAGATTGTAAGCCTTTTCCAGACTTTCCTGTAAAGCAGGAACCTCATCCCAGCCTATCTCATTTGCATTCAGCCTGTCCCAAAGGTCCGGCTCTGATTTTGCCGCGTAATACCCCCATGTCGAAGTCGTCCACATCTGAAACGTCCACACATCTTTAAAAGGTCCATAAAACGGGGTGATCCCCTGTGAACTGAGTTTCGCACACACTGCGGTAAATTCATCGTAGGTCTTTGGAATTTCTATCCCCTTCTCCTCAAAGAGGTCCTTATTATACACAACTCCCATTCCACCTGTTTTTACTGCGAAAGCAAATCCATAAATGTTTCCGTCAGGTGCCGTTAATATCTCTTTATCCGCAAGGTTCCCTACAAATGGCTCTCCCGACAAATCAACACAGTTTTTTGCGATTTCGAGTTCATTCTCTGCCGAAACCTTATTGTAACAAATTAAATCCGAAGGCTGTCCGGAAGCCAGTTTCGTCTGGAGTATAGACGTATTCTGTGCATCCGGGTTCAGTACCAGCTCCACCTTAATCTCCGGATATTTTTCTTCAAAGGCTTTTATATTCTCTTCGCTGAATGCATATGGTATATTGTTTACTATTTCCTGACTCGCCTCAACCGTCAGTGTCACATTCTCTTTCTTTCCCCCATCGTTCTTTTTCGCGTCCTCCGAAGAACCGCCTGATGAGCCGCAGCCAGCGGCTAACAGGGACACCGCCAGAATGATGCCTGTCGCCTTCATCGCCGTTTTTTTCATTCCTCTTTCCTCCTCTTATCAGAAAATTTGTAACCGTTCAGGCAGGCCTGTCTGAACGATTACGAAAGTTTACCTGTCTCTTGTTGGTTCACCGTCCGCGGAACTTTTGTTGTTTTCGATAGTCTTATTTTAACTTTCGCTTGATGATAAGTAAATGGAATTAAATGAACGTTGGGATTAATTATCTTGAACTATCTGTATAGAGCTTTTTAAATTAGCAGCTTTCTTTGTAGTATGACAATATAAAAAGAGTGTAACCCCATAATAACTTAATGGGCATTACACTCTTTGATTGCGTGGTATATGTAGTTATGGTGCTTATGATATCATTAACTTGATTTCGTCTATCTCCTTTTGCACCTTCTCAAAGCGTTTATTAATTATTTCATATACAGAATTATCTATCGTCTTGATTTTGGCAGCCGTATTGACCGTACTCTGAATATCATCAAGCTTTTTTGTGATTATCTCGTTTTGTTCATCTGTATAACCTAAACAAGTATTGAGTACATCTGTCTCCAGCTTATTTATGCGGTCAATAAGCTCTTGCTTTGTGGCATCGACTTTATCATCTAATGTACTGACTTTATCGTCTAATGTACTGACTTTATCGTCTAATGTACTGACCCGATTGTCTAATCTCTGGATATCGTCCTTGGTTGCCATTTGGGATAGCTTTGTATCTATCTCGTCAAAACGTTTGTTAAATAATTGGCTGATCGCCTGTAAGTCCTCACTTGATAATGCCATATATCTCACCTCACTTTGTATGGTATGTATTGATTTAGTTAGTGTGTTATGTATTATACCACACTGGCTAGTGTAAAGTCTATTAAATTATCAACTGAACTTAGAGGTATGGCAGGGACAATATATTAAAACGGCGTCCCATACAAATCATAAGGCGTCAACTGGTAAACATAATAATTGAGCCAGTTCGTATATAGATTATTCGCATGTGCCCTCCATATCAATTCCGGCTTGTTCTCCGGATTATCGTCCGGATAATAATTGACAGGCACCTGGATATCCAGTCCCTTGCCTTTATCCCTCTTATATTCCGTATCCAGTGTTATGCGGTCATATTCCGGATGTCCCATGACGAAAATCTGACGCCCCTCCTGCGCCATGCAGAGGAAAACGCCCGCCTCTTTTGAATCGGCCAGAATAGTTATCCTCTCATCCGCCTCCAGAAGTTCCTGCGGTACGGTCGTGTGTCTGGAATGAGGCGCATAAAAAATGTCGTCAAATCCCCTTACGAGTGGAATCTTACGGTTTCTGACATGGTGGCGGAATACTCCGAACATTTTATGCGGGAGTTTTACTTTATCAATCCCGTAATGATAGTACAACCCTGCCTGTGCACCCCAGCACAGGTGTAGTGTTGAAGTAACGTTGGTTTTTGTCCACTCCATGATTTCCTTGAGTTCTTCCCAGTAGTCCACATCCTCGAAAGGCATCTGTTCTACCGGGGCTCCTGTGATGATGAATCCGTCAAACTTTTTATTCCTGATATCACTGAACGCCTCATAAAATTTGTAAATATGGCTCGTTGATGTATTCTTGGACACATGGCTGCCTACACGCACAAAAGTCACATCCACCTGCAGCGGCGTATTAGACAGGGACCGTAGAATTTGAAGTTCTGTATCTTCTTTTAAAGGCATCAGGTTCAAGAGCCCTATACTGATCGGACGGATATCCTGATGTGCAGCGCGGTACTCATCCATGACAAATATATTTTCCTGTTCCAGTATTTCTTTTACCGGCAAATCATTTTGTACTCTTATCGGCATCTTTATTCTCCTTTTCTTCTTTCGTCTTCTGTTCTTTCCTATTATTTAGTTCATCCGAATTCCCCTGATCTTCCGGCTCTTTCTTATCCTTTGAATGTTCCCGGGGCTCCGCTACTTCGGGATTGTCATCAGAATGTACATATGTCCCGTCCGAATCTACAAAACTCCTCTCACCGTAAGAGCCCGTATCCGTAGGAAGCTTCTTTTTTTCCAGTCTGTGATTTACCAGCATGTTCA
Source organism: Clostridium sp. AF19-22AC (assembly GCF_003479085.1). Taxonomy (NCBI): domain Bacteria; kingdom Bacillati; phylum Bacillota; class Clostridia; order Eubacteriales; family Clostridiaceae; genus Clostridium; species Clostridium sp. AF19-22AC. The sequence continues at coordinate 138,066 of NZ_QUGN01000008.1, read as the reverse complement.
CAATATAGTAGATTACTGCAAAAGTCGGAACACCCAGAATCATGCCCACGAATCCAAACAGTCCCCCGCCTAACAGGATTGCAAACACTACCCAGAAGGCGGAAAGACCCGTGGAGTCCCCGAGGATCTTTGGTCCGATGATATTTCCGTCCAGCTGCTGTAAAATCAGGATAAAGATAATGAAATAAATTCCCATCTTCGGATCTGACAGCATAATTAGAATTGCACTCGGAATCGCTCCGATATATGGTCCGAAAAACGGGATGACATTTGTAACACCTACAATTACGCTGACGAGCAGTGTATAAGGCATGTTTAAGACAGAAAGGCTGATAAAACACAAAACCCCGATAATAATAGAGTCAATAATCTTTCCTATGATAAACCCGCCAAATATTTCATTACTCTTGATTGTCAGATGAAGAATCATGTTTGCATGTGAGGGCTTAAAAATTGCATATACCCCTTTTTTGCACTGGCTTGCAAACTGTTCTTTACTAAACAGGACATAAATCGATATAATAATCCCAATGAGTGCATTCAGTATTTCACTGACAATATTGATCACACCGACGGTCAGATTCGACATCACGATGTTGATCTGTGTCAGCAGGTCTGTACGCATCCAGTTCTGGACATAATCCGTGGCTTCCTTCAGGATATTCGTCAGCAGCTGATTCAGCGTTGTATTCTTCGTATTCATCTCCATGATCGTATCAACAAGCTGGTTCAGCTGACTTGGAACCGTCACCACCATATCCCTGATGCTACGGTATAATTCTGGTATCATCATGTTAAACAGGGCAATGATCACTAGGAGCAGGACCGCGACGGCCGCAAATATTCCTGTCCCCCGCGCAATCGCATGGATTTGGTTTGGCTTTGTTAATTTCTTTTCCAGAACAGGCTTTAAGTGTGCTTCCACAAATTTCACAATAGGGTTTAGAAGATACGCAATCCCCAGACCATAGACGACAGGTTTCAGAACGTGGAATATTTCCTTAAATACCCCGGATATGGCCGGAAGCCTAAGCAGGGCAAAATAAAAAACAATACAGGCAGCAATAACAACGAAAATTGTCATCCCCCTGCTGAACTTCTGCCTTAACTTGGACGGGCCGCTATTACCAAAAGAAGGTCTTGCCGCATAATAACCGCTGTTTTCTTTTTTTTGCTCTTTCTCCGGACTTTCTTTTAATTCGCTCATTTTTTAATACAATTCCTTCCTTTTTACAGATATTATGATTATAGCGCGTTCCGCTTATTATAGTCAACCATGAAGCATCACTCCGGGGAAAGAATATTGTTCCTGAAAAAACAAAATATAGGTGGACTGCGTAAAAAAGCAGATACCGGTTCAAACCGGCACCTGCTTTTTCAATCTCCACTTTTACCAAGCGTTTTACTCTTCTCAGCCTTTGCACTTAAATGTTGCACATTCTGTTCCTTCACAATGACAGGCATTGCTTCCCTCTACGCTGATCTTACCGGCATGGCATTCACAGTTGTCGTTATACATACATTCTGTCGCTTTACAGTCGATGCAGCTGCAGTCTGAAGCCTTTCCTGTTACATCGCTGTAGCTGTTTGTATAACTATTGGAAACGCTGTCCCCTTTCCTCTCCTGAAAGCTGTCACAGCATGTTTCTCTTGCTGTTTTAGCCTGGTTTCCGCCTACCTGAATTTTATCAAGGTCACATAAAAACTGCTTATTGTGTACACATGTCTGTACAGTACATTTTAATTCTGGCATGATCATACCTCCTTCTTATTAATGAAATCAGTATCATTATGCCCCGCCGATCCTGAAATTATTCCTGTGTTTTCACTTCGCGCACAGTCTTTTTCGCGATTTCTTCCCTGATATCTGTAAGGAAAGAATCCAGTGTGCTCTGGCCTTCGTCACCTTCAAACCGGCTTCTGACTGATACAAGCCCGTCCTCTTCTTCTTTTGCCCCCACGACGAGCATATACGGAACCTTCTGCATCTGTGCCTCCCGGATCTTATATCCGATTTTTTCGGCACGCGTATCAAGCTCTGCCCGGATTCCCGCCGCAGCTAATGTATCCATGACTTTTTTGCCATAGTCCATATATTTGTCAGAAATCGGCAGCACCTTCACCTGTACCGGTGCAAGCCAGGTCGGGAATGCTCCTGCAAAATGTTCGATCAGAATACCGATAAAACGTTCGATTGAACCGAATGCAACACGGTGAATCATGATCGGCCTGTGTTTTTCTCCGTCGGCCCCTGTATATTCCAGTTCAAAACGAAGCGGCAGCTGGAAGTCAAGCTGGATCGTACCACACTGCCAAGTTCTTCCAATGGAATCCTCCAGATGGAAATCAATCTTCGGTCCGTAGAATGCGCCGTCTCCTTCATTTACCACATACGGAAGTCCCAGATCATCCAGCGCACCACGCAGGGCATCTGTTGCCATTTCCCAGTCTTCATCACTTCCCATGCTGTCTTCCGGCCGGGTAGAGAGTTCTACATGGTACTTAAAGCCAAACAGACTGTAAACCTCGTCAATCAGTCTGGCAACGCCCTTGATCTCATCGCGGATCTGTTCCGGCATCATGAAGATATGGGCATCATCCTGCGTGAAACAGCGGACTCTCATCAGTCCGTGGAGCTGTCCGGACTTTTCATGGCGGTGTACAAGGCCAAGTTCTCCCATACGAAGAGGTAGGTCGCGGTAAGAACGCGGTTCTGACTGGTAAGCCAGAATTCCTCCCGGACAGTTCATCGGTTTGATGGCAAAATCTTCCTCGTCAATTACCGTTGTATACATATTGTCTTTATAGTGGTCCCAATGTCCTGATGTCTCCCAGAGGTGGCGGCTCAGCATGATCGGGGTTGAAATCTCCACATAGCCGTTTCTTAAGTGAATCTCTCTCCAGTAATCAAGCAGGGTATTTTTCAAAACCATTCCTTTTGGAAGGAAGAATGGGAATCCCGGTCCTTCATCCCTCATCATGAAAAGTCCAAGCTCTTTTCCAAGTTTTCTGTGGTCACGCTTCTTTGCTTCTTCCAGCATGGTCAGATACTCATCCAGTTCTGCCTTTTTTGGATATGCCGTGCCATAAATCCTCTGGAGCATCTTGTTCTTTTCGCTCCCCCGCCAGTAAGCGCCAGCAAGGCTTGTAAGCTTGAATGCCTTTACTGGTTTCGTAGTCATCAGGTGGGGACCTGCACACAGGTCTGTAAACTCTCCCTGGGAATAAAAACTAATAACTGCATCTTCCGGCAGATCTTCAATCAGTTCTACTTTATATGGTTCGTCTTTTTCTTTAAAATATGCGATAGCCTCTTCCCTTGGCTTCGTATACTGCTCAATTGGAAGATTTTCCTTTACAATTTTTTTCATTTCGGCCTCAATCTTTGTCAGGTCTTCCGCAGTCAGTGGAGTTTCTCTGTCAATATCATAATAGAATCCATCTGCCACTGAGGGTCCGATCGCAAGCTTTGTATCCGGATATAATCTCTTGACTGCCTGTGCCAAGATATGAGACGCAGTATGGCGGAACGCGCCCTTTCCTTTCTCATCCTGGAATGTCAGGATACTCAGTTCACAGTCCTGGTCAACCATCGTTCTTAAGTCAACGACTTCTCCGTTGATTTCGCCGGCCGTTGCGACCCTTGCAAGGCCTTCGCTGATATCAGCCGCAATCTCGATTACGGATTTGCTCTCTGCATATTCTCTGCTGGATCCATCTTTTAATGTAATCTTCATTCTTTTTCCTCTCTTTTCCTATTTTATTTTTTATACTCTTTCCCTGTCCGGATGTTCTCCTGACCATCCTGTCTGTGGCATTGTTGCCAGCCTGTACATGTCTTCCACAGTAATTTCGAAATCAAATATATCCTGATTCTGTTTCATCCGCTCTATCGAGGAAGACTTCGGAAGCGGTATGACATTCCTCTGGAGTGCATACCTGAGACAGAGCTGGGCAGCAGAAACCCCGTATTTTTCTGCCAGTTCAAGGATAAGGGACTCTTCCGATAAGCGCGCCCTGCCCAGAGGGCTCCATGCCTGAACCTGAATCCCCTTATCCTGACAATAAGAAAGGACAGCCTCCTGTGAATATCCGGGATGGAATTCGATCTGGTCCACTGCCGGGTATATCTCACAGTTCTGCCAGATATTCTCAATATGGTGCGGCAGGAAATTACTCAGCCCGATTGCACGGATCAGCCCTTCCTTATACAGTTCCTCCATCGCCTTCCATGTATCCAGATCCAGTGCCTTCCAATCTGCGTATCCCGGCTCGGGCAGCGGCCAGTGGATCAGGTAAAGATCCAGATAATCCGTTCCCAGCCTGTCCAGTGTGGCATAAAACGCCTTCTTCGTGTTCTCATACCCCATCTCATCCTTCCATACCTTAGATGCAATAAAGAATTCGTCCCCTGGAATTCCGCTGTTTTCCATCGCCTCTTTCAGATATGCTTCCGTTCCATAGAAAGACGCCGTATCAAAATATCGGTATCCTGCCTCTATCGCGGTACCGATCACCCCGGCAGTCTTCCCTTCTGCCGCTTTATAGGTGCCGAATGCGACACAGGGGATTTTTACACCATTATTCAATTCAAAACTATCATAAATACTTTTCAAATTCTCACTCCTTTCAAGATAAGCTCATTTTTATAATAAGAAATAAAAATAAAGTTTCGCCTATGAAATAAAAAAGAGTCCCTCCCTGTAAAAAATACAGAAAGGGACGAGTCATCAAAAGCCTCGCGGTTCCACCCTAATTGAGCTGGCAGATATGTGCCAGAACCACTTCATAGTTGATGGTAACGGAATCACCGGACTGTTTTCAGCCGCTCGGAGGTAGTTTTCAAATGTTTCCACGATAGGAAGCTTCCAGCCGGGGCTTTCCCTCTCTGTATCCTTTCACATTCTACTCGTCTCGTCATCGCATTCATTTATTACTATTTCGAATCTAGGTCCATTATAACATCACGGTTATTTTTGTCAACCAGATTTTCGTAATCGAGTCCCGGTGTTCTTCTTTCCCTCACTATACGGCCCGCCTTTATGAGATTCCTAAAGATCAGCCGTGTAAGAGGGCCTGCTGCGAACAGGTTCCAGAGCAGCGCCATCGGAAAGTTTTTAATCACGGTCCCGGCCCATATGGCCGGAAGCTGGCTGACTGGTGCGTGTGCCAGTATGACATTAAACAGAATTGCGGCAACCAGACTCATCGTCGGGCACATCACCAGCACGGTACAGCCCGAAATCATGAGCGTGATATAGAACGGATTATCCTGCCCGTGGCGGATGACCCGTTCGGCAAGTTTGTGTCCGAGCCGGTTCCCCCACAGGTTTGAAAAAATGAATACAAAAATCCACATATATGCGGCCTCGACCAGTGCATCCAGAAATACCCTGTTTGTCATATTGCTGAATCCGCCAGGCATGGTATGATAGCCCATCTTTACAGCTATATTGTATACTTCCATACCATATGCCATTGTAATGGACATCAACACTCCAAATAAAATTCCCTGTAATCTTGTTTTTGGCATAAAATAAGTCCTCCTTTTATTCCCGCGGGCAATGAGCCAGACGGACATGCCTGCGGAGTATTTTTTTTAATAAAAAGAAAAAGGCGGTAATCTTTGAGGGTTGCTCATAGACTACGCCTTACAGACTTATTTCTATAGTTACCAGTTTCCGGTCTGGCCGGAAGATTACACCGATTTCCTGTTTGCATTAATATTTTAACAGTTTCTCAAAATTTGTCAACCACTTTCCGCGATGAAGGAATGCTACCGCCCGGCTGCTTTTAAAAGCCATATTTTAACGACTCCAAAGAATTCCCTCACAAGATAGTTGATCTGGAAGACCGGGCTGGAGCTTGCCGCGATCCCGTATAGATTCTGAAATCCCACCTTTTTCCCGAGCTGAAGTGCCCTGTATAGGTGGAAATTATTCGTCACAACTGCAGTCCCTAAGTCTAAGTCCCCGATGATGCGGCTGCTGTTCTTCATGTTTTCCCACGTCGATGTAGATGTATCCTCGTGTATAATCCGTTCCTCACGAATCCCGTGTAACTGCAGATACCCAGCCATCGCTTCCGCCTCGGATATGTCTTCGCCCTTCCCCTGTCCGCCGGACACAATCACCTTAGTCTCCGGATTTTGTTCCAGATAAATCAGGGCCGCATCTAGTCTGCGTTTCAGCGAATCCGTAATCCGCCTTCCCCGCACCTGTGCCCCGAGTACAATGATATACGGGACAGAGTCCTGGAGATTTTTAAACATAACCCTTATAATCTGCGCCTCAACGAACAGAAACACGGCCCATATCAGTATTAGTAAAACGGCCAGTCCCCTCCTGATTTCTCCCGCCAGAGGCAGAAAACCAAGAATCAGGTGCACCGCTCCGAGAAGCGGCCAGAAAACAGTGAATGTTGAATTCCATTTTCTCGAGTACAAACATAGGATCAAGTAATATATCAGACAAAAACATCCTGTCAGGAAAAAATATAACTTCATCAGCTGTTATGCGTTTTTCCCGCAGCACTTTTTATACTTCTTGCCGCTTCCGCACGGGCATGGATCATTTCTTCCAATCTTCTTCTCCTTACGGATCGTACCGGACTGCTTCTGCTCACGGTAAAGGCGTTTCTTCGTTTCTTCGTCAAACAGATTGTCCCACTGTGGCAGTTCATACAGCCAGTCCGCTTTTGCATCAACCATGTTCTTGTACAGCTTTTCCTTGTCAAATGCAAGACTTACTTCCGTAGACGCATCCATCGTCTCAATCGGGTTCGGAACCTTCAGGCTGTCATTGATTCCATCCAGAAATCCTGCCATAGTCAGGACTTCCTGTCCGTATTTCTTAGCCAGTTCTTCTACAGTTCCTTTTACTTCTACATCAGGAGCATCCAGAAGCTGCTCGTAAATTCCCTTTTCAATATTGAAATATGTTCCCCAGAACTGCTCCAGCTGGTCCTTTGAAAGTTCCTTGTTGTAGGCCATATCACGCCACTGATCTAATAAACATTTCTCACTCATTGTATATAACTCCTTTTATCTTAATTTCGCTCGTGCTCCCATTATATAACAAAATTTCCTGATAGTAAACATGAATTTGAGGGAAGTCTGCGAAGCGGGAATACATTAAAGTTCACCACATTCGCGTACATTCCCTCAATTCCTGTTTGAAATACACGCTCTTTTTAGTTATAATAAATCTATCTTTACATTATGTATTGGATAGAAAGGATTTATTATGAAAAAATCTAAACGCATTTTTGCCCTGATTGGCGCAGTTCTTCTCATATGTTTATACGGCAGTACGTTGATTTTCGCTTTTGTTGACCATTCTGCATCTATGGATCTGCTTAAGGCTTCCATCGCAGCTACCATTTTACTGCCCGTTCTGTTGTATGCTTATAATTTAGTTTATCGTCTGTCTCAAAAGAAAAGACCGGATGACCCAGATGAGGATCAGTAACCTCTTATACGTACATCTGTGCAAGTTCCAGAGCGGCGTTCATATCTGCTGCTCTGCTTTTGCCTGCTGGTTCGCTGGCAATCTCAGCCCTTCTCTTTTCCTGTCTTCTTACCAGGTATTCTTCCATCGAAATGATCTCTTGAGTTCTTCCATTGTTGTTCTGACGCATGAAAATACCTCCTTTTCTTAATAAGCCTCAGCTTTACTATTATATGAATACTCACCCTGAAATATGCTGAAAAAAACGATATTTGGCAATCATTTTTTCATCCCCGTCAGCATGAATTCATTGTACCTTTCAATTGTGTCAGAGTTATGGAAGAAATCTAAAGTTTCTATTATCAAATATTATTAATTTCTTATTTTTCCTATCGGAATACTTTTCCGTCCCTGCGCCAGCTTTTTGTGTTTCCATAGGCCGCAATCATCACTGCGACAAAGTTAACAGTATTAATTGCCGTAACGATTCCCGCGAACTTCGTATACGAAATCCTATCCCTGCTCCCCATCACGGTCGTTACGGAAATATACATCAGAAAGGCCAGCAGGAGTACGCTCCAGTACACCCAGTCTTTCACGTTGAAGTAGTACAACAGGCCGATTCCCCCTGAATAGACCAGTGCTCCCAATGCACCGTACCCGCAGTTTCTGTCCATTTTTTCAAACCTGTCCAGACACAGTCCGAAGATGACCACAAAAAGGGCCGCTGCTGCAAATAATCCTGCACTTTTGAAGCGAATACCGCTCAAATCTTTATCGACAATCCATTTCAGCGTAAATACAAACAAAGGCAGTTCCAGCGCCGCTAATATAAAATTCATATACAGTGCCCACATTTTAGCCGTCCAGATTGTAGACAGTGCCGTGAACACGGCGAGCAGCAACAAAACCGGAACAATCCAAAAGTCTCTCGCCAGATATATCATGGACGGACCCAGATGGACTTCAGCGCTTCCCATTAATAGGATCTTTTCCATCACTCCCGAGAAAAGATAACAAAGTACTGTATCCAGCAGCAGGGCCGCTGCCAGCCATTTCCATATATAGCGATAATACTCCTCCTTTGTGATTTCCACTTCCGCCGCATCTTCGTACAATACCTGCTCCAGCCGGTCTCTTATACCAGCACTCTTTTCATCCAGAATGGAGAAATTCAGATGATCCAGATCTACACCTGTTCTCAATATTGTATTGCAGACCTCCTGAAGTTCATGGAGATGTTCTGCTTCTTTTTCCATTTCCTCCTGCCGTTTTTGAATGATTTCATCCAGCTCATACTCTCCTTGGAAGAGCAGCCTCAAATCCTGAACGGAAACGCCCAATACACGTAGAAACTTTATCTGCTGCAGCCGCTCCACATCTTCTTTTGTGTACTCCCTGTAGTTATTATCATTATTTCTCCGCGGGGCGATCAGGCCTTCTTTTTCATAAAATCTGATATTGGCACTTGTGATCCCGACAGACTTCTCAACATCTTTGATCTTCATAAGCCATCCTCCTCTCTCTTTCTGGCTTTATTGTAATCCCTGAACCTGCTTCAAGGTCAATAGTTTTCATGTAATTACCACAAAAAAGGCAAAAAAAACAGAACTCCAGTGCATTTCACACCCAGCGTTCTGTTTTTCATTATAAATTCAAACTATTAACAATTGTGGTTATTTACGATAGATAATATCGTCACGTCCCGGTCCATTGCTGATCAATGTGATCGGATATCCGATCTCCTGCTCAACAAACTCGATGTACTTCCTGCAGTTCTCCGGAAGGTCTTCATACTTCTTAATCCCGCGGATATCGCAGTTCCATCCCGGAAGTGTCTTGAGTACCGGTTTTGCTTTTTCGAGAAGATGTGTCACAGGGAAGTCTGTTGTAACTTCACCGTTAATTTCGTATCCGACGCATACCGGAATCTCTTCCAGATACCCCAGTACGTCCAGTACTGTGAATGCTACGTCAGTCGTCCCCTGCATTCTGCAGCCATATTTGGAAGCCACGCAGTCAAACCATCCCATACGTCTCGGACGTCCCGTTGTCGCCCCGAATTCTCCACCGTCTCCACCGCGCCGTCTCAATTCGTCAGCCTCGTCGCCAAAGATTTCGCTGACAAAGGCACCAGCACCTACCGCGCTGGAATAAGCCTTACATACAGTGATAATCTGCTTAATCTCATACGGCGGGATTCCTGCTCCGATAGCGCCGTAAGCTGCAAGGGTAGAGGAAGAGGTAACCATCGGGTAGATACCGTGGTCAGGATCTTTCAGAGAACCAAGCTGTCCCTCCAGAAGGATATTCTTCCCTTCCTTTAAAGCATTGTAAAGATACAGAGAAACATCACATACATATGGCGCGATCATCTCTTTATATTCCAGTAATTCTTTATATAAATCGTCAGGATTAATCAGTGGTTTGTGGTATAAATGCTCCAACAGAACATTTTTCTGTTCTGCCACACGAACAACTTTTTCTTTCAGCAGATCATCATCAAACAGTTCGCTTACCTGAAAACCGATTTTCGCATATTTATCAGAATAGAACGGTGCAATACCTGACTTTGTGGAGCCAAAAGACTTGCCTGCCAGACGTTCTTCCTCATATGCGTCAAAATTTTTATGGTATGACATCACGATCTGCGCCCTGTCAGAAACCAGAATCTTAGGAGCCGGAACCCCCTGGTCAACGATAGACTGGATTTCCTTAAACAGAACAGGGATATCGAGTGCCACGCCATTACCTATAATGCTGGTTGTATGGTCATAAAATACACCAGACGGCAGTGTATGCAGCGCAAACTTTCCATAATCATTGATGATCGTATGGCCTGCATTCGCTCCCCCCTGAAAACGGACAATGATGTCGGCTTCTTTTCCAAGCATATCTGTGATCTTGCCTTTTCCTTCATCGCCCCAGTTAGCACCTACTACTGCTTTTACCATTTCAAACCCTCCTGCGTACATTATCGCTTATTTCAATCCGCATCCTGATCCGTGAGAGAACCAGAAATACTCCGGCGGTCTTGTTCCTGCTGAACAAACCGCCCTATGAATTATACTATACTTTTTTCATTATGTAAAACGTTATTTCCGATTTTTTGCCAAATATGATTGATATTTGTTACTGTTCACACCGTGCCGTGAGCAACTCCAAAGGGGTCAGACCCCTCTGAAAAAGTGCACTTCCAGTTACATTAGTGGGGCAATCAGCCGTAATACCCGTCCGCAGATCATCATAAACGGGCTTATCTTATTCAAATCTGTGATCGTGATCCGCTGGCACTGCTTCAGTGTTTTCTGGAAATCGGCCTCAATGTCTCTGACGACCGGGTTGTTATAGATGAATACACCACATTCAAAATGCAGGTACAGACTGCGGTAATCCAGATTGATGGTTCCTACCGTTGCTGTGTCATCATCCGACACAAATATTTTGGCATGGACGAAGCCCGGTGTGAACTCATATATCTGTACTCCTGCCTCTATCAGCTCCCGGTAAAATGTTTTTGCCACGGCAAATGCATACCATTTATCAGGGATATGCGGCATAATGACTGCCACCTCGATCCCGCTTTTGGCGGCTCTCGTCAGTGTATCCATCATCTCATTGTCCAGAATCAGGTACGGTGTCATGATATGTACATACTTCTTCGCGTGATTGAGTATATGGAAGTAGACCTCTTCCCCGACGTCCTCGTTATCATATGGACTGTCGCCGTAAGGGAGCATGAAGCCAAGTTCCCTGTGAAGCTCCTGTGACATCGAGGTCAGGTATTTTTTATATTCCTCCCCGTATTTCAGCTCCGTCGCATTCCACATCTGAAGAAACAGCATCGTCAAACTCTGCACCGCATCACCCTCCAGCATGATTGCAGTATCCTTCCAGTAGCCGAAACGGACCTTTTTATTGATATATTCATCTGCCAGATTGATTCCGCCCGTAAAACCAACCTTTCCGTCTATAACGCATATTTTCCTGTGGTCCCTGTTGTTCTGTGTTGTGGATAAAACTGGCCGGATCGGGCTGAACATTTTACACTGTATGCCATATTTGCGGATAGTCTTCGGATAATTGTAGGGAAGCAGGGAAATACTGCACATTCCGTCATACATGAAACGAACTTCCACCCCCTCCTTCACCTTTCTTTTCAGTACATCCAGAATCGTATCCCACATGTACCCTTCCCCTACAATAAAATATTCCATAAAGATGAATTTTTCCGCCTTCTCAAGCTGATCAAGCAGCACCGGGAACTTTTCTTCTCCACAGGCAAAAAAAGTTGCTTTTGTATTTCTATATGTAGGGAAACAGAGCTGGTGCTTCATATAGTGTGCCAGATTGGCATTTGCAGGCTTACTCAGCCTCAGGTCGTCGATGATCTCCTGCTTTTGTTCCATATATGGATATGTATCAAGCTTTAACTTCGCCAGCCGTTTGCCGATATACCTTGTACCAAGCTGTGACTTGACATAAATGTAGAACAGGCATCCAAATACCGGAAATATCAGGATCAGCAGCACCCAGGTCATATTAAACGCCGGATTTCCCCTCTGGTTGATAATATAAATAACGATTACGGCCCCCAGTATATTGATTGCACTATAAACGTATATGATATAATCTCTCAGAAATGTCGCGATTCCTACCATCATCAAAAGCTGCACCAGTATCAGAAGAAAAATCAATGCAGTCCGGCTGAATACAACACTTAAAATGCCTTTCTTCGCCTGTTTTTTTGCTTTATTTGCCGTTTTATTATTCATATATCTTTGTGCACGCTCCTTTATCAGATGTTAAATTTCCGTTGGTCCAGATATGTTATCTCTTATTACATTTCAACCAGTTACCTTTATTTTAATTTCCAATATTGTAATTATGAACAAAAAGTATTACAATAGAAAAGAATTACAGTTATTTATCCCATAGAAAGGAGACTTATTCATTGAAAAAGTTTTTTAAATGGTTCATAAGTCTTGCAGCTATCGGTTCTGCAATCGGCCTCATTATAGCATATTTCTGTAAAGGCAGATGCAATGACAGTTGTTGTGAAGACACCCAGGACTCTACAGAAGAAGAAGATTTTGACTTAGACAGTGATCTACAGCCTGTTGCAGATAGGGAATATGTCCCGCTCAAACGGACGGCAGATGCCGCTTCCGATACGAAAGCAGAGGAACCTGCCGGTAAGGAAGAAGCCGCTGAAGCTCCGGCTGAAGAAAAAGAATAGTTTATGTAATCATCACAGGGTTGAGGTTTTTCCTCAATCCTGTTTTTCTTTTCCTCTGCCACCGCGGTATTAACGCCAGACCTCGTCCAGTATCCTGACCGCCTCCTGAATCTTTTCCTCATTCATATTGGCATATCCCAAAAGAATCGTAGCCTGATCATTTTTATGCGGCCCGATAAAATATTCAGAGAGTCCATAGACCTTCACTCCCCTCGCAGCCGCCCGCTCCATCAGTTCTGTCTCCTTCATTGTGTTCCTGAAATGGAGCAGAAGGTGCACGCCCGCGTTTTCCCCTGAAATTTCACAGCGGTCCTGCAGATTCTTAAGGCTCCCGAGCAGGGTGTCGTGGCGGTTCTTATACAGTGCCCTTGTTTTATTCAGATGCCTCTCATAATAGCCGTCTTCGATAAACTTCTCCAGAATCATCTGGTCCACCTTCGACACCGTGGAGCTTAAGAAACTGCTCCGCTCCCGGTACAGCTCCAGCAGGGGCCCGGGAAGAACCATGTAGCTCATACGGATCGCAGGGGCAATCGATTTCGAAAAGGTTCCCATATAAATCACTTTATCATGATTGTCATAGCCCTGGAGTGCAGGAATCGGTTTGCCTTTATACCGGAATTCGCTGTCGTAATCATCCTCGATAATATAGCGCCCTTCCTGCTCATTTGCCCATTTCAGCAGCGACATCCTCCGTTTGATCGGCATGACGATCCCCAGTGGATACTGGTGGGACGGCATGACAAATGCGATGTCTGCCTGCGACGCCGTGAGCTTCGCGATCTCCATCCCTTTCTCATCCATGTCCACAGTGCAGACTTCATAAGACAGATTTTTAAACAGCCTGTATGCCTGCTTATAGGTTGGGTTCTCAAGGGCCACCTTGTGTTCCTGCCCGATCACGGTCGTTAAGAGCATCAGCAGATAATCATTCCCGGCTCCCACTATAATCTGTTCCGGACGGCAGTTTACACCTCTTGCCTGATGGAGATATCCGCATATCGCACTTCTCAGACCATATTCCCCCTGTGGTTCACCGAGTCGGAACATCTCTGCCCTGTCGTCTAACAGACACTCCCTCGATAATTTTCTCCATGCATTGTATGGGAAACTCTTCAGATCCACCCCATTTGGCGTAAAATCATAGGGATACACCCGTTTCTCCTTTTGAGGCTCGGCAGCGATTTCCCCGGATGCCGGCTTAAGCTGGTACAATTCCTCAATCTGGGATGCAAAGTATCCCCTGCAGGGCTCCGCCTCTACATAGCCTTCCGACAGAAGCTGCTCGTAAGCAAGCTCCACTGTACTGCGGCTCACCTCCAGATACTTGCTGAGTGACCGCGTAGAAGGCAGTTTCTCACCACTTAAGATCCGGCCACACTGGATATCTTTCTTAATATAGTTATAAATCTGTTCATACAAAGGGATCTCCGACTTGGGCTGGAGATTTATCGTCAACTCATTCATCCTGACAGGCACTCCGTTTCACGATAAAAGACAGGTCTTCTTTCTGTTCAAGACCTGCCCTTTTCTTTGTCCGGGCAGCATCTCTGTCCGGCAGGCTGCCAACAGAGAGAAATGCCCCGATACTTGTTTACTTTTGCTTCCTTATTTCGGTAATCTGAACGAACTCTTAAGCGAAACAATCCGGTTGAACACAAGCGCGTCCGGTGCGGAATCTTTTGCGTCAATACAGAAATAACCGTTTCTGACAAACTGGAAACTGTCATAGGCCTTCGCATCACCGAAACTCGGCTCCACATAACAGTCTTTCAAAATCTTAAGAGAATCCGGGTTCAGGTTCAGGGAACCGTCTTCCTTATTATAAACCCCCTTCTCTTCATCCACGAGGTTCTCGTAAAGTCTGACTTCCGCTTTTACCGCATAAGGAGCCGGTACCCAGTGGATCGTCCCCTTTACTTTTCTTCCTGTAAATCCGCTTCCGCACTTTGTCTCCGGATCGTAGGTACAGTGAATCTCAGTAACATTCCCATCCTCATCCTTTACAAAGCTTTCACATTTTACAAAGTATGCATGCATCAGACGGACTTCATTGCCTGGGAACAGACGGAAATACTTCTTCGGCGGTTCTTCCATGAAGTCTTCTCTTTCGATATAAAGTTCCCTGCAGAATGGAACCTTCCTGCTGCCAAGTTCTTCATTCTCCAGATTATTAGCCACATCGAGATACTCAACTTCTCCTTCCGGATAGTTGTCAATCACAAGCTTGATCGGATCCAATACAGCCATCATACGCGGCTTCTTCATCTTCAGGTCCTCACGGATGCAGTATTCCAGCATTGCATAATCGACAGAACTCTGGCTCTTGGACACGCCGCACATGTCAATGAACATCTTGATCGATTCCGGCGTGAACCCCCTTCTCCTCAGGGCCGCAATCGATACGAGGCGCGGATCATCCCAGCCGTCCACAATGCCGTCTTCCACAAGTTTTTTAATATAACGCTTCCCTGTCACAACATTTGTCAGGTACAGCTTTGAAAATTCAATCTGTCTCGGCGGCTGGACGAATTCACACTCTTTGACTACCCAGTCATACAGCGGCCTGTGATCCTCAAACTCCAGAGTACAGATGGAATGTGTAATTCCTTCAATCGCATCCTCCAGAGGGTGGGCGAAGTCGTACATCGGGTACACACACCATTTATCCCCCGTATTATGGTGGGACATACGTGCGACACGGTAAATGATCGGGTCTCTCATGTTGATATTCGGAGATGCCATATCAATCTTCGCGCGCAGGACCTTTTCCCCGTCCTTGTACTTTCCATCCTTCATATTCTGGAATAATTCCAGATTTTCCTCTACAGAACGATTCCTGTAGGGACTGTCCTTGCCCGGCTCCGTCAGCGTCCCCCTGTATTCACGGATTTCCTCCGGTGAGAGGTCACATACATACGCCTTGCCCTTCTTAATAAGCTTCACCGCATATTCATACATCTGATCAAAATAATCGGATGCAAAATACAGATGGTCCTTCCAGTCTGCCCCAAGCCACTGAATATCTTCCTTAATTGATTCCACAAACTCCACTTTCTCTTTCGTCGGGTTCGTATCGTCAAAACGCATATGGAATGTTCCATTATATTCCTGTGCCAGTCCATAATTCAAGAGAATGGACTTGGCATGTCCTATATGCAGGTACCCGTTCGGCTCCGGCGGGAACCTTGTACAGACATGGTCATACACACCTTCTGCCAGATCTTTGTCTATTTCCTGCTCAATAAAATTCTTTGAAACTGTCTCGTTTGCCATAGTTTCCTCCTCAAGTACTAACATTCTGCCAACTATCTTACCATAAAATGTATGCAACGACAAGGACCGGAAAACAATATTTTCATTTCCTTTTCCACGACATTGTGATATACTGTTGTGGTTTAAAGCGAAAAAGAATTTCAAAGGGGTCTGACCCCTTTGCGATCCGTTTTCTGATAACTTGGGAGGTTTTGTATGAAAAGAGAAAAATTTGGTTCCCGCCTTGGGTTTATTCTGGTTTCTGCCGGATGTGCCATCGGACTGGGGAACGTCTGGAAATTCCCGTATATGGCGGGGAAATTCGGCGGTGCGGCTTTTATTCTGATATATCTGATTTTCCTTGCAATTCTTGGAATGCCGATCATTGTCTGTGAGTTCAGTGTCGGCCGCGCCAGCCAGAAAAGCATTGCTACTTCTTATAATGCCCTTGAACCGGAGGGAACGCGCTGGCACTTTACGCGCTGGTTTGCGATTGCCGGTAATTACATACTCGTGATGTTTTACTCGATGGTGGGTGGGTGGATGCTTTACTACTGCTTCCGTATGGCAAAGGGGGACTTTGCCGGTGTTACCTCGGACCAGGTATCGTCCAGCTTTGAAAATATGCTGGCATCGCCCGGAACGCTGATGCTGTGGACCGTTATCGTTGTTCTGATTGCGTTTGGTATCTGCAGCATCGGGCTGCAGAAGGGTGTGGAGAAGATCATGAAGGTAACCATGCTCTGCCTGCTTGCGATTATGGTTGTGCTTGCAGTCCGTTCTGTCACACTGGCAGGTTCCAGTGAAGGACTGCGTTTTTACCTAGTGCCGGATTTTCATAAGATGATGGAAAACGGGATCGGCAACGTTGTATTCGGTGCCATGAGCCAGGCGTTTTTCACCTTGAGTATCGGTATGGGCGGCATGGCAATCTTCGGAAGCTATCTGGACAAATCCCGTTCTCTGACCGGGGAGTCCTTAAGCATTGTGATTCTGGACACCTTTGTTGCATTAATGGCCGGGCTGATCGTCATCCCCGCATGCTTTGCATTCCATGTAGAACCCGCTGCCGGCCCGGGCCTCGTATTCATTACCCTGCCGAACATTTTCACACAAATGGCGGGCGGCCGGGTATGGGGATCCCTGTTTTTCCTGTTTCTGTTCTTTGCCGCGCTCTCTACTATTGTAGGCGTATTTGAAAACATTGTTTCCTTTGGCATGGATCTGTTCCATTTCAGCAGGAAAAAATCAGTAGGGATCAACATACTCCTGATTACGGTCTTAAGCATTCCATGTATACTCGGGTTCAGCGTCTGGTCTGGATTCCAGCCGCTCGGGACAGGGACAAATGTTATGGACCTCGAAGATTTCCTGGTATCGAATAATATCCTGCCGCTCGGTTCCGTCGTATACCTGCTCTTCTGTACCCATAAAAACGGATGGGGCTGGAAAAATTTTATCCGGGAGGCAAACAGCGGAAAGGGTATGAAATTTCCGGAAAAAGTACGTGGTTATATGACCTATGTCCTGCCGTGGATCGTCGTAATCATCTACCTGAAAGGATACTATGATATGTTCAGCAAACAGGGCCCGGCCATCTTCATCACCTGGATGGTCATAGCCTTCCTGTTCCTCGGCATGATTCTGATGGTCACGAAAACCAGACGAAAAAAATAAAATAGAGCTTCGCTTATGAAATAAAAAGGGGTATGTACGGAAATCGTTACTGTACATACCCTTTTATCATGAAATCAAATCCCTTGCTCTTTTAAAATCAGTCATTCAGCCTTCCTTTTAATATGGTCATGGCCTGCGCAATAATCGCCGCATGGTCCCCTGCAATCATCCCCCGCTCTCGGGCCGTAAACTTTTCTTCCCTGATCAGTCCCTTGTGACAGACATGCAGGATCTCCGCGCTGGTGTCCAGATTCTTTTCCTCATTCAGAAAATGCAGCTTATAGATTCTTCTTATAGTATCTTCATCCACAGATTCTTCCACACAATCCATAGAGACACTGCACCAGACTGCATCAGCCGCATCATCCCCCGCTTTCACGCGCACATTCTTCTCATCTACAAGCGCCATATAAGCTGTTGTAATGACACGCGCCCTCGGATCTCTGTCATAATCCCCGTATGCACCGATCTGTTCCATAACCAGATTCTCAACACCGGTCTCTTCCTGAAGTTCCCGTCTCGCCGTATCGTCCAGATTCTCATCCAGATCGATGAATCCTCCCGGCAGAGCCCAGAATCCGATCGTCGGGTGATTGCTCCGCTTAACGAGCAGGACCTTTAATCCCTCTAAAGAAGGCTTCAATTCCCCGCTGCAGCTAAAGACGGCAGCATCGGTCGTACAACTCGGCGTCTTGTATCTATAAGGATTATAATCATCCAGAAACTCCTCCAGACTCTGACCATCCTGATTCCGTTCCCCTGTTCCGTAAAATGGTGTGATATCTTTCAAAAATGACGGCATGTTCCTACCTCCTGCATCTCTGCCATATGTCAGTCTTTGCTCCTGCCTGCGCAATCGCTTTGACTCCTGGTTCTGTCATAGTAAAGGGACGGGATGATTCCCCGCCCCTTACTATTATATGAGATTTTTCAGTCTGTGTAAACAACATCTGAAGCAGCAAATCCAACCTTTTTATTTCAGCATGCAGAAGATGATCTTACCTCCTTTTAATTAATCTTAACATAAGGCTGTAGAATGGAGTCATTTGTTGAGCCGGATCCAGAGTAGAACCAGAGGTACAAATTGTCGAGATGATCCTCATCCACAACATAAATCAATGTGTATTCCAGTTCTTCGCCCGGCTCCACTGTCCTGAAATATGCCGATTTCTGCCGTTCTATCCCTTCTGTATGTGTCATCCCGTCAAAATATACAGGGAAACTGCTGCCATTAGCTGAACCCCACTGTAAATGATAATCCTCATTGGCCGAATAATAAAAATCCGGAGCATAAGAATAATTTCCATCGTCTCTCGGAACCAGATTTGTCAGGTCCGGTGCCATCGGAATCCCCATTTCCTCATTCATCCTTCCCTTTTCCCTGCTGCAGTTCTTTGCCTTCATCTTTACCACAACAAACTTTGACGCTATATTCTGTTCCAGAGACTCCTCATCAATCTTTCCCTCACTGCTGAGTCTGTATCTGTCATGAAGCTTCAGGGTTCCGTCCGGGTTTATCCACTGAGCAGCCGCGTCATAATCAGGATAATTTTCAGCCGGATATTCATCCAGTGAAACGGCATCCTTAATCTGGACATCTTCAACAGTAAAACGCATGTCCTCTTCAAACTTTGCCGACTCTGCATCATCCGGGTCATATAGCGGGTTCTTTACTTCATCACCGATCCCATAAATGGCATCCTTGGAAACACCGGCCTGATAGTAGGCCTCCCAGTCCGGCGAACCGCCCTTATCTTTCTCAATTTCTTCATCTGTTGCATATGGAACTACAGAATCCAGCACCGTTACTTTCAATCCTTCAGCCACTTTTATCAGTTCTTCGGCGGGCAGGTTATCGTTGCATGATATCCAGATACCATAACCAAACTCCTCGTTAAACAGATAAATATTTTTCGCTGTATCATCACTGTCTGTATAAAAACCGTCACTGACAAATACATCCGCCTTCATTCCACTGATTTCCAGATTCTTCATGTGCTCATCCCGGGGATAGTCCATAAAAGCGTTACCGTTTATTCGCTCCATCCGGTCCAGATCTGCCGCATTGAAGCCCTCGACCAGCATACTCTTGTCTGTAGCCTCATTACGCCATTTCCCGGCATAAGGTCCGTCTTTGGCAAATTCATACCCTTCCGGCATATAGGTAGCTTCGACTTTTATCTCATGCGCCTCCTTTTCCCTGTCCACCTGAAGGTTGTATCCGACCTTATCCTCTTCCTTATCCACGAGGTTTGCCGATAAGAACTTATTCGCAGCCACGGTCACAATCGACAGCCCCGCAACGAGTGCCGCTACGGCAGCCACGGCAGTCAGTACGCGGTGCTTCTTTGCATATCTCATCGTAACTTTTGTATCCATCCCGATTTCACTGTAAGCATTTGCGATCCCTCTATTCACATTCCCGGGGATCTCTGCTTCACTCGTTAAGATTCTTTTTATTTCTTTCTTGGAATATTCTTTTTTCATGCTCATTACCTCCTTGAAACCGCTGGTTCCAGTCTGTAGACTTTCTCAAATTGCTTCCGTCCCCTGACGAGCCTTGTTTTTACTGTGTTCTCTTCCAACTCAAGAATCTGGGCAATCTCCCTGATCTTAAATCCCTCCGCATAATATAGAAGCAGTATGATCCGGTATTTCTCTTCCAGCTGGTTCATAAGCTCCTCGAATTCACAATTTTGAAATGCCATACATACCTCCTCCTGCTCCGGAAATGCTTCGAGCAGAGACTCATGTTTCCCGGCCCTTATGATATCCTTACACTTATTGATCAGTATGCGTATCAGCCATGTCTTAAAATATTTCGGCTCTTTCAGGCCGTCAATTTTTTCATAGCATGTGATAATCGTATCCTGAATGGCATCTGCAATGTCCTCCGGGGAACGCAGATAACTTCTGGCCACCTTATACATATCTTGTTTATGAAGCTCCATCAGTTCAACAAAAGCCTGGTCGTCACGTTTTTGTGCTTTTTTAACGAGGTATTTCAAAATAAATCCCTCCTTCCCTCCTGTAATGTCGGCTGCTTACAATCATTAGACGGTGCACCCTTCTGAATAGTTTCATTTTATATGATAATTTATGCAAAGTAATGAAAAAACAACCTGCCCGGCGCTCTGCCTTGCTTTTGGCAGACCGTATGACAGATTGTCCCTTTATGAGCAGTTTTTCTTTTCCATTCTCACCGCTTAAGGTAATTCTCCACACCAGAAATAAGTTCAATGAAGCGGCATACCAAAACTTCCTTTACTTCCGGATCATCCTGTGCGATGTCAAAATCTGGAATCCCGATCAATGTCTGATTTGCAGCAGACCAGTCTCTGATTAAAAGAGATTCTATCCTTTCCCAGCCTTCATATTGAACCAGGACACATATTTCCAGATTATTATACATATTCTCAATAAATCTGAAAAAATATGGGACTTCCCCGATATAAGAACTGCAGATGAATTCTGATAAATCTTTCAGGTGCTTTCTTAATGGTTCAAGGTCCTCCCGTTTCAGGCTATTCATAATACCCTCCTCTGCTCTGCCTGTATCGCACCACATATTTTGATATAGTTAATTGTATCACAATCTCATATGAATCATGTTCTAATTCGACAAATTACAACATTATTCGACTATACGTTGATTGCCCAAAAGATGCTATGTATAGATTATGTGTATTATGTATATACTATCTGGAAAAACAATCCATCTGGAGGCTGTTATGAAACATTTTTACCGGAAACATAAAAAACTGTGTCTCTGTTCACTGGCGGGAATACTTTTTGTCAGTTCCGCCGGCTGCCTTATGCACTTTGTATATGAATGGTCCGGACAGAACTTCGTCCTCGGCCTGTTTGCCCCTGTCAGCGAATCCACATGGGAACATATGAAGCTTGCGTATTTCCCAATGCTTCTCTTTTTTCTTGTGGAATATATCTTTCTCTATAAATCCTATCCCCGCCTGCTTAAGGCCGATCTGGCTGGTATTCTGGCCGGGACACTGCTTATTCCTGTCATTTTCTATACGTATACCGGGATTCTGGGCACTCATAATCTCCCACTTGATATCCTCACCTTTATCATCAGTGCAGCGGCCGGGCTGTATGTACGCTGCCGGTGCGTTCTGGCAGATAAACGCAGAACACACACATTCTATTATTTTATCTGTGTACTCGTGCTCGGAGTAAGTTTTCTGATCTTCACGTACTACCCTCCCGATCTCGCCCTGTTTGTATCCCCGGTCTGACAGTGCCCTCCTTTTCCTCTCCGGGAATTTATGTTACAATGACCCGGAGAGGAGAATGAATATGATAGAAATCAACGACTTAACGAAAACTTTTCAGGACATCACGGCAGTGAACCACGTTTCCCTCGAAATACCAGAGGGTCAGGTGTTCGGCCTTCTCGGGACAAACGGTGCCGGGAAGAGCACTCTGCTCCGCATGCTGTCAGGTATCTTAAAACCAGACGGAGGCACGATCCTGATTGACGGTATACATATCTGGGACAATCCCCGTGTGAAAGAAAACTGTTTCTATTTATCTGACAAGCAGTATTTTTTCCCCAATGCGTCCCCTGAAGCTATGGGGCGTTTTTACAGGGGCCTTTACCCATCATTTTGCTTAGGGCGCTATCTGGACCTTCTGGATGATTTTGATTTTGACAGGTTTCGCAAGATACGCACGTTTTCAAAAGGCATGAAAAAACAGATTGCCGTCTTTGCCTCTATATGTGCAGAAACACCTTACATCTTCTGTGACGAAGTATTTGACGGTCTCGACCCTGTCATCCGGCAGTCTGTGACGGCCCTGATCAAATCAGAAATGAAGCGGCGCCCTCTGACTCCGGTCATTGCCTCACATAATCTGAAGGAACTGGAAGATTTCTGTGACCAAATCGGCATCCTGCACAAAGGTGGTGTACTGCTGTCCAGAGATATTCATTCCATGCAGTATAAAACGCAGAAACTACAATGTATCCTGAAAGAAGAACAGCTTTCTCGGCTTCTGGATCAGGCAGACCTTGTCTCTGTCAAACAGGAAGGTTTCCTCACCACACTCCTCCTTAGGGGCAGCCGCGGGGAAATCACTTCATTCATAGAACAATTTCAGCCGGAACGGTATGCATTTCTCCCGCTGACACTGGAAGAAATATTCATCAATGAAACGGAGGCGATCGGGTATGATATCAAACTGCTCTTTTCCTAAACTCTTCAAGGAGACTATGAAACGGCGTGTCTGGCTCGCCCTGTTGTCCATATATCTTTATCTGACCTATATTATAGATTTTACACTGGCCCAGTCGGGAAAAGCCCTGTTCATCGGGGATGATAAATTAGGGCCCGGCAGCAGAACTGTCTTTCTTGTCACAATCATATTGGCCGTCCTTAGCGCCTTTCAGGGATTCGGTTATCTGTTTTCGGAAGAAAAAACCGACTTTTATTTCAGCCTGCCAGTGAAACGCAGCAGACTCTTTTTTGCCGGATATTTCAGTTCCATAATGATTGCCGTCGTGCCGATGGTCTTTGCGCGTCTGGTCTGTTACATACTGGAAGGAAGCCGCTCCGGAGATGCACTGTATGTGACATGGATGGGAATTCTTCTGAATACCCTCGGCTTTCTGATGATCTTCCACCTGGTACTTGCAGTGATTCTGCTGACCGGACATTTGCTCATTGCAGCGGGCGGGACGATCCTTTTGTTCTTCTACGGGACAATTGCCTTCGGCCTCGTCATCGGAAAATACAGCAGTGCATTTTTTGATACCTATTACCGGGCTGACCTCATGAACTTCCTGACCGTCTGTGCCTCACCATACCAGTTGTACAGCACACTCGCCGGGACCGGCCGCGAGGAGGATATAGAAGGGTGGCTGCTTGCATCCCGTCTGCCGGAAATGGCCGCCGTTCTGATCATCATTGCCGTTACCTTTGTACTTATCTTCCTGCTCTTTCAGAAACGGCCGGCAGAAGCCGCCGGCCATGCACTGGCATTTGAGAAGACAAAGATTGTCCTGAAATTCATACTCGCCGTCCCTGCCGCACTCATCATCGGTTATTACATCATGCTGTGCTCTGTGGGCAGCCGCTCTTTCGTACTGTTGGTGACCGGGATCCTGTTCGGTGCCTTTACGGTAAATGGCATTCTGGAAATCCTCTTTCAATTTGATATTCGGGGAATCCTCTCAGGGAAACTCCACTTCGCCGTGATTAGTATCTTCTGCCTGATCATAGCCGGAAGTTTCGTCTCCGATCTCTGGGGATATGATGATTATACCCCTTCCGCCAGTGAGGTGCAGTCTGCGGCGGTATTTATCCGCGGTCTGGATGATCCGTCCTTTACAGGGAAAAACGGCGCTGATTTTGAAGGCTCCCGGGCAGACGCACAGCTTTCGGCCATGCAGCTTAAGGGCAGCGATAAAGAAGTCTTTCTGTCGTGGCTTGAGGATGTCCGTACTGCCGCAGCACATGTACCGGAACCGCTTACTTACGCCGCGGTCGCATATCACATGTCGGACAGCAGGACGATTTACCGAAAATATCCCGTTTCTGGCGAAGAAGAACTCGAGGCTTTCCATTCCATTTACGAAAGCAGTGCTTACAAAAAAGGAGCTTTCTCTGCCATCAGCCATAAATCACCCGGAATCAGGCAGTATGTATGGTCCAATGGAATAGAAAGCTATCATCTTGATTTGAACGGGGAGGAAAACGAACATCTGCTGAAGCTGCTCACCTCAGATCTGACCGGTTTAAGAATCAGTGATATAAAAAAAGACTTGCCGCTCGGAACCCTCTCACTCGTTTATGGAACCTCCGATTACGGCGAAGAGGCCCCGCTTTATCCTTGTTTTACGGCCACACTTGACTATCTGGAATCAGCCGGAATCCCGGCCCGTAAAACGGTCATGGACTACCCGCTCACCCGGGTCCAGTTATTTGAAAAGAGCGAAAAAACAAGTGCTCTCGGTAAAAAAACCGCTTCACGCAGTCTGATCCTTGATACCGGAGACGCCGGAGAAATCCAAAAGCTGTCCGGTCAGCTGCTCCCGGCAGAATATGCGGCAAATCAGCTTTTGAATCCTGTAAATACCAGTTATCCGGCTGTTATTAGCTGGAAGGACAGTTCAGGCAGAACCGTGAATTACAGTAATATGATATTAAAAGGAGATTTTGAGCAATAGGGGGGCTTTATGCTCAATCTCTTTTGGGTATTTTCGGCATCCATTTTCCTTTCCATCCATATAGCAGGATTAGAATGGCGCCTACAAGCCATGAAGTCGGATATACCATCATAAGCAGATCCAGACTGTGCTTTACTGACATCGCGCCCCAGATCCATGCGATGCGGTACAGACACAGTGAGATCAGGAAAACGAACATCGTCTCCATCGTCTTGCCGGCTCCCCGGATGGTGCCGGACAGGATCTGCAGAACTGCAAGCATCCAGTAGAACGGGCAGAAGAACCTCATAATATAGACGCCGCACTCCACGACCTCCCTATTCTTCGTAAATACTCCGATTACCTGCGGTGCAAAGGCCAGCAGCAGGATTCCGGTCGCGACTGTATAGACTACGCCCATTGCCACGGATGTAATCATACATTTCTTCACACGGTCCAGCTTCCCGGCTCCGATGTTCTGTCCTGTGAATGTTGTCGCCGCCATGCTGATGCTCAGTACCGGCAGCAGGTTAAAGCCGTCAATCTTAATATACGCGGCAAACCCGGCCATCACTACAGCCCCAAAGCTGTTAACCGTGGACTGTACAATGACATTAGAAAGTGAGATTACAATATTCTGGACACCCGTCGGCAGGCCGATTCTCAAGATTTTCCCGAGCAGGTGGTCATAAAAACGAATCTCCCGGAACCGCAGTTTATATATTTCATCTGTCCGCATCAGGAAACGGAGGATGAAGATACAGGAAAGAAGCTGGCTGATATCTGTTGCCAGTGCCGCCCCGATAATTCCCATTTTGAGCACTACTACAAACAACAAATCCAGAACAATATTTGAACACGCCGCAATCAGCAGGTAAACTAAAGATCGTTTAGAATTTCCAACTGCATTCAGGATTCCCGCCGCCATGTTATAGATAACCGAGAACACAATTCCTCCGAAAAATACCTGCAAATAGGTCACTGCCTGTGAAAACACCTCTGCCGGAGTCCCCATCGCGCGCAGAATCAGCGGTGTCAGAAGCACACCGGCTATCGTCATAACGATTCCTGCCGCAATCGACAGTGCAACCGTCGTATGGACGGCCTTTCTGACGCCCTCTTTATCTCTGGCACCGAAAAACTGTGAGATCACAACTCCCGCCCCGGCCGAAGCGCCAATACAGAACCCGATCAGGAGATTTACGACAGAACTGCTCGCCCCCACGGCAGCCAGCGCCTCACTCCCGATATAATTCCCCACAATAATTGAATCCACTGTATTGTACAGCTGTTGGAACAAATTCCCCAGAATAAGCGGGACAGCAAAAAATAACAGCTTCTTCCAGATGCTGCCTTCTGTCATAATCGTTGTCTTTTTCATTCGTACAATCACCCCAAACCTCTCTTAAATTCCCCGGAAATTTCATTTTTTTCCATTTCCTTCTAGACTTTATTCTACCATAAGTTTAAAATAAAGTCTGTATCTAAAATTGAAGATACAAAGGATTTTTCATTCAGGAGGTTCATATGAAATTTGTCATACAAAGAGTCACGGAGGCTTCCGTGACGGTAGACCATGAAGTAATCGGAAGTATAGAAAAGGGACTGGTTGTCCTGATAGGCGTATCGGACAGCGATACCGAGGAGACGGCGGATAAAATGTTCCGCAAGATGACCGGTCTGCGCATCTTTGAGGATGCAGACGGTAAGACAAACCTTTCCCTTGCGGATGTAGACGGCAGTCTTCTGCTCATATCCCAGTTCACGCTTTACGCAAACTGCCGGAAAGGAAACCGGCCAAGCTTCATCGAAGCCGGTAAACCAGACAAAGCAAACGCACTTTATGAATATATCATTGAGAAATGCCGTACATCCGTACCGGTTGTACAGACCGGAAGATTCGGAGCCGACATGAAGGTCAGCCTTGTAAATGACGGACCCTTTACAATCGTGCTGGATTCCGATCAATTATAGGACTGGTCTGTTTATTCTTTCTCATAGCCGTTCTTTTTATAGCAGAGCAGGAACAGGAGGAAGGCAAGCAGGATTTCACCGGCCAGAACAATCATATGCAGTGCACTCATGTGGAATGTCTTTCCTGACGCATATGCTGATGCCATTTCTGCGATTACCCCTGTGTACAGGAATCTGGATACCTTCTGTATGGACGGGACGATGGATGCAAACGTTGGAACCAGCATGAAGACAAGAATCAACGGCGTTGTCAGGGTTCCCGCGCTCATCTGGCTGCGGGCAAAGATTCCGACCAGCATGCCGAGGATGCAGCTTGTCAGGCTGGCCAGCAGCGTTGCCAATACATACATCCCAAGATTGATAGCTGCAAAGGATATTCCGCTGAGTGGAATCAGTATAATATTCACAAGCATGATTTCGGCCAGCGGCGGGATCATGCTTCCCAGAAAGAACTCAACCCCGCTGACCGAGGATGTCATCAGCGTCCTCAATGTATGTTTTTCCTTCTCCTGTGCCAGAAGTGTGCTCGTCACAACCGTGCCGGTCATCGTAATATTCATCGTCAGTCCCAGATTCAGAATCACGCCAAGAAGCATGGGCGGAATTTCTTTTCCATCCAGCATCGCTGCGTAAACCAGTTTCATGATGACCGTGATTCCCAGAACCATAACCGGTATCAGAATGACATTTTTATCAAACAGCGCCTTCGTCTTCATTTCTGTCACAGCCATTAATTTTCTTGTACAAATCTTCATTATCTCAGCTCCCTTCCTGTCACTGCCAGAAATACATCCTCCAGAGTGGGCTCGCAGGAATGAATGACCTCCAGCTCCCCGTCAGACATATATGCCGCAATCTTTTGTATGTTTTCTCCATTATGCTCCAGTACAAATTCTTCCTGATTTTTCAGCAGAATGCGGTAATGCTTCTTTGTATTATATTTGAGGCATATTTCTCTGGGGGTCCCTATCTCCACGATATTTCCGTCATTGAGCAGGGCAACCCTGTCACACAGCTTTGCCGCCTCTTCCATATTATGGGTAGTAAGGAAAATCGCCATCCCCTTGTCCCTTTGCTCCTTCAGCAGTCCGTGGATCTCCTGTGCCGTAGACGGGTCAAGCCCGCTTGTTGGTTCATCAAGAAATAAAATTTGGGGCTGGTGCAGCACGGATCTCATCAGGACCAGACGCTGTGTCTGCCCTTTCGATAGTTTTCCCGCCTGTTTTTTTCTATGCTCCCATAACCCTGCCCTTTTTAGCAGCTCTTCGATTCTCCCCTGATCCACATTCAGGATTCTTGCAAAATATTTCAGATTATCATATACCGTCATATTCTCATAGATTCCGCTGTTGTCAGTAACGATACCGATCTGCTCGTAAATAGAGCTGTCGATCTCCTTCGTGTTCCTGCCCAGAATATAAGCATCCCCGGACGTCTGCCTCAGCTGCCCTGTCAGGATTTTAATTGTTGTCGTCTTGCCTGCCCCGGAAGGTCCTAAGAATCCGAGGATTTCTCCTTTCCCGACCCGGAAACTGATATCCCTCAATGCCGGCTCCGTCTGGTATTTTTTTGATATGTGGCTTAATGTGATCATTTCCTGACTGTTTGTCTGTACCATATCACTCATCCTTTCTCTTCTTGATGAGCCCACTATATCAAAAATGCCCCTCTTAAAATAAAAAAATGCCCGAAATGTATCACAGAGTGCCTGAAATGCATTTCGGGTTTCTTTGTCATTATTATGTATGATGTTGGGGTCAAAAGGTATTTTACCCCCCTAAAGCCTACAGATTTCTGCGAGCTTCGGCTTCATGGACCTCGATACAAGGCATATCTGTCCGTTTTGCATCGTAATTTCGTTGTTCTTCAGGTCAACAGATCGTATCTTCTCCCTGTTCACAAGGAATGCCCTGTGGCATCTGATGAAATTACTGCCGGCCTGTTCCTCTATCTCCGATAATTTCCCGATAAAATCGAGTCGTTCACTCTCCGTATAAAGCAGGATCCTGTGGGTCCTTGGCGAAGTCTCAAAGCAAATGATTTCAGCGAGCGGGATATGTCTGAGTGAATCTGCCATTTTTACAGTAAAATACGGCGCCGCTGAAGTCTCTGCATCCATCTCCTCCAGCATCCGTTTTGCAATCACCTGGAGACAGTCCCGTATGGCCGGAAGCATTTTCAGGATGTCATCTTTCACGATATAATCCAGGGCTTCCACATGGTATTGGAAAGTCTTGAAAGCAAGGTCCCTGAAAGAAGTAATATAAATAATAAAGCCTCTCGGATCAAACTTGCGGATCTCCCTGCCCAGCCAGAAACCATCCCGTTCACTTCGTTTCTGCTTCAGGTCCACGTCGAGAAAGTAGATCCCTCTCTTCTGCTTTTGTCTGGCCATATCCAGAAGCTCTTCCGGATCACCTGTGCATAGCACAGTCTGCATATCATGGCCCCCGATCAGAATCTGGCGTGCGATCTCATCACTTAGTATCTTTCTCATTTTCTCTTCGTCATCACATATGTAAACTGGCAGCATTATTTTATCTCCTGTTGTGGTTTACTTTTATCCCTTATTCATGATTTTTATCTCCTGCGTGAATATATGATTCTTCCAGCTTGTCACAGGAAATACATTTTCATACTTCCCAAGAATCCTCTGGTATCCCGGCAGCCCGAGTCCCCGCCCTTTCCCTTTCGTCGAGTACCCTTCCTTCCAGATACTGTGCAGGGCCAGTTCCTTATTCCACGGATTACTGACTATGATCGTAACCATATCTTCCTGCCTGCTGATAATCAGGTCAACCGAAGAGCCTTCCGTGATATCCGCCGCTTCTATCGCATTATCCAGCAGGATTCCAAGACACCGGTTCAGGTCGAGAACATCCATTGAAACTTCGGTAACCGGACGGAACACCTCCAGATTGCAGACAATCTGTTTCTCTTTCATACGGCTGAGTTTCGAGAGTACAAGACTCTTGAGTTCCGGAATCTGAATATTGCCCAGCTGGCCCGCCTGCCTTATGTTCTCTCCCACTTTATAGTCAAAATCTGCTTCCATCTTCCTGAGTGCATTCTTGATTTCCTGCGTATTTCCTTCCTCCGCATAGACAGACATACCGGAAAGTATATTCTTGTAATCATGCCGGAATGCCCTCATCTCCTTTTGGATGGCTTCCAGATTCTCCATGTAATGTCTCTGCTCCAGCAGCATCGCTTCCTGCATCCTGATCTTTGAATCACGCTCCCCCTTTGCAGATATATAGGTAAAAAAGCATAGGATAAGAAGCAGGAATGTCAGGATACTCAATATATATGTAAAATTAAAGTTAGCCTGAAACACATCTTTCATCGTAAAAAGCAGTTCAACAAAAATCTCCAGCACCAAAGCAGCTGACGCCGTAAAAACCAGACTCTTCTCATCCGACAAAAGAAACCGCATATACCGTCCAAGCTGAAGCCGGGTCAAAAGCAGGCAAATGGCAAAAACAACAGCCGGATACACTATAACCATCCAGAATATGTATTTTACTAATCCCGCGGACTCCGCGATAGATACACCCGAAATTATTGACGCAAATATGGCCCCTGTCCCGACCTGCATGGCCGCCGCAAGAGCAAGTGCAGTCAAAGATTTTAAAGGATGCCACTTTAGATAGACAGTAATGAGAATTACATTCAGGCCGATTGTAACCAGGGACGATAATGCATAGCCCAACAGAATATGAATGGAAACCATATAATACAAAAACCAGGCCGCCAGCGTCGTCAGCGGGACAGATATAAGCATCATCCGCCCCACAGCCTTCCAGCGGATTCTGGAATCCGCAATCGCAAACAGAAACAGATATAACACGAGATGTGAACTAATTGAGTCAATAACAAGTATAAATATTGTGCGTATAATTAATGAAGCCGGCATAGTCAGAAAACCTCTTGTTCTTTAAACAGTGTTTAGATTCAATAAAATCTCCCTTTACAATCAATGGAAGTATGTTATAATAATGATAGAAATTGGAGCAGCCGCCCACAAAGGTGGTTAGCCCCTAAGTTGCAAAAAGTCTACCTAGACCGCCAAGTACAAAGGTAGACTTTTTTATTTTCGCTTGTTATTCCTATCTATATAGGCAAGCAGGTTACTGTTCATCCCCTACGGGCATGCACAGTAACGGCATCTGCCCATTAAAAGTCGCCTTCGGCGAGGGGCAGATGCCCCGAAATTATTATTTTGTTGGCTCCGATGCCGTGCAGCGGAGTGCACGGCACGGTTTAAACAGTAACGCAAGCAGTGCTATGAGAAATGAACCACCTAAAAACAATAGGCTGAGGACTTCATATGTTTTCATTCGCACCACCTCCCCTCTTCTATAAAGTATGGGAGGCTTCCACCTTGTACACAGCTGCTCCATGAATTAATAATAGCATATGTATTTTAATCACACAATCGTCAATAACTTTAAAAAAAGACTTTCAAGAGATATCAACTCTTGAAAGTCTTTTTTAAGCTGTCGAGCGGAATCGAACCGCCGACCTCCGCCTTACCAAGGCGACGCTCTACCGACTGAGCCACGACAGCCTGTACGTAATGCATACGCAACGGTATTAATATACACTAAAAAGAGTATAGTTGTCAATATGATTTTTCAAATAAATTATAAATCCATTGACAATTCGTTACTGTTCACAGGCAAGCCTGTAAACAGTAACGCGCCTGCCCATTTAAAGTCGCCTTCGGCGAGAGGGCAGGCTTATTGGCTGTTTTACGTTACGGCTCCCAGCCTATCAGCGTAGTGATAGGCTGGGGAGTGAACAGTAACGACAATTCATCCTCTTAAAAGACCTCCAATGCAGCTATGGCATCTGCCAAATCTGCTTTAGAGGTCTTTGATTTAAATTCTACCAGCTCTGGAAGAAAACATTGTTCCCAACATTCACGCCGCCTTTGCTGGTGGCTCCTGCATAGAGGAAAAAGTAGCAGTCCGCTACGGAAGCCAGTTTCGCCCCTGCGAGGGCATCTTCTGCCACCTGGCAGGATAAATTGCTCGGTCCTCTTGACAGGACTGCATCGAGGCTGCCTAAAGTAACCGGTTCGAACTGGTTAGATGCATATACGACTTCTGCAATTGTATTCGGGAAGCGGGAATCATTTACACGGTTCATAATCACGGTTGCGACGGCAAGGAGTGAATTGTAATCCTGATACGCCTCACATTCTATAATCGCGGCAAGCAGCTTCTCTTCTTCTGCCGATACTTTCATGGCCGTTCCCCGCACGATTCTTCCGTCCGTACTCATCACCACATTAGATGACGTATTCTGGATCTGTACCTTTAAAGCCTCCAGATCTGTGGATGTCTCTTTCGCCTTTGCTTCAAGCTCCTTCTGACGCTTATCCAGCCGGGTCTTTAAATCCCCCAGTGCATTTTTCTGTGCCTTCAGTGTCTTTTCTTTCGCAGCAATATCGTCACTGATCGCCGTCAGTTTGTCCAGCATCTCTCTGTCATAGTCACTGACATTCTGCACAAATTCTGCCTTATTCAGGAAGTCTGCCATATTATCCGCAGAGAAAAGTAATTCCAAGAGTGTGGCATCGCCGGTCTCATACATATACTTTATCCGTGCCTTCATATCTTCATACTGTTTGTTCTCATCTTCCTGTGCGGCACGCAGAGAATCTTCTGTACGAAGAATTTCCGCTGACATCATCTCTGTCTGCATCTGCGTGTCAGCAATCTCTTCGCTGATAGAAGCCAGTTCTTTGTTGATTCCATCCAGTTCTGTCTGGAGGCTGGAGGCCTTCTCCTGAACAGATGAAAACTCTTTCGCCTGACCTAAAGCAGGCGGACACAACATTGCAATCGTACAAATAAGGGCAATTCCTGCATTTAATTTTTGTCTTGGGTATAATTTCATACTATAGAGATTCCTTTCTGAAAAGTCGTCTGTTTTTGTATTATACTACAAGATGCCCTCTAAAGCAAATCTGTTTTTAAAACTGTTTTTTCTCCATAATCCTGAGTGATATAAAATATGATACCACGCAGGCTGCAATGCAGATGGCAGCTACTGTGAATGCGAGCCCCCGGGCACCCATATTTGTGATGATGTTTGAGATATCATCTATATTGATTCCCATTGACTTCATCACGTATGAGGCAGCAAAACATAGTATAAAGATCCCCCCAACGACTCCAATCATAGCTGCCCTTCCCTTATCTGCGCCGAACTTCAACTGGACCGGAATGGTAAGGGCCAGAAAGACAGCCGGCAGACACAGCATAATAGCCGCCGTTATAATCCATTCTGTCTGATTTGTCCCAGGCTGCCTGAGCGCCGTATATACAGCTGCTATCACTGTCGATGCAAACCACGCACCCAGAGCTGTCAGTATGCCAAATACATATTTCTCTACGACATACAGTTTTCTGGTTATCGGTAATGTAAATAAAAAGGCATTGCTATTATCGAATTCGTCATAACTGATCGTGCTGAGCGTAAACATGGAGAATAAAAAAGTGGAATAGCTGACCATGATCATGGGATTCTTTTGTGTAATCATTAACATCATACCCACCACACAAATTATGAGAAAGAAATTCATCTGGTTTTTTAACAGCTTCAAATCTTTTATTAATAATCCTTTCATTTACTTTCCCCCCTTATCATCATTGTGATTACCTCATCGAT
This sequence comes from Clostridium sp. AF19-22AC, assembly GCF_003479085.1. Taxonomy (NCBI): domain Bacteria; kingdom Bacillati; phylum Bacillota; class Clostridia; order Eubacteriales; family Clostridiaceae; genus Clostridium; species Clostridium sp. AF19-22AC. The sequence goes on along the minus strand of NZ_QUGN01000008.1, from coordinate 104,624 downwards.
ATTACCTTTTTCTACCGCAATTCCCGGATAGTTTTCTATATAATACTGTTTCTGGTTTGTCAGGCAGCTGTATCCAAAATTTTCCCTTTTTCTTTTTAGGATGTAACGTTTGTCTAATTTGCCGTACTGTGCTTCTGTAACCTTCAGTAAACCATAATCACCAAGAAGCCGGTCCGTATCCTCATGCATAATAATACTGCCGTCATGGATCATGTAAAGGTCATCACACAGCCCTTCCAGATCGCTTGAAATATGAGAACTGATTAGTATTGAGCGGTTGCCGTCTTCCATATATTCCCTCATCATATCCAGCAGCTCATCTCTTGCGATGACATCGAGTCCCGCTGTCGGTTCGTCCAGAATAAGGAGCTTCGCATCGTGCGACATGGCAACGAGTACCTTCAGCTTCGCCTTCATGCCTGTTGAAAAATCCTTAATTTTCTTGTCCATCGGCAGGCTGAACTTCCTGCATCTCTTTTGGAAATCTGCTTTCTGAAAGGATGTATACATACTGGATAAAATCGGTATGATATCATGAACCGTAAGATATCCGCTGAATCCGGAACCCGACAGGACAACACCTATGTTTTCCCTGTCTTCTTTTGATAGTTCTGTTACATCTTTCCCGAAAACTTCAATCCTGCCCCCGTCAATACTGATCAGGCCAAGGACAGCCTTAAATGTAGTACTCTTCCCTGCCCCGTTCTGCCCGATCAGCCCGGTCACACAGCCATCCTGCAGTTCGAGGGAACATTTTAAATCAAATTGTTCATAATGTTTTTCTACGTTTTCTAATTTTAGTATCATTACTAATCCTCCAAAATGATTTGAAATAATTCTGTAATCTCCTGATTGCTCATACCACAGCTTCTGCCCTTCCTGATGGCCATCTCAAGGTCGGCTTCCACTTCCTTCTTCTTCTCTTCCAGCATAAACTCCTGATTGGCACAGGCTACGAAACTGCCTTTGCCGTGCACGGTTACGATGAATCCCTCCTGCTCCAGTGCATCATATGCTTTCTTAACGGTCAGTGCACTGACCCTCAGATCCTTAGCCAATGTACGGACAGACGGGAGCATCGTGTCTTCCGACAGTTCACCCTCCATAATCTTCGTCCTGATCTGGATACCAATCTGTTCATAAATGGGCTGCATGGAAGAATTATTGATAATTAACTTCATAGCAATCCTCCTTTGTTCATAAACAGTATATAACAGTATAGAACTGTTGTCAACTGTTATATACTGTTTATTTATTATTTTTTATAAAAAATCAAAAACCGCAGGAGAGAATGGTATCATATCATTCTCTCCTGCGGTTATAACTGGTTCAATATGGATTATGAAACATTTATTTTCTGTTATTCCAACAGTTTCCCTGCCTTATTCCTGATCCGCTGCAGCGCATTATCAATTGCTTTCGGGCTTTTTCCGAGCAGTTCTGCGATTGTCTTATAATCCGTCCCTAAAAGATGCAGATACAGGACATGGTTCTCCAGTGCACTCAGATTCTGCTTCAATTCATCAACAAAAGCTTCCGTAAATTCTTTTCCGAAATACAGCGCCTCCGGATTGTTCTCTATCTCAGGCTCTATCGTATCGATCAGCGGCAGTTTTTTTTCTTCATCCGTACTTTCCCCCTCCTCATAGAGGGAGACATAAGAATTCAGAGGAATATGCTTTTTTCTTTTCGACGCCTCTATGGCTGTGTACATCTGTCTGGATACGCACAGCTCTGCAAAGCTTGCGAAGGATGCCCTCTGGGAAATATCGTAGTCGCGCACGGCTTTAATAAGACCAATCATTCCTTCCTGGATAAGATCTTCGTTCTCCCCTCCGATCAGGTACATTGCCCTTGCCTTTTTACGCACCATTGACTTATATTTCATCATGATATAATCCATGATTTCTGATTCACCGTTATTAAAGTCTGCAATCAGCTGCTCGTCCGGTATTGCATCGTACTTGCTCATCAGCGTTTCCCCTACTTCATCCTCTGGCGGACAATCTCGTATGCCATCACACCTGCGGCTACAGATGCATTCAGAGAATCTATTTCTCCCTTCATAGGAATACTTGCTACAAAATCACACTTTTCTTTCACAAGACGTCCGACACCCTCGCCTTCATTTCCGATCACAAGGCCGATCGGCCCTGTCAGGTTCAGCCGGTACATGGACTCGCCGCCCATATCCGCACATACAAACCAGAGACCTCTCTCCTTGAGCTCTTCCATCGTCTTTGCAAGGTTTGTCACTTTGGCAACCGGTGTGTAGTTCAGGGCACCTGCCGAAGTCTTTGCAACCGTCGCCGTGAGGCCGGAAGCCCTGCGCTTCGGTATGATAACCCCATGCGCCCCCGCCAGATTTGCTGTCCGGATGATTGCCCCCAGATTATGAGGGTCTTCAATATTGTCCAGCAGGATAAAAAAAGGATCTTCACCCTTTTCCTCTGCCTTTTTAAACAGGTCATCAATCTCCGCATATTCGTACGCTGCCGCATAGGCTATCACACCTTGGTGTTTGCCGGTTTCACTAAGCTGTGAAAGTCTGTCTTTTCCAACAAAGTTTAAAATAGTATCATGCTTTTTTGCTTCCCTGACAATTGTTCTGACCGGACCGTCCTGACAGCCGTCCAGGATGAAAACCTTATCAATCGGTTTTCCGGAGCGGAATGCCTCCAGTACTGCATTTCTTCCTTCTATTACCAGAGTATGCTCTGTATTTTCCTGTTCATTTTTTATATTTTCCTGCATCTTATTCTCCATTTTCTATTTTTGTTCAAAATACTCTTCATCCAGACTGTCAAGCCCGGCTTTTACAAGCTCCAGCAGCCTTTTGTATTCCTTTTTCATGTAGAGATAGCCAAGGAGCGCCTCGAACCCGGTTGCCCTTCTATAGTCCGTGATGGACTGGTTTTTCGCGGGTGACACGGACTTTGCATTTCTCCCCCGCCTGTAAACCGCGTGTTCTTCTTCCGTGAGCAGCTCCTGCATCGAACGCATCATCAGCGACTGTGTGGATGCCTGTACAAACCTGCTTGTCTCTTCATGCAGTTTATGCACCTGCTTGTTTCCTCTGTTGATGATCATGGTCTTGATAACCAGATCGTAGACACAGTCTCCGATAAACGCCAGAACAAGAGGTGAATAGCTTGTAATATCCACCTCTTGTAAATCCAGCGTTTTTTCTATATAATTGTGAAACTCAAATTTTACGCTTTCTTCCATTTTACTCCTTCTCGTGTATCTTCCAGAATAATTCCCTTTGCAAGCAGTTCATCCCTGATCTCATCTGCTCTTGCAAAATTCTTTGCCTTTCTTGCCGCCTGACGCTCTTCGATCAATGCCTCAATGTCTTTCGCCAGCAGTTCTTCCTCTTTCTCCACAATGATTCCGAGCACATCTGTCAGTTTCAGGATCAGGTCCAGTATTCCCTGCAAATATGCTTTAGAACTGTCTTCATTTGCCGTTGTGTTGGAATATTTCACCAAATCAAAGATGGATGCTATCGCATCGGCTGTATTGAAGTCATCGTCCATCGCACGTTCGAAAGAATCTACATACTCTGAAGTCTTTGCAAATGCTTGATTCTCAGCCTCTGTCATCTTCTCTGCCTTTGCATTTCCAATGAGGAATTTGAGATTATCTGCTGCTGTTATGATGCGGTCAAGCCCGGTCTTTGCAGCGGCCATCAGGTCTGCACTGAAATTCAGCGGTGTCCTGTAATGTGCTCCCAGCATAAAGAACCGAAGTACCTGCAGGTCATATTTTTCACTGATTTCCCTGACTGTGAAGAAGTTGCCAAGAGATTTGGACATCTTCTTATTGTCTATGTTCAGGAATGCGTTGTGCATCCAGTATTTTGCAAAATCTTTTCCATTGGCTGCCTCACTCTGGGCGATCTCATTCTCATGGTGGGGGAACACAAGGTCTTCTCCTCCTGCATGAATATCGATCTGTTCGCCCAGATATTTTTTAGACATCTCAGAACACTCGATGTGCCATCCGGGACGTCCCTCGCTCCACGGTGACTCCCATGCCGGTTCACCTTCTTTTTTCGGTTTCCAGAGTACGAAATCCAGTGAGTCTTCCTTTTCATCCTGTCCTGACACTAAGAGAGAACGTCCGCCTGACTGGAGGTCATCCAGATTCTTATGTGACAGCTTGCCGTAGCCCTCAAACTTCCTTGTACGGAAATATACCGTACCATTTTTTTCATATGCATAACCCTTGTCAATGAGTGTCTGTATCATATCAACCATACCACAGATTTCCTCTGTTGCAAGCGGATTCTTCGTCGCGGGCTTCACGTTCATGCCTTCCATATCCTTTTTACACTCCGCAATATAGCGCTTGGAAATCTCGTCTGCCGTCACGCCCTCTTCAATTGCTTTTTTGATGATCTTGTCGTCCACATCTGTGAAGTTGGAAACGAAGTTCACATCATACCCTTTATACTCAAAGTATCTTCTGACCGTATCAAATACGATCATCGGCCTTGCATTCCCGATGTGGATGAAGTTATACACAGTTGGGCCGCACACGTACATCCTGACCCTGCCTTCTTCCAAAGGCACAAATTCTTCTTTTTTCTTTGACATTGTATTATAAATTTTCATCGTTCTTCTCCTCTTTCTTTTCCTCTTTTATCTCACAATCCTGCTGTATCATACACCTCATATGCTTCTCCATCTCTTTGAGCTGGCTGTACAGGCGGATATTATCATTCTGAAGCTCTCTGATGTCATTTAGTACCGGGTCAGGCAGGTGAACCTGATCCATATCAATCCGCGGCACCTTCTGGTCTCCCATCTTCACAACACGTCCCGGCACACCGACAACCGTACAGTTCGGCGGAACCTCCTCAAGCACAACAGAGCCTGCTCCGATCTTCGAATTCTCCCCGATGGTAAAGGACCCAAGTATCTTCGCCCCCGCACTTACCATGACATTATCCTTCAGCGTCGGGTGTCTCTTTCCCTGTTCCTTGCCTGTACCGCCGAGTGTTACCCCCTGATAGAGAGTAACATTATCCCCGATAATCGTAGTCTCCCCGATGATCACACCGCTTCCGTGGTCAATAAAGAGCCCTTTCCCTATCTCCGCCCCCGGATGAATCTCAATCCCGGTCTTGCGTGCCGCCCTCTGGGATATCCAGCGGGCAAGGAAATAGTGCCCCTTCAGGTACAGCTTATGGGCCACTCTGTATCTAAGTATAACTTTAAAACTGGGGTAAAGCAAGACCTCCATATTAGATTTAATGGCAGGGTCACGTTCCCGTATTACCTGAATCTCATTCTTTATATAAGATATCATTCCCATATCATATTCCTCCATTCCCTGGAATGTTTGACTTTCACGGCAAGTTGCCCACAGAAACAAAAAGACCCCGTCTCTGCATTAGAGACGAAGTCATATCCGCGGTTCCACTCTATTAAAAGAATCTCTTCTTTCACTCAGCGCATGTAACGTATGCCTTACGTATCCTGCTACTTGGAAATTCCTTTTGCAGAATCAGCTCCCGGATGCACTTCACAAATCCTTCCCCTGAGACTGCTTACAGCCGGTGACAGCCTCTCTCTGAAAGTTCCGAATCAGTTACTCTTTCCGTTCATTGCCTTTGCTTCAGTATTGATATAGATATATATTATTCAAAAATTTCCAATTTGTCAACATAATTCGAAGTCTGAAAAGTCTGAAAACGGTCCGCAAAGGGGTCTGACCCCTTTGCGGACCGTTTTCAGACTTTTCAGACTATTTCATTCAGGAATGTTTGCTTTAATGCCTGTATCTTGTTTAATTCATTCCCCAGCTGTCCGGGAATTATGACGCCTTCTTCTCCCCTGATTTCATCCACGGTCTTGTAGCCGAACAGAAAGCTTGTCAAAGCACTGATTGTCAGGACTCCTTCGGAATCTTCTGTCTCACTCACCTGTACATCCCGGCTGTCCTGTCCCCCTGTCAGCTTCCAGACCCTGCTGTTTTTTGTAATGATTGAATCCAGCACTGCAAAGGAGCAGGAAAGTCTTTCACCTTCTTTCACCTTCACCGCAGATAAGAATGTCTCCAGATGCAGGATCCTGACCATGATAATAGGCACTTTTTTGACATGCTCCCCGTTACGGCATGCATATATCTTTACCGGCACGTCCCTGCCTGAGCGCAGGTCACGGACTGCTTTCTGAAACTGTGCTTCGTATTCATCCAGATACAGAGGTTCTCTGATTTCCACGACATTCTCTTCACTTGCATAGGCGAACATTCCTTTGATGTCCTGCCCCTCCTTTATAAGCTTCACACCGCCGTTTTCACTCTGCTGTTCAAAGATCATGGTCTGGTAATATGTCTCATCCCTGACCGCACAAACCTGATATTTCTCCGCAAAATACTGATTGAAGAATGCCGCCATATCTGCCGCATCACGCATTCCTGCATCCGTAAGCTCCAACTCTGCCGCACTGTCCGTCCCCATACTTTCGCACTGGTTCTGGGCATAGACAAACCGGAAGTCATATGGTGTATAGATTGCTTCTGCCGCGGGCATTAAGAAGGTAAACGGCTCTTTGCGCGCATACATGTCCTGCATGGCCTTTCTGAGCAGTTCTCCCATATACCCGCGTTTCCTGTAATTCTCTTCTGTCGCGACAGCAATGATATAATTACACGGAAACTGCCTGTCCTCTACCTGCAGCAGATAAGGGTTCAGCTGGAGCATGGAACGGACACCCCCGTCTTCCTCAATGACATAGATCTGGTTATCCCTCGTTTTTATGAAATAATAATAATCCAGAAATTCCCTGCTGTCCTCTGCAAATACCTTCTCCCACAGCGTCCTCGTCCTGCCGTGTTCATTGATCTCTAGCTTTCGTAACTGCATGCCCGCATTCCTCTCTTCTTACGTTACTTTCTGGCGCATCCATGACAGTTCTCACAGCCGCCCGGATTCGGTGTCATATCATAGCTTGCATAGTTCGTAATCTTCTCCAATGCACAGACCGCCTGTGAAGAAATCCCTTCCCCGCTTCCGGTGAATCCAAGCCCCTCCTCGGTCGTTGCTTTGATATTCACCTGATCCACGGAAATCTTAAGCGCCTTCGCTACATTTTCCCTCATAGTATCAATATAAGGGCGCATCTTCGGCCTTTGTGCAATAATCGTTGCATCAATATTTTCCACGATATAGTTCTGCTCATCGAGCAGTGCCGCTACATGCTCCAGAAGCCTGATGCTGGAGATTCCTTTATATTGGGGATCTGTATCCGGGAAATGCTTTCCAATATCCCCCAGCGCCGCCGCCCCTAAAAGAGCATCCATGACAGCATGTAATAGCACATCTGCATCAGAATGTCCCAAAAGACCTTTCTCATAGGGAATCGTCACGCCGCCCAAAATCAGCTCTCTATCCTCTACAAGCTTATGAACATCGTATCCCATTCCAACCCGCATGAATTATTCCTCCTCTTCCTCATTAGCGTCATCTTCTTCAGAGTCATCTTCCTCATTATCTTCTGCAGTTTCTTCCACACTATTCTCAAAATCTTCATTCTCTTCTATAGCTTCTGGCTCTTCCGGCTCTTCATTCCTGCCTGCCCATACTCTTCTTATTGCATAGATTGCATATCCGGCACCGGTAATCATAAATATAACCGCCATAATCAGGAAAAACACCATATTCTCCGGCCTGTCAGAGATAGCTGTCATCATACTTTTTACTCCCAGATAGGCGAGATATAGCCCTGCCACTATCCGCAGCACATCCCATGATTTTTGACTCATAATTCCATCCTCCATTTCATTTCTCATTCTCTGATTTTAGCATAAATTGTCTGCGATTACCACCAGAATATCCGGTTGCTGTTTACAGACACGCATGTAAACAGTTCTAAAAAAAGAAGCCTGTAATTAACAGACTTCTTTTCCAATAGCGGAAACTGGATTTGAACCAGCGACACCACGGGTATGAACCGTGTGCTCTAGCCAACTGAGCTATTCCGCCATATATAATTTTTAAAAAGTATATGGGACCTATAGGGCTCGAACCTATGACCCTCTGCTTGTAAGGCAGATGCTCTCCCAGCTGAGCTAAGATCCCATATTCTACTGCGTCTTACGTATCTCTCATCCGTAACCCGCTTTGCTATTATACTATTATCTTTCACCAAATGTCAACATCTTTTTATAAATTTTTTCCAAATTTTTTAATTTTTGTAACAGAGTTAAGTATGGTTACATACGTTTAATACCTTCATGTGCCAATTCCATACTTTCAATCGGAATTTCATTACTTGAATTATCTAAATCTTCTGATGTATATTTGACTGGCCATGCGTTCATAATTTCCCACTCTGCAGCAACTCCATTTAAGTCATCACGCAGCTGGATTTTTATTGTTTTTCTTTCACATGCCCTGTCTCCTGCGCTTTGCAACCAGATGATGAATTCAGCAGATGTCACAAGTCCCCATTTCAAAGTGACATTTCCATATTTTACATGTCCTGACTGTTTATAAACAGTATTGACACTGGATGTGCCTTCACGATACTCAATAGGATCGGTGGTAATATCTGTTGTACTGATTTCAGAAAATCCGCCGATTTCTTTTGAATCAATTAAAACAATATAGCAAAATTTTTTTAATGAATATATAGATGCCATTTTCTATTCTCTCCTTTTCGAACCTGCTTTTCTTCAAATTTCAAAACATTAATGTTTGGAATGCTGCCTTCCTATTATTTCTTGTGTTTGTGGGCGGTAATAATCGTATAGCTGTACGCATTTACCGTTATCAAACAGTCTTCTGCGTTTATGTACCAGTTCTTTCCGTTCCTTGTAATCACCGCATCTGAAGAATTGATTTTGTTCCTGCACCACTCTACAACATGATCTGTGTCTAAAGACAAATTCCTCTTTATCCGCAGCACTCCGAGTTCTGTAGTATGCAGCCTGTCTAAATTTTTCAGTAATTCAACTCCCATGTCTATTTTCACCTTTTACTGTTCAATTGTGCCATGTAATATTATATCATTCTTATCCTATTACGTCATTTCTTTTCTGTAAGGATACAAAAAGAAGCCCGTAAACACAGGCCTCTTCACAGATAGCGGAAACTGGATTTGAACCAGCGACACCACGGGTATGAACCGTGTGCTCTAGCCAACTGAGCTATTCCGCCATATTTTATTCGCAACTGCGCATGTCCCATCCGCAACTCGCTTTGTTATTATACTATCATGCCGGGAGAATTGTCAAGCTTTTTCTAATTTTTTCTACAATTCAAACAAAGATAAAATCCTACCGGAACCATCAGCCGGATTTATGAATGATAGACCGGGGAAAATTCAGGCCTGCGCCACTCTTTTCCCCAGTCTATTTTCGTGGATGTCAGGCAAAAACTTGCCTTTACATCCGATTATTTAAAATAATTAACTCCGGACTCAAAGATCTTGAGATCCTGCTCTCCGTATATGTTGATTGCCACAGAATCATCACGTCTCTCGGAGTGTGCCATCTTGCCGAGCACACGTCCGTCAGGACTTGTAATACCCTCTATCGCACAGTAGGAACCATTTACATTCCATTCCTCATCCATACTGATCACACCGTCAGGATCGCAGTACTGTGTTGCAACCTGTCCGTTTGCGAATAATTTATCTAGCCATTCCTGACTTGCAACAAACCTTCCTTCTCCGTGGGAAGCCGGGTTCGTATATACGCCGCCGAGCTGTGCCCCCTGAAGCCAGGGTGATTTATTTGTAACAACTTTTGTATAAACCATCTTGGAGATATGACGTCCAATGGTGTTGTAGGTCAGTGTCGGTGAATCCTCTGTCTGTCCGGCGATCTGTCCGTAAGGAACAAGTCCGAGTTTAATCAGGGCCTGGAAGCCATTGCAGACACCGAGTGCCAGTCCGTCCCTCTCATTGAGGAGCTTTTCCACAGCTTCTTTGATCTTCGCATTCTGGAATGCCGTGGCAAAGAATTTCGCGGAACCGTCCGGTTCGTCACCTGCGCTGAATCCGCCCGGGAACATAATCATCTGTGCCTGGGAGATCGCCTTTTCAAATTCATTTACAGAATCCCGGATGTCAGCGGCATCCATGTTCTTGAATACCTTTGTAATAACCTTTGCGCCTGCCCGCTCGAAAGCCTTTTTGCTGTCGTATTCACAGTTCGTTCCCGGGAATACCGGGATAAATACGGTCGGCTGTGCGATCTTATGGCTGCAGATGTGGATATCCTTTGTATCATACAGCTTCTCTTCCAGAGCCTCATCACTGTCCGCGGAAGATTTTGTAGCAAATACTTTCTCCAGTGTCTCTGTCCATGCTTTTTCCGCCTCATCCAGAGTGATTGCAGTATTGCCATAGCTAAATGTCTTATCGTCTGTCACTTCACCGATCACGGTATAGGTAATTCCAAGCTCAGAAACTTTCTCTGCCGGTACTTCTGCGATCAGGTCACCAAATGCCGGGGCAAACAGCTCTCTTTCGTCCATGTTATGCTCGATCTTAACACCAAATGCATTACCGAATGCCATCTTGCTGACCGCTGCAATCACGCCGTGGCGGTCAAGGGCATAAGCAGATATAATATTACCGCTGTGGATATCGGCCGTAAACTTACTGTACTGATCCATCAGCTGGCTGTATACAGGAAGGTCATATTCATCCTTCTCGATTCTCATCCATACAATCTTGCTGCCGGCTTTCTTGAATTCCGGTGTAATGATATCTTTTTCAGTTGCCATATCTACAGCAAAGGAAACCAGTGTCGGCGGCACATCGATATCCTGGAATGTTCCTGACATACTGTCTTTTCCGCCGATTGACGGCAGTCCAAAACCGAGCTGTGCATTGTACGCACCCAGCAGTGCTGCAAACGGCTGGCTCCATCTCTTTGGATCTTCTGTCATCCTGCGGAAGTATTCCTGGAATGTAAACCGGATCTTTTTGTAATCCCCGCCTGATGCCACGATCTTGGCAACAGACTCAACAACTGCATAGATCGCACCGTGGTACGGACTCCAGCTGGACAGATACGGGTCAAAACCAAAGCTCATCATGGAAACACTGTCTGTCTTTCCATTTTGAACCGGCACCTTTGCAACCATCGTCTGTGTCTCTGTCATCTGGTATTTTCCGCCGTGAGGCATGAATACAGAAGCGGCACCTATGGAACCGTCAAACATTTCCACAAGCCCTTTCTGTGAGCATACGTTCAGGTCTTCCAGCACATTCAGCCATTTCTCTCTGACATCACCGACTTCATTTTTCACGAAAAGGCTTCCTTCCCTCGCTGGGATTTCCACTTCAACGGAAGTTTCCTGATGGGCACCATTTGTATCCAGAAATGCACGTGAAATATTCACGATCTCATTTCCCCTCCATGTCAGTACGAGTCTCGGAGATTCCGTCACTACTGCAACTTCAACTGCTTCCAGATTTTCTTCTTTTGCAAATGCAAGGAATTCTTCTACATCGCCCGGGTCAACCACAACTGCCATTCTCTCCTGAGATTCAGAAATGGCAATCTCTGTTCCGTCCAGCCCGGCATATTTCTTCGGTACCTTGTCCAGATCCACGCGAAGCCCGTCAGCCAGCTCACCGATCGCTACAGAAACACCGCCTGCGCCAAAGTCATTACACTTTTTAATCAGCTTACTTACTTCTTCTCTCCTGAAGAGACGCTGAATCTTACGTTCTGTCGGCGGATTTCCCTTCTGGACCTCTGCGCCGCATGTCTCGATGGATTCTTCTGTATGAACCTTGGAAGACCCTGTTGCACCGCCGCAGCCGTCACGTCCTGTACGTCCGCCTAATAAAATAATGATATCGCCCGGATCAGAAGTTTCCCTGATCACGGCGCGTCTCGGTGCTGCGCCTAAGACTGCACCGATCTCCATACGTTTTGCAACATAATCCGGGTGGTAGATCTCCTTAACCGCACCCGTAGCCAGTCCGATCTGGTTTCCATAAGAGCTGTATCCTTTGGCTGCGCCCCTGACCAGCTTTTTCTGTGGCAGCTTTCCTTTTAATGTCTCTGTCACAGGTACCGTAGGATCTGCCGCCCCTGTCACACGCATTGCCTGGTATACATAAGTACGTCCTGACAGCGGGTCGCGGATTGCCCCTCCAAGACAGGTAGCCGCACCACCGAAAGGTTCGATCTCAGTCGGGTGGTTATGTGTCTCATTCTTAAAATTAATAAGCCACTCCTCTTCCACTCCGTCAACCTTGACCGGTACAACAATACTGCATGCATTGATCTCGTCAGACTCTTCCTGATCCTGAAGCTTTCCTTCTTTTTTCAGCTTGCGCATCGCCATCAGCGCCAGATCCATCAGGCAGACGAACTTGTCTTCTCTTCCTGCAAAAATCTCACTGTGGTCTTTCAGGTACTGTCTGTATGTATCTACGATCGGTTCTTTGTAGTCGCCTTCACCGAAGGTGACATCTTTAAGCTCCGTCGAGAATGTCGTATGGCGGCAGTGATCTGACCAATAAGTATCCAGAACACGGATTTCTGTCATCGTAGGGTCTCTGTGCTCTTCACCCTGATAGTAATTCTGAATATGAAGGAAATCCCTGAATGTCATTGCCAGTCCCAGGGAATCGTATAATTCTTTAAGTTCTGCTTCCGGCATAACCTGAAATCCGTCAAATACCTTTACGTCTTCAGGTTCTTCAAAAACAGTCACGAGTGTTTCCGGTTTTCCGAGACCTGTCTCTCTGGAATCGACCGGATTGATGCAGTGGTTCTTAACCGCCGCAAATTCATCGTCCGTTACTGTGCCTTCAACAACATATGTTGTAGCAGTCCTGATGACAGGCTTTTCATCTTCCCTGATAAACTGGACGCACTGCTCTGCTGAATCCGCTCTCTGGTCAAACTGTCCCGGAAGGTATTCTACAGAAAACACACGGCTTCCTTCCTTCATTGGAAATGTCTCGTGATACAGGACATCTACCGGCGGTTCCGCAAAAATACCGTTGCACGCCTTATCAAAAGTCTCGTCTGTTATATTCTCCACATCATAGCGGATCAGGACACGCACGGCGCTCACTGTTTCAATCCCCAGGTAATGCTTGATCTCATGACGCAGTTCCTTTGCCTGAACGGCAAACTCCGGCTTTTTCTCCACATATACACGTTTTACATTACTCATATAGAATCTCCTTTGCATTTTATCACTATATTTTATATATTATCATACTTCTTCTGATAAGTACAATTAATATACTTAAACTTATTCATTAGTTTTCCTAATCTTTGTTTTTCGTCTCCAGACAGCGCTTCCTGCCAGCAGAATGAGAAGGGACGCAATAAACAGTATCCCAATTCTTATAACCATATCAGAAAAAAGTCCCTCCGGCAGCATCCTGATCATATAATCCTCTGCCGGGTCAAACATCCACAGGTCGTTGGAAAAGAAAATCTCATGGAACTTAGTGAATGCCGCATCAAAATCCCTCGAGAACAGAAATGCCAGCGCTGCCGTCGCGATGCCGGACACACCCACCGCAATCTGGAATGCCCTCGGGAGGACATACTTCCATCCGCCCTTCATAAGGATGAGCGCCGCCAGACAGACCAGCAGTACGATTACAGCCCCCGTCCTAAGGTGAAGCCCGCCGATAAACAACCCCTGTACATCCTCCATGTGCAGTCTGTCCTGTTCGTTAAAAAAGTCCTGCTTTTTACCTTCTACAGTCGTAACCACCTCCAACGTCTCTCTGTCGCCCCTTAAATAAGCCATCATTTCCTGAGTAACATACATCACGTCTTCCATCTCCATGTCAAGATCGGAAAGGACATCATACTTTTTATACTCTTTTTCATAGAAACCAAAATCCATGTACATCGCCGCCTGGAAACTGGAAATCAGCAGAATGAGAATCACTGCAAAAGATAAAACAACCCCCAGCAGCCATTCTGCCTTTTTCGTCTTCTTTTCTTCGTTCATCATGCCCACACTTTCATTCAATATCGTTTAATTCTTATATTTTATCATAAATCACATTGTAATTCACCACAATTTGGCTTATAATACTAACAATACTTATTAGGAGGTCTAATAATGGATATCAACTATGAACTGTATAAGGTCTTTTTTCATGTAGCATCTACCTTAAGCTTCTCAGAAGCGTCCAAACAGCTTTTTATATCACAGTCCGCTGTCAGCCAGTCAATCAAGACACTGGAGCGCAAGCTGGACCAGACATTATTTATCCGGAGCACAAAAAAGGTTCAGCTGACCCCCGAAGGCGAAATACTGCTCCGCCATATAGAGCCGGCCATGCATCTGATCCAGCGGGGTGAAGCCCAGCTTCTGGATGCCGCATCAACGGGGGGACAGATCCGCATCGGCGCCAGCGACACCATATGCCGCTATTTTCTTGTGCCGTACCTCGAAAAGTTTCACAAGGAATTTCCAAGTGCACACATCAAAGTGATTAACCAGACCTCTATCAAGTGCGTGGAACTACTGGAAACCGGGCAGGTCGATCTGGTCGTGGTCAACTATCCGAACAACTATTTAAGCAATGTATCTTCTATAAAAAAGATCACTAAATTCAGGGATGTCTTTATCGCCAACAGCGCTTTTGAAGACCTGAGGGGAAAAAAGCTGACTTACCAGCAGCTTTCCCATTATCCGATCCTCATGCTTGACCGACACAGCACTACCAGTGAATTCCTCCACAGGCTTTTCCAGCAGCACCAGCTTGACCTTGTGCCCGAGATTGAACTGACGAGCAATGACCTGTTGATCGATCTGGCCCGCATCGGACTGGGGATTGCATTTATACCGGATTACTGTATCAGACATGCAGAAGACGACCTGTTTGTCGTAGAAACAAAAGAAGAACTGCCCGGGCGCGAACTCGTAATCGCTTACAATGAACAGATGCCCCTGTCGAAAGCGGCGCGGGAATTCCTGAATTACTTTTAATAGTACCACCCATCCCTTTGTGCCGTCCAGAAATGAGGATATTACATGTTTAGAATTGGTGAATTTTCAAAGTTAACACAAGTATCTGTCCGTATGCTGCGATATTATGATGAAACCGGTCTGTTGAAACCAGAAGCAGTTGACTCATGGACCGGATACCGTATGTATTCCGCAGAACAAATCCCCCGGCTGAACAAAATCATTTATTTGCGTGACAGCGGTTTTAACGTCTCTGAAATAATAGCCGCTCTTAATAGTGAAAATGATTCTTTCATTATAGAGCAGCTTGACAGGAAATATAAAGAAATCAAATTCAATATACAGGCAGAGCAAGAAAAGTTAATGAAAATTGAACTTGCTAAAAAAGAATTATTAAGCGGGAAAAATGAAATACATTACAATGTTACTATAAAAGCTATTCCTGATTATTATGTTCTTTCATTAAGAAAAGTCATCCCCAGCTATTATGCCGAGGGTGAATTATGGCAGGAATTATCTGAATATGCAGAACAGCATAATATAGTGCATTCAAATGATACGTTTTCCATCTACCACGATGCAGACTACAAAGAAGAAAATGTGGATGTAGAACTATGCGCAGTGGTAAACAAGGCCGGGCCGGAGGAACCGCCTTTCCAGTTCCGGCACACAGATCCTGTCCCTGTCATGGCCTGTACGATGGTTTACGGTGATTTTTCAAATATTGCGTCTGCTTATCTTACATTTGCAGAATGGCTACAGAATAACAGCCAGTATAAAATGAAAGAAGGAAGCAGGCAAATCGTACACCGCGGTCCGTGGAATGAGGAGGACCCTCAAAAATACTTAACTGAAATCCAAATACCCTTGCAAAAAACAGCGAAAACGTCTTGTAGATAAATTTACAGGACGTTTTTTCTTGACTCTCACATGATGTCAGGGTCTATCGTCTGCTTATAGAAAAGGAGGATGTAAAACATGTCAACTTATAAAGTAAATTCGATAGGAACTATCTGCAGCAGCAAAGAAGGAACTTTTATCCGGCTGGAACCTGAATTTGTCCCCGCATTAAAGGCTCTGGATGGATTCAGCCATATCAATGTTCTTTGGTGGTTCAGTGATTTCGACAAGGAAGAGTTCAGGTCAATGCTGGAAACAGAACAGCCTTATAAAAATGCTCCTCAAAAAATGGGGATTTTTGCTACCAGGTCACCGATCCGTCCAAACCCGATAGCCTTGACAGCCGTAGAAGTCATTGATATAGATTATCAAAAAGGCGCTATTCAGATTGCTTATATTGATGCAAACAATAATACCCCTGTCCTGGACCTGAAACCCTATACACCCAGCCTTGATAAGGTAAAAAATTGCAGTGTACCGTCATGGTGCAGTCACTGGCCTGAAAGTTTAGAGGAATCTGCTAATTTTGCATGGGAAGATGAATTCAACTTTTATTAGCTTAAAATAAATGCTTAAAACAAATTAGCACTCACCTCTTGACAGTGCTAATAACATATGCTATATTACATATAGAACAAGAATAACAGATTTATTTTAGGAGGTATGGCATATGTTATTATCAAACAGAAGTTTTTTAAATGACTTTTTTAAGGATCCCTTTTTTGAAAGATCTTTCGATAACTCTACTACTCAGATTATGAAGACTGATATTCATGAGAAAGACAACAATTATCTTGTAGAGATGGAGCTTCCGGGATACGGCAAAGAAGACATCAAGGCCGATTTAAAAGACGGCTATCTTACGATTACAGCATCCCACGAGGAGACTCAGGAAGAGAAAGACCAGAAGGGCAACTGCATCCGCAAGGAGCGTTATACAGGATCCTGCAACCGCAGATTCTATGTAGGTGACCAGCTCAGACAGGAAGACATCAAGGCGTCCTTCAAAGACGGAATTCTCAGCTTATGTATACCAAAAGAGGTACCAAAGGCAATTGAAGAACAGCCGAAATATATCACAATCGAATAAGGAATCTCCACAGATTTCCATGAAACTTAAAGCAGGGAAGCCGCCGCATCATGAATCATTTATGACGCGGCGGCCCCCCTGCTTATATGGCATACTTAACTTCGTCTGGCCTTCGCTGCCAGATTTTCCTCTGCCCTTTCCCAATCCTTTTTTTGTGTGCTGTACATTTTCCTGTACAGAACGATATTGATAATCCCTGTAACACAGGCGCCCGCAAATCCGATCCACCTGATCCATTCAGGCAGGCTGTAATGAAAAAGCCGCTGTACATTTTCCCCCGTAGGGATCAGGCCAAGAAATATGAAACAAGTCATAATGACTTCTGACCTTCTAAGTGCTTCCTGATAATTTCTGCATCTGTCTATCTTCATAAATACTGCTCCTTTCTGTATCGAAAGGCATTCCCGCGTATCGAGCAGGGAAATATCCAGTGTATCATATGTCTGGTCGTGCGCCAGAAACATCCTGCACATTTCTTCTAATTCACCCAGCTGTTCCACTTCTTTTTCAATCTCAGATATTCTGCTTTGTACCACAGTATTAAGAGCAGTATCCCGGTTCTGGACCGCTTTAATCTCCGCGACAGAAATACCCAGCAGGCGGAGCACTTTTATTTTTTTCAGACATATGACATCTTCCTCTGAATAGTCCCGGTAATTATTCTCTGCATTTCTCATTGGGGTAACCAACCCCTGCTCTTCATAATAGCGGATGTTAGCCTTTCGGATTCCCACTTCTTTTTCTACTTCTTTGATGTTCATGGACTCCTCCTTTACTAACATTTAAAACTATCAAGCGGCTTGAATGTCAATACTTTACCAGAAGAAACATCAATTTTTGATTTTCTCCCAGAATTTTTCCATATGGGCATTCAAATTCTCCAGTCTGCATGTCTGGTACCCTTCCCACTCCCTTGGAAAAATTTCTCTGTACTGCCTTCCCATGAAGCGCTCATCGAGCAGGACGATGACCCCCTGGTCTTCCTCTGTACGGATCACTCTTCCTGCCGACTGCAGTACCTTGTTCATCCCTGGATACAGATAAGCATAATCGAATCCCCTCATATCCCTGCTGTCAAAGTATTGTCTCAGAATCTCACGGTCATTGCACACCTGCGGCAGCCCGGTCCCAATGATAACCGCCCCGATCAGCCTGTCCTCCGTAAGATCAATTCCCTCAGAAAAAATCCCTCCCATAACACAAAAACCGGCCAGACTGGTCGTCCTCTCCTCCTCAAAAGTCTCCAGAAAAACCTCCCTCGCAGATTCATCCATAAACTGTGACTGGAGAATACATTCTATATCTGTCCTTCCCTGTATTTCGTTCTGGAAACACTCATATACATCCGCCATAAACCGGTATGACGGAAAGAAGATCAAATAGTTGCCCCTTTTTGCTTCCACCACCTTCAGAATGTATTGTGCGAACTTATCATACATAGACGCCGAACGCATCGTATATTTTGTGCTGACGTCCGTTCCGAGCAGCAGCAGACGGTTTTCTTTTGGGAATGTGGATTCTGCATAGATCGCATAATCGTCCTTCTCCACACTGAGCAGCTTCTTATAATAATGAATCGGGAGAAGCGTTGCCGAGAAAAAGACCGTGCTGTTCCCCTGTTCGAGATAAGTCTGAAGATTAACGGCTGGATTGACACAGAGTAATTTTAGTTTAAACCGCCCGTCCCTCTCCAGTTCCGTATAAATCACATAATTTTCATCCATAATATCATGAATGTTCAGAAAATCCCGTACTTGAAAATAAAAATCAAGTATCTGCTCCCTCTTCTCCTCATTCTGTACGATCTCCAGATACTCCTCGAGTCCTGACATGATGTTCATCAGTTTAACAGCAATATGTGATACGCTGTCCAGCACTTGGTAATTCTCGCATTCGCGCTTCAGCATAAGGAGCTGCTTATTACATTCCTCCAGACGTTTTGCAAGGCCCGGATCTTCAGACTTTACCAGCTTCTTCATTTCCAGTACATCCTCTTTATAGAGAACGGCACTGTACATCTCACGGCCCCTCTCCACCAGATTATGCGCCTCATCAATCAGGAAAAGATATTCTCCTTTGTTCCCCTCCGAAAAGAAGCGTTTTAAATGTGCATTCGGGTCAAAGACGTAATTATAGTCACAGATAATGGCATCGGCCCATAATGATACGTCCAGTGCCATCTCAAACGGGCAGACCTTGTGTTTCTCCGCCTGCCGTTCCAGTTCTTCCCTGCTCATTTCATCCGAATTGACAATCATATCAAATACTGCATCGTTTACTCTGTCATAGTGTCCCTTGGCATATGGACAGTTATCCGGGTTGCATACCGCTTCCTCGCAAAAACAAATCTTCTCTTTTGCGGTCAGTGTAATCACTTTAAAACTCAGATTCTGCTTTTTCAGTGTCTGAAAAGCCTGCTCGGCCACGGTCCTTGTAATTGTCTTTGCCGTCAGGTAAAAAATACGTTCTCCCAGCCCCTCTCCGACCGCCTTCACGGCCGGAAATACGGTTGCCATCGTCTTTCCAACACCTGTCGGTGCCTGTATGAACAGCTTTTTCTTTCTTAGGATCGTACGGTAGACCGATGTTACGAGATTTCGCTGTCCTTCCCTATATTCAAATGGAAATTCCACATCCCTGATAGACGCATTCCTCTTCGCTTTCCACTCAATCTGGAACTTTGCCCATTTCTCATATCTCCGGACCAGTTTCTGAAACCATTCTTCCAAGTCTGTAAATAGAAATTCCTGCTTAAACTGCTTTAATTCCTCCGTCTCCATATGGCAGTAAGTCATCTGGACGCTGATCCTCTCCAGATTCTCCTGCTTCGCATATATGTATGCGTAACACTTCGCCTGGGCCAGATGTACATTCGAGGGTGCCTCTATATGGGCCAGTTCCTTCAACACCCCTTTGATCTCATCAATGGTGGTCCCCGCTTCCTCTTCTATGATTCCGTCAGCCCTGCCTTCTACCTGAAGTACAAACCCTTCACATGCAGTCTGAATCTTTAAAGAAACCTCTGCACGATAATTAGAACCCATACGCCGCTGTATCTTGCGATGGATTCTACTTCCCTGCAGCATGGCATCCTTTTCTATGCCGCCAGATATTCTGTTATCTATGTCCCCTTCCCGCAGAATAAACTCCACGAGATTCCGGACAGATATTTTAATCAATTCTTTTTCATCCATGTTTCCTATTGTATCACAAACCTTACTCTCATGGAAGACTAGATCACCACTACTAGATCACCACGGTAAACTGGATATAGTTCTCTCCCCCGATTTCCTCCTGGCCGACCATGATCTCCCCGCCTGCCTTCTCAGCTATCATCTTTGCACGGTAAAGCCCGAGTCCACGCTCTCCTTTTCTTTTACTCTTTGTCGAATAGCCGTTCTCGAAGAAATGCCCGATTGTCTCAAAAGATACCTTCTCATGCTGATTCAAAATCTGGAAAAAAAGGTGGTCCTGTCTGGAGTCCAGTAACATCCTCACTTTTCCGCCCTCACTGCCGCATGCTTCATATGCATTATCGACCAGAACGCCTACGATTTCAATCAGTCTGTGCTCAGAAACTCTGGATATAATCTCTTTGCTGCGGACTTCAATCTGTGTGTCTATGTTTTCATTTGAGCTCACGATCTTACTATACAAGAAACCAGCCAGTACTTTATCACTGATTCTGAGCAGAGGCAGATACTGGTTGCCGCCGTCCCTGCATATCTGTTTTATATACTCGGACTGTTCCTTTACAAGCTCGTCATATGTCCCCACGGTCAGATGCATGTTCAGAATGGCATTCAGGTGATTATCAAATTCGTGCTGTTTCGCGCGGATTTCTTTTACCAGTTCTTCCAATGGCTGTATATACAGCTGGTACATCATCAGTTCTTTTGTCTGCTCCTTTATGATGTCATTGTTTAGCTTCCAGTCGATCGTTCCCCAGATGATCACAACAAGGAACAATATGAATACAATGATCATCTTCAGGTCCAAAGTCCTGCTCACCTTTAAATCAATAACCAGATATACTGCTATGGCCAGTGACAGGAAACAAAACACACGGTATAATATCTTCCTTTTCCCTTTATTCATTCAACAGCCTCCTGACCTCCGCCTTATAGGTAACCCCTATATCGATCTCATCGGGGTACTTCTCTACCTGTATCATCTGATTTACCAGATCATAGTATTTTACATACTTCTTGTTGACAACAAACATTCTGTGGCACTGGACGAAATCCTGCCCCTGAAGCTTATCCAGCAGCTGGCGGATGGAAAGATACGGGACGTCCATCTGCTCATTTTTCAGATAAATACACACACCCCTTGGGATTGCCTTACAGAAAATTATGTCTTCACATAGGATCTTATAATTAATCCCATCCTTTTTTACAATCACATACGGCTTTTCGGCGGGGCGTGCATGTGTGAGCACCCTTTTTACAATCCGCTGTACTTCTTCCTCCTCGTAGGGTTTCAGAATATACTGGTAACAGTGAATCCGGCGGTATGCTTCGATTTCCAGAGACGCAACCGAGGTCAGCATCACTATAGGCGTCAATTCATACTTCATAATATCCCGCACCTCACCGGCAAACGTAAGGCCTGAGGCATCACTGCTGTCTTTGCTGTCCAGATTTACATCAAGCAGAAATAAGTCATAGGAACCACCGCCCGTAAGCAGATTCCTTGCTTCCCCCAGGTCTGCAGCTTCATCCGCCTTAATTTCAGCACCAATTCTGCCGATCATGGATACCAGTGCTTTCCTGCTTGGTCCATCATCCTCTAATATAAGTATTCTTGCCATATCCCTACTCCCTGTCCTCTGTAAAGAGTACGCCCCGGCTTGTTCTCTCCGGGGCGTATCTCAAAAAATATATCACTGCTGATCTTACTTTTCAGTCTCTTCAAACTTCGCGACTTCAGCGATTGTCTTAGTCAGTCCTGCGATTCCCTGCAGTTCTGAAGGAATAATAATCTTCGTCGCCTTGCCGTCTGCCGCCTTGGCAAATGCTTCCAGGCTCTTGATTGTCAGCACTGCATTATCTGCGCCAGCTGCCTTGATATATTCAATACCTTCTGCCGTAGCCTTCTGCACGGACCTGATCGCTTCGGCCTGGCCTTCTGCCTCTTTGATCCTCTTCTGCTTTTCGGCCTCTGCCTTAAGGATCGCCGCCTGTTTGGATGCCTCCGCTTCCAGAATAACGGATTCTTTCTCACCTTCGGCAACAAGAATCGTAGATTTCTTTTCACCCTCGGCCCTCAGAATGGATTCTCTTCGTTCACGTTCTGCCTTCATCTGTTTCTCCATCGCATCCTGAATTGCTTTCGGAGGCATGATATTCTTCAGTTCCACTCTGTTTACTTTAATTCCCCACGGGTCAGTCGCAATATCAAGAGACGTTCTCATCTGAGAGTTGATCGTCTCTCTGGATGTCAGTGTCTCATCCAGTTCCAGATCACCAATGATATTACGAAGTGTTGTTGCTGTCAGGTTCTCAATAGCCGCTATCGGACTCTCCACACCATATGCATACTGCTTCGGATCTGTAATCTGGAAGAATACAACCGTATCAATCTGCATGGTTACATTATCCTTTGTAATAACAGCCTGCGGTTCAAAGTCCACTACCTGTTCCTTTAAAGATACCTTCTTTGCAACCCTGTCAAGGATCGGAATCTTAAAATGCAGCCCCACACTCCATGTCTCCTTATAGCCGCCGAGACGTTCCAGTATAAATGCATGTGCCTGCGGTACGATTCTGACATTCGCCACAATAATGATAAGTAAAATGACCAAAATAGCAATCCCAATCCAAAGTCCCATATTCTAATCCTCCTCATATTTCTTTACAATCAGCTTTACACCAGATATACTGACTACTTTTGCCAGTGTCCCCGGTTCGAGCACTTCGCCGTCCTTTTCTGCTCTCGCAGTCCATTCGAGGCCGTTAACAACCGCCGTACCCGTCTGGGCCAGATTATCTACCGTCTCCGTAATTCTCACTATTTTACCTATCACGCCCTCATAATTGGTTTTCTCATGATGGGCGTTTATGTATTTTACCGCGAAAGGACGGGTAAAAAACAATAGTAAAAATGAGACTGCGAAGAAAGCGCCTACCTGCCATATTAAATTCAATCCTGCAATATTTAAAAGTAACGCAGCCAGAGCGCCCCCGGCAAGCCAGACAGATGTCAGCCCGACTGTAATAATTTCGATAACCAGAAAAACAATCAACAGTCCAAGCCATACAAATGCTTCTTTCTCCATACGTCTCCCTTCTCTCAAATTTCGTATTTCATCCGGCTTATAACCTCTTCCTGATGATAGTTATATGTTAATCCAGCTAACCCTATTATACAATACTTTTTGCGTGAATGCAGTGATTTCCTGTTTTAATGAAAAGCTTTTACAATTTAGCGGAATTCTGTCATATCCTGCCGGAAATGAATGGGAAGATGATTTCTCTGGCAGGCCAGATTTTCCCTCTCTTTTATGGCAATCGATTTGCAGAATCCTTTCCATAATCTCTCATATTCCAATTCAGCCGTGGATACCTTTTCAGCCTCAGTCTGATCCAGTTCTTCCCCCTCTACGAGTATCCAGTTCATCCCTGCTTTATGAACAAGAAACACCTTATGGGTCTTATCGTAAACCATCCAGTTTTCCAACGGGAAGCGATTCGTAAAATGATCGGCTATACAGGTGAGCACCCTGCCTTTTGGTGTGATCTCAGAGAGCAGTACTCCATTATCCAGTTCCCTGAAGCGGATGAACTCTGTAAAAAGATGTGCTTCATTTGCAACCTTCCTGCTCAGTTCAAAGACCTTTGCCACATGGGGATTGCTCAGATGCTCCATAATCTTCCTGCTGTCCTTAACCTTTCTGGCCGCAAGGATCGTCTGATAGACCGCATCTGCCTTCTCCGGGTCATCGGAGAGCAGTGCGTGATAAAGGTCCCAGTAAGCATTATACCCAAGATTGTTCTTTATCAACCGCTCAACGGCTATTGATTTTTGTTCTTTTTCATCTACCTCTCTGTATTCACAAAACAACTGTGGCATCAAACAGCCTCTAAGTGCAATTCCGGCCTCCGTATCCCTGCTTTCTTTCCATGCATCATAGATAGCCGAAAAGATACCAGTAATCGTATCATGACATATATAAACCTGTTTTGTACATACCATTTCTGTCTTTCACCCCACTATTGTCTGAATCTGAGCCTCTCTGAAATTCACATCGTCAAAAAGCGACAGCTGTTTAAATGTCATTCCTGTCACGGAATCAGGAAGCTTTTCTTTCGTGTTCAAAAGATTTCTCAAGATGTAATCTTCCTCAATTTTTGTCCTGTACATCATCTTTCCACTGCATGTCAGGAAATAGAGTGCCCGCTTCAGCACGACCCCCATTTTTTTGAGATCCTCAAACTGCAGTGTCCCCATCTTTCTCGCTTTAACAATTCTTGAGGCGGATTTGTACCCGATCCCGGGCACACGCAGGAGGGTATTATAATCAGCCTTGTTCACCTCCACGGGAAAATACTCCAGATGCTTCAGGGCCCAGTCGCATTTCGGGTCAAGGAAAATATTAAAATTGGGATTATTTTCGTCCAGAAGTTCCTTTGCCTCAAACCGGTAATACCGAAGCAGCCAGTCTGCCTGATAGAGCCTGTGTTCCCGAAGCAGCGGAGGTCCTTCCCCTGTCTTTGCCGGAAGGGCCGAGTCCTCATTTACCGCAACAAAAGCAGAATAAAATACCCTTTTTAGTTCGAACTTTTTGTACAGGGCCTCTGCCACATTCAGAATCTGGTAATCTGACTCCGGGGTTGCCCCAATAATCATCTGTGTACTCTGCCCCGCCGGTACGAATCGGGGTGCATTCCTGTATAGTACGATCTCCTGCCGGTTATCCTGCATCTTCTGCTGGACAAGCCTCATGGGCGCAAGTATATTCTTTCTCGTCTTATGGGGTGCCAGAAGCTTAAGGCTTTCCGCCGTGGGGAGTTCCAGATTCACACTCATTCTGTCCGCCAGAAATCCCACTCTCTTAACAAGCTCCTGATCTGCCCCCGGAATCGCCTTGACATGGATATACCCTTGGAAATTACATTCATGACGCAGCTTATACAGCGCCGCATAGATCAGCTCCATTGTATAATTGGGACTTTTCAGAACACCCGAACTCAAAAACAGTCCTTCTATATAATTCCTCCTGTAAAACTCCATCGTAAGTGTGCAGATCTCATCCGGCGTAAATGAAGTACGCACAACATCATTCGAAGAACGGTTTACACAGTACTTACAATCAAAGATACATTCATTTGTAAATAATATCTTTAAGAGAGAAATACATCTCCCATCCGATGAAAAACTGTGGCAGATCCCTGCCTTGGAACAATTCCCCATTCCCGTGCCGTCCCCCTGCCTGTCAACCCCGCTGGACGTACATGCCACATCATACTTTGCCGCATCACTAAGAATTTGAAGCTTATCATATAAAGATATCTGCTCCTGAATTACCTCTGCCATCCCCTGCAACTCCTTTATCCCTGTAAATGAAAACACACCTGAAACCGTACATTATATCACCCTGTCTGGCTTCTGCCTGAAACGCCCTTTGCAGAACGTTTGTTCTGTTTATTATGATAGCATAACTGTTTCTGATTTACAAGAACATTTGTTCTGTTTTTATATTTTACAGCAAACGGAGTATGCTCTCTTTGATAAAGTATAAAACACCCGGAAAGGAACACCTGATTAACTTACATCAAGTTTCCCCTTCCGGGTGTCTCTTATACTGTCAGAACCGCTTCATCAAAGGGACCGTAATTCCGGCGCTTTTAAAGCTCATTCCTGATAACTTGTTTTACTCGCATTCTCTGATGCGTTTTCTTAACGGCAATACCATAGATGGTGATACAGAAAGTTCATCCAGTCCCATCTTCAGGAATTCTTCTGTCAATTCCAGGTCAGCACCAAGTTCACCGCAGATCCCGATCCACTTTCCTTCCGCATGTGCATTGTCAGCCGCCATCTTAATCATGGCAAGCACAGCCGGATGGTGCGGGTCATAGAACTCGTCCAGTTTTGAATTCTGGCGGTCAATTGCAAGTGTATACTGGGTCAGGTCATTTGTTCCCACGCTGAAATAATCTACTTCTTTTGCGAGTTCACGGCTTATCATTACAGATGCCGGCGTCTCGATCATGACACCAAGTTCCACATCCTCTTTGTAAGGGATGCCTTCTGCCTTCAGTTCCTCTTTGACCTCTGCTATGATTTCCTTTATCTTATGAATCTCTTTGATTGAAATAATCATCGGAAACATAATGGAAATATTGCCAAACATTGCCGCACGGTATAAAGCACGCAGCTGTGTCTTGAAAATCTCGGTCCTTGTCAGGCAGATACGGATTGCACGGTATCCAAGGGCAGGGTTTTCTTCCTTATCCAAGTCAAAATAATCCACCTGCTTGTCCGCACCGATATCCAATGTACGGATGATGACTTTTTTCCCGGCCATGTTTTCAGCAACCTGCTTATAAACAGAAAACTGCTGTTCTTCTGTCGGGAATGTATCATTCTCCAGATATAAAAACTCACTTCTGAACAGGCCGATGCCGCCTGCATCATTCTTCAGGACCGCACCCACATCGGACACATTTCCGATATTGGCATATACATTAATCTTCTGTCCGCTCTTTGTTACATTTTCTTTTCCCTTGAGCTGTTCCAGAAGTGCTTTCTGTGCCAGGTCCTTTTCGCGCTTCTCCTGCATCACTGCCAGAGTCTCTTCGTCAGGATCAATATATAAAGTACCTGTAAAACCATCGATCACTGCCATCTGTCCATCGTACTGCGGACTCAGTGATTCTCCCAGACCAATTACGGCCGGGATATTCATTGTCCTTGCCAGAATTGCAGTGTGGGAATTTGATGATCCATACATGGTGGCAAATCCCAGAACCTTGCTCTTATCCAGCTGTACGGTCTCACTCGGTGCCAGATCATCGGCTGCAATAATAGAAAGCTCATCTGTCTGCTTCACGCCCTCACCGACACCGCACAGGATATCCAGCACGCGTTCGGAAACATCCTTTACATCGGCCGCACGCCCCTGCATGTAGGCATCATCCATTGACGCGAACATCTGTGCAAAGTTGTCCGCCGTCGTAGCGACTGCAAACTCTGCATTTACTTCCTGTGTACGGATAATATTCTCAATGGATTCAATATAGTCAAGATCCTCCAGCATCATCTGGTGAATCTCAAAGATCATGGCATTCGCTTCGCCGACATCTTCTATTGCTTTGTTGTAAAGTTCCTGAAGCTGGCTGACTGCCGTGGCCTTTGCCTCCTGAAAACGAGTACATTCTGCCTCTACATCATCTACATGTGAACGTTTAATTACTTTTTGGTTTCTCTTATAAAAAGAGAGCTTTCCGATGGATACTCCACCGAATACACTTTTGCCTGTTAATGTAATCATAATACCATCCTTAAATTAATGAATTTATAAGTTAGCCTTGAAAAATTCTTCTAATTCTGTGATTGCTGTATCTTCGTCTTCACCATCTGCTGTCATAACAATCTCTTCACCTGTCTTAACACCTAATCCCATAACGCCGAAG
Source organism: Clostridium sp. AF19-22AC (assembly GCF_003479085.1). Taxonomy (NCBI): domain Bacteria; kingdom Bacillati; phylum Bacillota; class Clostridia; order Eubacteriales; family Clostridiaceae; genus Clostridium; species Clostridium sp. AF19-22AC. The sequence goes on along the minus strand of NZ_QUGN01000008.1, from coordinate 77,065 downwards.
ATTCTCTTTGCATCAGCCATCTTTTCACCTTTACCAATTTTGATGTCTGATTTGTAGCCTGCAGCCTGCTTAACGAGAAGACCTGCCGGTCTTGCATGGATTCCCTCTGGATCTGTGATAACATATTTAAATTCCTTCATAATATAACTTCTCCTCCTGTTTTTTATTTTAACTTAGTTAAGTATATAACATATTCGCAAGTTTTTCAATTGCTTAAAAGCTTTTCGTTTGTACTTATAAAGAAACAGGTTACTGTGCACCCCCCTGCGGGCGTGCACAGTAACCTGTTTCTTCATGGCCCATTATGCAAATAAAGGTGTGGACAGGTATCTCTCGCCTGTATCCGGAAGTAGTACTACAATTGTTTTTCCTTCATTTTCCGGCAGTTTGGCGGTTTCAACCGCTGCATGCAGCGCGGCTCCTGAGCTGATACCGACCAGAACACCCTCTCTGTGAGCGAGTAGTTTTTCGGCATCATATGCTTCCTCGTCCCTCACCTGTATGATACGGTCATAGATCTCTGTATCCAGTACTTTCGGGATAAATCCGGCCCCGATCCCCTGCAGGCCATGCGGTCCCGGTTTTCCTCCAGACAGGACCGGGGATCCTGACGGCTCGACTGCAATAATCTGGATATCTGCATTTTTCTCCTTTAAGTAAGTTCCTGTTCCTGTAATGGTACCGCCTGTTCCGACTCCCGCCACGAAAATATCGACCTTACCGTCTGTATCTTCCCATATCTCAGGACCTGTCGTCTCAATATGGGCCTGCGGATTCGCATCATTTACAAACTGTCCCAGAACAATTGCCTGATCCAGCTCTTTTTCCAATTCTGATGCTTTTTCGATTGCACCGTTCATTCCCTTTTTCCCGTCTGTCAGCACAATCTCGGCCCCATAACCGAGCAGCAGCTTTCTTCGCTCTATACTCATGGTCTCAGGCATAACAAAAATTGCCTTATATCCTTTTGCGGCGGCCGCTGAAGCCAGACCAATCCCTGTATTGCCGCTTGTCGGCTCAATGATCGTGGCGCCGGGGCTTATCAGCCTCTTTGCTTCTGCGTCTTCGATCATCTTCAGTGCAACGCGGTCTTTCACGCTTCCCGCTGGATTAAAATATTCAAGTTTCACAAGCACACGGGCCTTCAGTCCCAGCTCCTTTTCAATATTAGACACTTCTAAAACCGGTGTCTTCCCGACTAATTCTGTAATGCTTTTATAAATCTTTCCCATATCTTACCTCCTGATCTTCTTTTATCTATATATATGCCAATGCCTGTTCCAGATCATATAAAATGTCGTCTATATGTTCTGTTCCTATGGAAACTCTCACTGATGTTGGAGTAATTCCCGAATTTTCCAGTTCCTCTTTTGTCATCTGAGAGTGTGTTGTGCTTGCCGGGTGGATAACCAGTGATTTTACATCCGCCACGTTGGCCAGCAGTGAAAAAATTTCCAGATGGTCTATAAATCTTTTTGTGTCTTCCTCGGAACCATTTATTTCAAAAGTAAATATAGAAGCCCCGCCCTTTGGGAAATATTTCTGGTACAGTTCATGGTAAGGGCTGTCCGGAAGGGAAGGATGGTTCACCTTTGCCACCTTCGGATGGTTCTGCAGGAATTCCACTACTTTCAATGTATTTTCGACATGTCTCTCGACACGCAGTGATAATGTCTCCAGCCCCTGAAGGAATAAAAATGCATGAAGTGGAGCGATCGTTGCCCCCGTATCTCTAAGAAGCACTGCACGGATCCTTGTTACGAACGCTGCATTACCGGTTGCCTCACAAAACCTTACACCGTGATAATTGGGATCTGGTTCGGTCAGCTGCGGATATTTCCCGGAAGCCTCCCAGTCGAACTTCCCACTTTCTATAATCACACCACCCAGTGCCGTCCCGTGACCTCCGATAAACTTGGTTGCAGAATGAACAACAATGTCTGCGCCGTATTCAAACGGCCTGAGCAGGTATGGTGTGGCAAACGTACTGTCAACCACGAGTACGATTCCATTTCTGTGCGCGATTTCTGCCGCTTCTTCTATATTAATCAGGTTTGCATTCGGATTGCCAATTGACTCGATAAAGATTGCCTTTGTATTTTCCTGAATTGCTTTCTCAAAAGCCCCTGCCTCGTCCGGATCTACAAACGTTGTTGTCACCCCCTGATCCGGCAGTGTGTGTGCCAGCAGGTTGTAGCTGCCGCCGTAAATGTACTTGGACGCTACGATGTGGTCACCCTGTTTCGCAAGATTCTGGAAGGTATATGTTATGGCCGCCGCACCGGAAGCAACTCCCAGTGCTGCCGTACCGCCCTCCAAAGCAGCTATCCTCTTTTCAAAGACTTCCTGCGTGCTGTTCGTCAGCCTGCCATAAATATTCCCCGGGTCTGCAAGGCCGAAGCGCTCAGCTGCATGCTGACAGTCACGGAATACATAAGATGTTGTCTGGTAAATAGGAACCGCCCTTGAATCGGTCGCCGGATCCGGCTGCTCCTGCCCAACATGTAACTGAAGTGTCTCGAATTTTAATTTTCTGTCCTCTGTCATTTTTTTGTCCTCACTTTCTGCCTTTGATGTCTTCCCTTACAATTCAGATGTAATACATGTTAGAACTGTAATCCAGATTTTCTTTGTACTCCGTAACAAGCTGCTCCAGAGTACGCTGTCCCAGAAGTTCATTCACCTGCCTGTCTATCTCATCCCAGACCAGTTCCTGAATCGCTCTTTGCACTGCATCCTGATCTTCTTCGCCATTCTTGTCAATGATCGAAAACTCTCCTTCCAGTGCTTCCAGTATTTCTTTTACTGTAATACTTCCTGCGCTCCGTGCAAGCTTATAGCCTCCTCCTGCACCCTTTACACTTGCAACAATCCCGGCCTTTCTTAAAATTCCAAAAACCTGTTCCAGATAATTCAGCGAAATGTTCTGTCTTTTCGCGGTCTGTATCAGGGAAATAGGCCTCTCCTGAGAGTTCGCCGCCATGTCTACAAGGGCCCTGAGCCCGTATCTTCCTTTTGTAGATACTTTCATATAACACCTCCATTTTCATTTCCTACTATTTCGATAAGTATTATATGTTTTATGTTATACACCTTTTTTCCTACCATGTCAATATAGTTTAACAAATTTTCTGGGATTTTTTTCCGGAGATCTGTAGCGAAATGCAGACAGCCTGCACCATGCAGTCTCTGTAACTGCATGATGCAGGCCGTCTGGAACCTGTTTAATGAGTTTAAAGTACATACCGTGCATCTATTATCAGACGCACATCAGGATTCGTCATTAATCTCGTCTACTCTTTTTAAAATATCTGCTATGGTTATATTTTCTACTGTATTTGTAATTGTTTTCCACATACTTCCCCACGTATTTCTTGTCGGACAGAGATCACAGGAAACTCCACAGTCACTTTCTTTCGTCAGACAGTGGACCGGGGTAAGTTCTCCTTCTACTGCAGTAAGCACATTTTTCACAGTAATATCTTCACAGGGGACTGTCAGGCAGTAGCCTCCGTACGCCCCCCGTACACTTTCTACCAGCCCCCGCTGTTTCAGGGCCTTGATAATTCTCTCCAGATATTTTTCGGACAGGTTTCTTCGCTGTGCTATATTTTTAAGACTCTCTAAACGCTCAGGTGTGGAATTCATGGCAAGATCTACGATGATTTCCAGGGCGTATCTTCCTTTTGTTGACATTTTCATATATGATATGCTCCTTTATCTGTGCAGCATGCTTTACTGCCATATTATGCCCGCAGCTTTCCCCAGGCTCCCGGACTGTTCTTCCCTCCTTATTTTAAACAAAAACCTAGAAAAATACAATCTTTCTTTTATTTACGTCAAAATTCTATTTTTCGACACTTTTTGTGTATTTTTACAAAACCTCACGTAAATACATTGACTTTCATTGTTAAATATGCTAATCTAACACAGTATCGAGCCACATAAAAGGCCGTTACAGCACTATACTATTTATTTTTTATTTATGGAGGGTAACACAATGACAGGTACAGTAAAATGGTTTAACAACCAAAAAGGTTATGGATTCATCTCTGACTCAGAAGGAAATGATGTATTCGTACACTACTCAGGATTATCAATGGATGGATTCAAATCTTTAGAAGAGGGTCAGGCTGTTGAATTTGATGTAACAGAAGGAAGCAAAGGACCTCAGGCAGTTAATGTAGTCAAACTTTAATCAGAATTTTTAATGTACCTTTAAATATATAAATTCAGTATTAGATTTAATATTTAAAAGAATTACAGCAAAATGAGATTAAGAAACCAAAAGATATCCGGATGTATTCCGGATATCTTTTTTGTTCCGAAAACGAAATTCGTTTTTCATCCACAATCCATAAATCGGAGGGGAATCCTGATCTACAGAAATTCCCCTCCGCACATAACACTTAAATCTTCACATTAGAAACATATGCTTCTGACGCTTCCCATACATCAAATCCGCTGCCTCTTAAAATATCCACTACCCTTGCCGGATCATCGGTCTTAAGAACTGCGGATGCATCGGAACCATTTGCAAAAGCGTACATATACTCGATGTTCACTTCGCCTTCCACGATCTGGTGCATTGCTTTGCTCAGGGAGCCTGTGGCATGTGGAACACGCAGTGCAACTACGTCCGTCAGCATTGCTGTGATACCGTTCTCTTTGAGAACCGCCCTTCCTTTATTCGGATCCGATACGATCATACGCAGCATCCCATAGTCTGATGTGTCTGCCAGACTCAAAGCCACGATATTGACGTCATTGCTGGCAAGTACTGCAAGGACCTCATCCAGCCTTCCTTCCCGGTTCTCGAGAAATACTGATAATTGTTGAATTGTGATACCCATCGTGCTTACCTCCTTTACTGCAGATTACGGTTGTCGATGACACGTACTGCTTTTCCTTCACTTCTCTGAATTGTCTTAGGCTCTACCAGTTTTACACGGGCAGATACCCCGAGTGCCTGTTTGAGAACTGCACCGATCTTGTTCTTCAGTGCATCCAGCTTTCTGATCTCATCAGAGAACATACTCTCGTCTACCTCTACCATGACTGTCAGTACATCCAGATTATCCTCACGGTCTACGATCATCAAATAATGAGGTGCTACCGCACCGCCCATGCCAAGGAGTGCTGTCTCAACCTGTGTCGGGAATACATTGACTCCGCGGATTACCTTCATATCGTCTGTACGTCCTGTAAACTTGGATATTCTTGGCGTTGTCCTGCCGCATGCACAGGTGCTGTGGTCGATACTTGTCAGATCCTTTGTGCGGTAACGGAGCAGAGGCATTGCCTCCTTTGCAAGTGTCGTAAATACGAGTTCTCCTGTCTCACCGTCAGCACACGCTTCATATGTAGAAGGATTCAGGACTTCTGGATAGAAGTAGTCCACGTTAATATGTAACCCCGCATGGTGGATGCAATCCTGCGCCACACCCGGGCCGGAAATCTCACACAAACCATAAATATCAAAGCAGTTGATATTCAGAATGCTCTCAATCTTCTTGCGCATCTCAACCGTCCACGGTTCTGCCCCGTGGATACCAGCTTTCAGTTTCAGGCGGTCAACGACGCCCGCCTCTTCAAGAGATTCCGCCAGATGCAGTGCATAAGATGGTGTACATGCAAATGCTGTAGAACCGAAATCTTCCATACACATCATCTGCCGCTTCGTATTTCCGGCGGACATCGGGATTGCCGTAGCACCAAGTGCCTTTGCGCCGTAATCCAGCCCCATGCCTCCTGTAAACAGCCCGTATCCATAGCATACATGAATGATATCCTCATCCGTCAGCCCTGCCATTGTCAGGCATCTGGCAACACATTCCCCCCAGACATCCACATCCTTCTGTGAATAGGACGCAAGTGTCAGCTTTCCCGTTGTACCGGATGTCCCCTGTACGCGCACCACATCCTTTTTCGGAATGGCAAGAAGCCCGAACGGATAATTATCTCTTAAATCTTCCTTTGTTGTAAACGGAAGTTTACCGATGTCCTCAATGCCTTTGATGTCGCCCGGCTCCACACCAAGATCTTTCATTTTTTTGTGATAAAAATCTACATTATTGTATACTCTGTTCACTACATCAACCAGACGTCTGCTCTGCAGAGCTGCCATCTCATCGCTGCTCATACATTCGATTTTGGGGTCCCTGATCCTCTCGACCCAGTTTTCTAATTTTACTGCCGCCATTTCACTAACTCCTTATCTGTTATACAGTCTATAAATCCGCTTCCTCTACCATCTTCACACCGGCTTCCTTCAATACCTTGGCTGCTTTGTCATAGTCATCGGTATTAAATACCATGACCGGTGCTTTTTCTTCACGGATTACAAAAGAATAAATATAATTGACGTTAATTTCTCCGTCAGCAAGGATGGATAACATCCGGTTGAGATTCCCCTTCTCATCCTTCAGCTCCACACCAATAACCTCATGTATCCTGACAACGAAGCCCTTTCCTGTCAGATACTCCTTCGCTTCTGCCGGTTTGTCCACTACCAGCCGCAGTATGCCGAACTCGGGGGTGTCGAAAGAGGCTACTGCACGGATGTTGATATGCGCTTCCGTCAATGCCGATGTCACCCGCATCAGGCTTCCCGGTCTGTTCTCCACAAACACTGATAACTGCTTAATCATCCTCTCACCTGCCTTTACCTTATAATGCGAACCCTACCTCGAATGCCTTCTTATTGATTTCAATCGTTTTTGGCGGTACAGTCTTTTCGATTACATCATACCACTGCTCTTTCGTGAAATCCATATGCTGTGCCGCAATTCCGAGGACAATCAGGTTAAATACTTTTGGATTGCCAAGTTTTTTGGATTCTTCTGTCGCATTTACCTTATAGACTTTATACTCTGCTTCCAGTTTCTCCATAATCTGATCCGGATATTCAGCCATTCCAATCACAACTGGCATTGGATCAATCCTCCAGTCATTCACAATCAGGACACCGTCTTTTTTCAGGAAGTGCGCGTAACGCAGAGCCTCGAGACGTTCAAATGCAATGATTACATCTGCCTGCCCTTCCTCTACAATCGGCTCTGCAACCTTTTCGCCATATCTTACGAACGTAACAACACTGCCGCCCCTCTGTGCCATGCCGTGCACCTCGGAAAGCTTTACATCATAGCCTGCCGCAAGAGGCAGTCCTCCTAAAATTCTGCTGGTAAGCAGGGTTCCCTGACCGCCTACCCCTACAATCATGATATTCTTTGTTGCCATAACTATTCACCCGCCTTTACCAGTTCTATCGCATCAAATTTACATAATGATTCGCACAGTCCGCATCCTGTACACATTGTATCATCAATATGAATGGTTCCGTCCGCATTCTTCGTCATCGCAGGGCAGCCCGGCTTCATACACATGCCGCACTTCTTACACTTATCCTCATGCGCGATATAAATTGGCTTCCTTGATTTATCCAGAAGTACACAAGGGGACTTGGTAATGATCACGGATACTTCATCTCTGGCCACCTCTTCTTTAATCACCTTTTCCAGTTCTGCAATATCAAAAGCATTTATTTCCACGACATTCTTCACGCCCATTGCATGGCAGAGGGCCGGGATATTGATCGCATAGGTAGGATCTCCCTGCAGCGTTTTCCCTGTTGCCGCATGATCCTGATGTCCGGTCATTCCTGTTGTCGAGTTATCCAGAATCATAACTGTACCGGTTGCATTATTGTATACCATGTTCATCAGGGAGTTCACACCCGTATGTAAGAAGGTAGAATCGCCGATCACAGCTACCCAGTTTTTAATATACTCTTTTCCTTTCGCCTTTTCCATACCGTGCAGGGTGGAAATACTGGACCCCATGCACATAGTCGTATCTACAACGCTCAATGGCGCCACTGCCCCCAGTGTATAGCATCCGATGTCACCTGCCGCATGCATTTTCAGCTTGTTTAAGACGTAGTAAACACTACGGTGAGGACATCCCGGACATAAGATCGGCGGGCGCTGCGGTGCTTCTGCCGGTGCTTTGATCTCCAGATCCTGTTTCAGGATAGCCTTTCTTAACATATTGGCGCTGTACTCGCCCTGTACGGTGAAGATTTCTTTTCCGACAGCCTTGATCCCCCATGATTTTACCTGCTCCTCAATCACCGGATCCAGTTCCTCTACAACATACAGTGTATCCACTTTGGAAGCAAACTCTTCAATCATCTTTCTCGGAAGCGGATTTACCATGCCAAGTTTCAGCACAGATGCCTCCGGGAGTGCTTCTTTTACATATTCATAAGGAATACCGCTTGTAATGACTCCGATTCTTGTGTCGTTCATCTCCACTCTGTTGATTGGCAGTGTATTAGCCGCCTCTGCCAGTTCCAGATTACGCTTTTCTATCTCTACATGGCGCAGCTTTGCATTTCCGGGCATCATGACATTCTTGCGGATATTCTTTTCATAAACTTTGTCTTCAACTGCTTCTCTTTCGCAAAGTTCCACCATCCCCTGTGAATGGGATAGCCTTGTTGTCAGACGTACGATAAACGGTCTGTCAAACTGCTCGCTTAATTCAAAAGCTGCCTTCATAAATTCTTTCGCCTCTGCACTGTCTGACGGTTCAATGACCGGCACCTGTGAGGCCCTTGCCACCATTCTTGTGTCCTGCTCGTTCTGGGAGCTGTATAATCCCGGGTCGTCTGCAACAACAAAAACAAGACCTCCATTCACTCCCATGTAAGATACGGAATACAGTGGATCTGAAGCCACATTCAGCCCGACGTGCTTCATACAGGCCATAGAACGTACACCAGCAAGGCTGGCACCGACTGCAACTTCGGCAGCCACTTTCTCGTTCGGTGCCCATTCCTCATAGAGATCATCCCTGTACTGTACCAGGTATTCGCTGATTTCTGTACTCGGTGTTCCCGGATAAGCAGAAGAAACCTTTACACCCGCTTCATAAGCCCCTCTGGCAATGGCTTCATTTCCCAACATAATTACTTTTTCTGACATATTCTATAAACCATCCTTTCGTAAATCAGTCACTCTCTTTGCCTTGCCTTCAAAACGCTGGAGAGAGTTCGGTGCAACCAGCCTGATATGGGTTGCAAGTCCAAGCTGTGACTTCAGTGCAGACTTAATTCGCTGCTCCAGTTCGCTCAGCATAGCATAACTGTCCAGAAGCCTGTCATCAATCAGCTCTACAGTAATCGTCATGACATCCAGCCTGTTCTTTCTTTCTACCAGAATCTCATAATGAGGTCCGATTTCATCAATCTTGAATAAGACTTCCTCGATCTGTCCCGGGAATACATTGACCCCCCTGATTACGAGCATATCATCTGCACGCCCTGACAGGTTCGCCATACGCACCGTTGTCCTGCCGCATTTACATGGCTCATACATCAGTTTCGTCAGATCTCCCGTACGGTATCTGACTAATGGCAGGGCCTCCTTGCCCAGACAAGTGATTACCAGTTCCCCGATTTCTCCCGGAGGAAGTACCTCTTCCGTCTCCGGATCAATGATCTCAGGAATGAACCAGTCCTCATTCACATGCATACCGCACAGTTCCGTACATTCTCCGGAAACTCCCGGCCCGCAGAGCTCGCTCATGCCGTAATTCTGCGTACAAACAAACTGGTCTCCCCAGACTTTATGCATCTCATCCCTCATCGGCTCGGTCATGCCTTCTCCGCCGAACAGCCCGATATGCAGCTTCAGATCTTTTGAAGGGTCAATCCCCCTGTCTCTGAGCACTTCCCCGAGATGGAGTGCATAAGACGGCGTTGCAACTAACAGTGTGACTCCCATATCCTGCAGAAACATGATCTGCTTATTCGTATTGCCGGATGACATTGGTATGACAGATGCTCCTACCTTCTCCAGCCCTCCGTGCAGTCCCAGCGCACCTGTAAACGTACCGTATCCAAATGATATCTGGGCCACATCTTCCGATGTAGCGCCTCCCATACAGGCGATCCTTGCCACATTATTCAGCCATACATCCAGATCGTGGGCCGTGTAGCCTACTACCGTAGGCTTTCCTGTTGTTCCTGAACTGGCATGATATCTGACAATCTCCTTCTTATCCACCGCAAACAGTCCGTCCGGGTAATGGTCCCTGAAATCTGCTTTATATGTAAACGGCATCTTTCTTAAATCATCCAAAGTCCGAATATCTTCCGGTCTTACTCCCGCCTCGTCCATCTTCCGGCGGTAAGGCTCTACACGTTCATAAATATATGATACCGTTTCCTTCAATCGTTCCTGCTGGATTTTCTCGATCTCAGCTCTCGGCAGAGTCTCTTCCTTTGCCCAAATCATTCCCTAAAACCTCCTTCGACATAAAACGTTCGTTAACAAACAGTATAACACAAGACTTTGTCGAGTTAAAGCATTAAATTCATTTTTGGAGAATGAATTTGTGACAGAGCGGTAAACGGACGCGAAGTGGAAGGGCAGGGGGTGGCTGTGGGGGTGTCCTGCTTTTCGAAATCCAGAGCGCTTGGTGAAGAAGTTCTAACCGTGCGAAAGGCGTCCGGGAGGGCACATCCGGTATGCGGCGAAAAAATTGATATTTTTTCACCTTAGACCGGAATGCAGCTTGATTTGGTGAATCAAGCTGCATCCCTCCCGGACGCCTTTCGCGCGGTAAGAACTTCTATTCACCCGCTTTATGGAGTTTGGAAAAGCAGGACACCCCCACAGCCATCCCCTGCCCTTCTACTTCGCTAGGTTCATCCGGTCAGTACAATAAAATTCGTTTCCGGGTTGGGCTTCATACCATTACAAAGCCAGAAGACTTTTGCAAAAACGTGACATCCCTAATCTGGTTACTTGGACTAACCGGAAATCTTTACCAGCAAATTGGATGCACCAGCTGATAGGGATGGAAGCCGCAGGCCTTCCTGCCGGCGTTGCTTTTTGAAACTCCATTCAGCAGGCGATTAGAAGTTCTTACAGGACAGAAGACGCCCGGAAGGGATGAAACTTGATTCACCAAATCAAGTTTCAGTCCGGCTAAAGCGAAAAAATATCAATTTTTTCGCTGCATGCCGGATGTGCCCTTCCGGGCGTCTTCTGGACTGTTAGAACTTCTTCGCAGTGCGGTCTGGATTTCAAAAAGCAATGCCGGCAGGAAGACCTGCGGCTTCCATCCCTATCAGCGTCCCGCCTATTTACTGCTTGTTATAGATTTCCCTATCCAACTCTTTCTCTTTTGCGTTGATGATTACGTTTGTGGCTGCATCTCCTACGACGTTCAGGGTGATGACGGCCATTCCCGGCGGATAGTTCATGGCTAATACGAGGGCGTAGCCGATCATACACAGGTCAGAGTTGAAGCCTAACCCGTTCAGCACGGCGAAGACCATCGTTGTCCCGGCCACTGGGATTGCGGGTGTTCCCATCGCGGTGCAGATTGACAGGAATGCCGCAAGTACCAGATGGGACGGCCTGATGTCGATTCCTGCAGATGTGGCTATGAATGTGATTGCCATCATATGCATGACTGTGGTTCCGTTCATGTTGATTGTCATTCCAGTTGGGAGTACGAAGCTGCTTATCTCTTCACTGCATCCCAGTTCTTCGATACATGTTTTTTTGTTCAGTGGAAGCGTCGCTGCGGACGAGTTTGTCGCCGCCGCAAACAGGCCGACCTTGAGAACTTTCTTTATGAATATAAAAGGGTTTAGTCTGGTTGTCAGCCAGATTCCGACCGGGTATATAGTAAATACGAGCAGCAGTCCGATAAATATTGTTGCCAGTATGTAAGTCAGTGACGGCTGCAGATACTCTACTCCGTATGTTGCAAAGGTCCTCGTGATCATACAGAAGATCGCCACCGGGCTGATTTTATTGATCAGGAACTCCATATAAACTTTGATGATCTCATTCAGGCTTTCCAGTACTTTTTTTAACGGGTCTGCTTTTTCTCTTAACAGGTTCATGCACAGGCCGATAATCACTGCCACTACCACAACTGCCAGAATGCTGGTGTTCGTGGTAAACACCGAAAAAATATTGCTTGGTACGGCATTTACAACCGTTACAAGAGGATTGTATGAATCCATCGTTGCTACCGACGATGTATCCGCTGCCGGCAGTTCAACGGAAAACCAGCCCAGTGTCTTTATCAGGTAAGCAAAACTTCCTGCGCAAAAAGCTCCGACAGCGTAGAAAGAAACAAAGCACAGCAAAGTTTTGCCGGCTATTTTACCAAGCTTTTCCGGATTTGACATGCTGCATAATGCAAGGCTGAGTGATACTAATACAAGCGGCACAATCGCCAGCTGCAGTCCCTGCATAAACAGCTGCCCTATGATGTAAAAAATTCCTATTGATTTGAAACTGTCCTCTTTCGTAATATCTTGAAACAGAATCCTGCTTATTACCTGCCATATATGGTCCTGCCCATTGGCCGTCAGGGATTCACGGATCAGCAGGAAAACAATTCCCAGTGCCAGTCCCCCGAATAATGCGATAACCATTTTCTTCATAATGGTCATGGGCTTTTTCTTTTGGTTCTCTCCCATTCTATAACCTCCTGTATTGTGTAAACCAGAGTTATTTTCTAAAATAAAAATCCTGTGTCTGCATATCTTTTGATTTGCATTCACAGGATTCCATTCTTTGATCCAGCACATCGTATATAGCAATGTACTAATAAACCAATGTAATCTGATTATTTTCACAGAATTCGACCCACCTGTCATCCGGTTTCCTATCCGTTACCAGATAGTTAATCTCGGAAAAGTCCAGCAGATGGGCAAATGCCCTTTTATCAAATTTCGAGTGATCAACAAACAGCGCAACTTCCCTGGCCTGCCCTGACATGGTCTTCTTCACTTCGGCCTCGGTTTCCTTTGAATCCATAATGCCGTACTCCATGTCAATCCCCTTGCAGCTGATCAGAAGCAGGTCAACATGATACTTTTTCACGTTTTCTTTCGCCACTGACCCCTGAAGAGAAAGTGTACTCCGGTTAAATGCACCTCCGGTGGAAAGTAAATGTATATCTGTATTCGCCATTTCATTGAAGATCGCGGTTGATGTTGTGAGGAGCGTAATATCTCTGCTGTTAGGGATTAATTTAACCACCTCCATAACGGTCGTACTCGCATCCGCGGCAATTGTTACCTTATCCTTAAGCATAGGTGCAAATGCAATCGCCATTTTTTTCTTTTCTTCAATGTGAATCCCGGCTCTTTGATAAAAATGAATGCCCTCTCTTTGATTTTCAATATTCAGTACCGCACCGCCAAATGTACGGTTTAGAATGCCCTCATTTTCCAGCTTTTCAAGGTCACGCCTGATTGTCTCTTCTGTCACGCCAAAAATTGAGCTTAACTCTGATACGACTACTTTCTTTTCTGTTTGTATCATGTTTTTTATTAGTTCTAACCTGTCTTTTGCAGCCATCCTAACACTCCTTGTCAAAATCTGCATACCGGATTTTAATGCTGGTTTGGTATGTCAGAGTTTTATTTCTTTCTTTTATACTAACATGATTTCTTTTTGAGTTCAAAGTTTTTTCTTCTGTTTTCAACAAATCATATCTGTACAAAAAATCTGGAGTGTCTGGCCTTAGCCAAGCGCCTCTGCCATCTCACGCATAAGCTGGACATCCTTCGGGTCAAGTTCAAGCTCTGCAGACTTCACATTTTCCGCAATCTGGTCTACCGTTGTGGAACCACTCAACAGATTCAGGAAATCCCCCTGTGCGAGTATCCAGCCAAGGGAAAGATTCGCAATCGTACAATTATATTTCTCGCAGAGCGGTTTCCACTGTTCCATCATATCCATTGCCGCCTGCATATTGTCCGGCTGGAACCATTTTTTCGGTATCTGGGCGCCGACCGGTTTGTAGTCCCTTGGCATCGTGCCGGACAGAAGTCCCATCTCCAATGGGGAGTATGCCTGAATGGTCACACCGTTTTCGCGGCAGCATGGGATAATTTCATCTTCAATGCCGCGGTCCAGTATGGAATATTTTGCCTGGACAATATCCAGCTGGCCCCACTTCAGATATTCTTCAATATGGTGTATGTCCACATTAGCTGCTCCGATTGCCTTGATTTTCCCCTGTGCTTTTAAGTCGTTTAATACATCCATTGTCTTCTGGATCGGTACAAAATACTCTGTTCCTTCTATGGCCTGCCAGTGTGTCATATATACATCGATATAATCTGTCCCAAGGCGTTCCAGTGATTCTTCAATTTCTTTTTTCACTGACGCACTGTTCAGATTCTTGTAAAGCTGGATGCCGTTTACCTTGTTAAAAAGGTCCCCTTTCATTTCCTGGTCCCATATGACACCGCACTTTGTAATGATAACAACATCTTCCCGATTCATTCCTTCCAATGCTTTCCCGAGGATCTTCTCACTATTGCCAAAATTATAACCCGGTGCCGTGTCGATCAGATTTACCCCTAGCTTTGGTGCTTCCCTGATTGTATCAACGACAACCTGCATATCATGATCACCGCCCCATGCGGAGCCCCCGCCGATCGACCATGTCCCAAGGCCGATTCTTGAAATGTCCATACCTGTCCTGCCAAGCTTCATTGTTTTCATATCCGTTACTTCCTTTCCTGCTGTGAAGCGTTCTTCTTATTCGTTTATCTGCTGTTTATAGTCTTCACGGTATTTAGCCAGCATGTCATCTACCATCTGCTTATTCTTTACACCGCCTGTCGCACCGACATACTGGACCGAGACTGCTGCCGTACAGTTTGCATAAACTGCACATTCACGCAGTTCCTTCCCTTCCAAAAGAGCAGTGATAAAGCCTGATGCAAAATTATCACCTGCACCGATCGTATCAATCGCTGTAACTCCCTTACATGCGGGCACGATCATGGAGCCTTCTGCATTTCGGATGTAACATCCTCGTTTTCCGATCTTCATGATGACATTTTTAACGCCGCAGTTATATATCACATCAGCAACCCTGTCTTCTTCTGTCTCGCCTGTCAGCTCACATGCCTCCTCGAAATTCGGGAAGAAATAATCGATATACCCTAGTGCTTCTCTGATATCTTCAAGCTTCTCATCCAGTTTCGGGGAAACCATGTCTGCACAGATGATCATTCCTTCTTCTTTTGCCTTCGAAAAGACAGAGACAAGAGCCTTGTTGTCAAATAAAGGATTATTGAAAATACTCGCAAACGATAGTATTCTGGCATCTTTTAGTGCAGACATGTCCAAATCCTCATAGCAGAACTTCCACAGGCTTCCCTGCCTGTTCGTAATAAAGGTCCGTTCTCCGTCTGCTGCCACAAGGCCTACATTAATAGAAGTTACCTTCTCCGGGTCCTGTTTGATATATGTAGTATCTATATTGTTGGATTTACAATGATCGATGACAAACCATCCTGGTACATCTACACCGATACAGCTCATTAAGCCGACCCTGTGGCCGAGCCTTGTAATAATCGTTGATTCATTAAGTGCATCTCCGCCGATCGTCATCGTAATGCCGTCCACCGGATAAGAGACCACATCAAACACTTCTTTACTTACCGGTCTCAGCGGCAGATCAACGATCGCCGCCCCTATGATTATGACATCCAATTTCTTATCCACTTTATTCATCAGCCCTTCCATCATCACCGAACAGTTTGATTTTATACATTGCACGCTCTTTGACCGCTTTTCTTACCTCACGCTGTACAGATAAGTACGGCTCATCTTTATGGGCGTTCGTTGCTTCCATCGCAGCCTGGCAAAGCTCCGTGTGAATGTTGATCTTTGCGATTCCAAGCGAGATTGCCTTCTTGATATCCTCATCTCCGATTCCTGAAGCGCCGTGCAGTACAAGCGGCACATCAACTTCACTGGCAACTTTCTCAAGCACATCAAAAGCCAGTTCCGGCTCTGAAGAGTATACGCCGTGGACATTACCTATGGCAACAGCCAGAGAATCGCATCCCGTTCTCTCGACGAATTCCTTTGCTTTTGTCGGATCTGTATACTGGTAATCTGACAGTGCCTCCTCATATACGGTCTCATTTCCCACATGGCCAAGTTCTGCCTCGACAGGGATGTTATATGCATGGAAATAATCGACACATCTCTTGATCTCCGCAACGTTTTCTTCATATGGAAGTGCGGAAGCGTCACGCATAACGGAATTCATGCAGTGGTTAACCGCATTCTGCAGGATAGTCATGTTGCGGCCGTGGTCCCAGTGCTCTATCACCGGTACTGTCGCATTCTTAGCCATAGAATCCATCATGTAGCAGAAGTCCTCGAAAGATGTGTTTCCTGTAAATCCTGTACCAAAAGAGATGATGATCGGAGCACGCAGTTCTTCTGCCGCATCGATTACCCCCATCAGCATTTCTGCATTCCACACGTTAAAATGCGGAATCGCATAGTGGCCTTCTCTCGCTTTATTTTCCCAATATCTGATATCTGATAACATAGTTTTCTCCTTCTCACGGTTTCATAGAATCAATTAATCTGCTACTTTTACAACACCCTTGACCATATCATTCTTCTTGACCGGATCAATAGCTTCTGTGAATGCTCTCTGTACATCCTTGTAATCATAAATATTTGTAACCATATCTTTCACATTGAACTTTCCTGTGGCAATCGCTTCGATTGTCTGTGGGAAGTTGTTGCAGTACCTGAATGCTGTCTGGATGGTAACTTCACGGTTGATCTTGAGGAAATCAATCGGAACAGGGGCGGACTGTGTGCCTACCATCATGATCTTGCCGCCGCGTGCCACAAGCTGCACTGCCTGCTGTGCTGTAAATGCTGAGCCTGCCGCTTCAAACACAAGCTCCACACCATGATCGCCATAAAGCTCTTTTGATCGCAGTACGGCAACGGTATCCTCAGCTTTTCCGTTAATAACCCTCTTTGCACCAAGTTTTTTTGCTAAATCCAGCCGTTTCTCAATCACATCTACAACTGTGATATCAGTCGCGCCAAGGCTTAAGCACGCCTGCAGGACCATAAGCCCAATTGTCCCGCCCCCGAGGATGACAATGCTTTTTCCTACCTGCGCCCCGCCTAACATGGCCGCATGCATGCCGACTGCTGCCGGTTCTACCAGTGCGCCTTCCAAAGTGGTCATTCCCTCTGGAATATGGTAGGTCCATTCTTCGGGATGTGTCATGTACTGCGTCAGTGCCCCCTTATAATTAGGCTGTGTAGCCATAAAGTCTACTCCCGGGCAGATATTATAACGTCCGCTGCGGCAATATTCACAGGTGTCATCCGGCACGCCCGGTTCGATCAAAACCTTGTCGCCGACCTTAAATCTTGTGACTGCGGCACCAACGCCCACAACTTCACCTGCCACTTCATGGCCCAGCCCGATCTTCTGGTTTGGATCTTTGGGCGGAATAAATGGTCCAAATTCGAATCCGTGGATATCTGACCCGCACATCCCCACATATTCAACTTTCATCAGGATTTCATGGTCCTTTGGCTGTGGAACGGGACACTCCTGAATCTCAAACTGCTTCGGTGTTACCAATATCGCTTCTGAATTATTCATGATATAACCTCCTGTTATGTAACCCTGCGCCTGACTTCACCAGACACCGGGAATTTACCGGTTTAGTCGATGTTTCCAATATCCTCTACAGATTCTCCCCTGGTTTCAATTCCCAGGAACAGAATGCTTACTGCTATAATAATTGCCACAACGGAGATCAGTATAAATACTCCGTTCGCCCCTGCACTGTTTGCCACGTATGTTACAAGGAATGGGAAAAAGATATTGCTGACACGTCCCATTGCGTTACTGAATCCGGAACCGGATAGTTTTGCTGATGTCGGCCACATTTCCGGCACATAGACTGCAGATGCATAGCAGACATACATATAAATCGCTGTATTGAGCAGGAATGTCCAGAGAATCAGTCCTCCCATAGAACTCTGTCTTCCTGTGATAATCCCGAAGACTGCCATGATTGCCAGAAGAACCACACCCATCGCCTTACGCGGGATTTTATCCATAATCAGTGACGCAATAAAGATTCCGAACGGCGCCCCGAACAGTCCGAACATTGTCATGAACTGGGACTGGGATGTATCAAACCCTAATGAGGAGAGCATGGAAGGCATCCAGTTCATCAAGGTATACTGGATCGTATTCATACCGATTAATACGAGGGAGCCTACAATGGTTCTTCTCAAAAGTTTGCCTTTAAATAATGCTGAATATGGGAGCTGCTTCACCTGTTTTGGTTCTTCTGTTACTTCTGGCAGTGGTTTTCCTGTAGCCGCCTCGATTTCTTTTTCGATCTTTGTCATAAGCTCATCTGCTTCGTCAACTCTTCCCTGTGCTTCCAGCCATCTTGGTGATTCCGGGAACTTCTTTGCTACCAGAATACTTGCAATGATGGACAATACGGACGGAATCATAAACTGGATTCTCCAGTTCATGGCGTAGCTGACGCCGGTTGAAACAACCAGAAGTGCGATACCATTACAGATTGGATGTGCCCAGTTGCCGATGAAAGAGGTACGGCTTGACCATGTCCCCCTGTTTCTGCCTGGAACATACTCTGTAAATCCTGCAAAAAGAACGACTAAAAGTGCCCCGAGTCCGAGTCCCTGTATCAGTCTGAATACATAAAGTACATAGATATTCGGTGAAACCGCACCGCCGATCATGGCAATGATATGTATTACTTCATATAAAAGAATACTTTTCTTACGGCCGATCTTATCGCCGATCGGTCCCCCGATCAAAGCTCCGAACAGCTGCCCTGCGGTATACGTGGTACTCCACATAGCCAGCAGTTTAGATCCCGGCTCCAGCCAGTGGATCTCATTGAGCAGAATGTTCTGCACCGCACCGCCGATACCATTAGACCAGCAGACTAAAAGCGCGAAGGCCGTAACAAGCCACATTTTGATGTGCCATGAAGAGTTTGGCAGGCGGTCAAGCCTTGCGCCAATGTTTACATTTCGTTTTTTATCCATTTTCACACCCTCCTGATATCTCCTTCGATACCATTTCTCATTTTTGTTGTCTTATATCTTCTTCTCTACTTTGATCTCCGCTTCCATAATCTCCCATGCCTTCCGGATATCTTTACTCTTGTTCCATAATGCCGGAGGCCCTAACACAACAACGTCCGCGCCTGCATCATATAGTAACTGGTATACGTCCCAGTTCATAGACCCGTCTGCTTCAATCAGGAACTTCAGTCCCATCTCCTCACGCCACTTAACAAGGGTGCGGATCTTATCATACATTTGTTCAATCACCTTCTGGCCCGCATATCCGGCATCCACGATCATAATTGTCACCTTACTAAGAAGCGGCAGATAATAACGGATGGCTTCCAGCGGAGCCGCTGGATTCAAAGCGATTCCGGCTTTGCACCCCAGGGACCTGATCTTGTTGATTGTCACAAATGCGTCGCTTTCGATACAGTCTGTGTGAGGTGTAATGTAGGCTGCCCCTGCCTCTGCACAAGCCTCAATATAATCCTGCGGGTGCTTTACCATAAGGTGTGCATCCATCGGCGTCTTCACATGCGGTTTCAAATATGCCATAAAGTCCGGTCCGATTCCAAATGTCTTAACATAATTCCCGTCTTTGATATCCATATGTAAAAAGTCAGCCCTTGAATCGATGAACTTTACCTGCTCCTCCATACGGAACAGGTCACAGCACCCCATCGATGGCGCAACTAAAAGTCTATCTCTCATCGTGTCCTCCATTAGTCAAAATCATATGTCATGATTACCTTGATTGCTTCTTTAGATACCATTGCATCGAATCCCTTTTCCCATTCGGAAAGTCCGATGCGGTGTGTGATCATCGGCTGAACCTTGATCTCACCTTTCTGAAGCAGGCGGATTGCATTTCTCCATGATGTGGAGTCATAAGCCATATGTCCGATGATGCTCTTGTTCCATGATGTAATATCGTTGATGGAAAATTCCAGAGGCTTGAATCCCATTCCGACGCGGACGATCTCTGCATTAGGCCTTGTCATTTCAAGTGCCTGTTTCAATGCAATGTTTGCTCCTGAGCACTCGATTACCAGTCCGAGATTATCTCTTCCGCAGATCTCCTGGCATCTTGCAACAACATCTTCCGTTGACCCGTTCACACAATGGGTTGCCCCTAGTTCTTCTGCTACTTTAAAGCGTACTTTTGTATCATCCTGAAGACCAACCATTACGATGTTAACCGCCCCCATGATACGTGCCATCTGTACGGAGAATAAACCAAGCGGGCCTGTTCCAAATACGACTACATCCTGTCCCGGAAGCAGATGGGCCTGCTGCGCGATTGCTTTATAGGCATTACAGATTGGATCAAGGACAGCCGCTTCTTCGTATTTAATCCCCTCCGGGATTTCCCAGATTGCATGTTTATGGATTCTCAGGATCTCTCCCGGTATCTTGCAGTACTTCGTGAATCCGCCGCCCCAGCGGTTATTGTCCAGACCAAGGTTTACCTTTTCTTCACAGCAGAGGAAATCTCCCTGTTCACATGCCGGGCAGACGCCGCATACATGCCCGCTGTTGTCTGATACGATTCTTTGTCCGACCTTCCAGTCAGTAACCTTTTCACCAACCTTGACAATCTCTCCTGCAAATTCATGACCACGTACTGAGTTGAACTCATCTGACCCGTTGTCAACTTTATAGTGCTTCATGTCTGCTCCGCAGATTGCAGCGGCCTTCACTTCGATAATAATATCTTCCGGTCCGCATTCCGGCTCTGGAACATCAATCATTCTGTAACCGCCAAATTCTTTTCCATATCTTGCTAATGCTTTCATTCTAATGCCTCCATACTTTCATAGGTTTTTGGTTTATAGGTTTTACATTTCGGCCGAAATGTTAAGTGATTTGTTCACTTGTTTTATGAGTACATATTACATCAATATTTTTTGTAAGTCAAACATTTTATGTTGTTTTCACAGATTTTTATTACTGTTTCACAAATATAAAGTCTTCTTTTTGTCTATATTCACCATTAATATTTCTGTTTTACAGATTTTATCTTGTTTTTACACTTTTATTGCTTTGTTTTCCAAGAAATCAAAAGACGCAGGATAAATTGCATCCTGCGTCTTCTGATTTCTTCTTTATTATATTTTTCGAACATTTAAAATCTGCCGCTTATATCTCTGTAACATAATTGCGGGCGTATTTCCCCTATTTGGTTAAATAAGCGGGTACTTAGCTGTAAGTTCGGCCACCATTGATTTTGCTTTTTCAACATTCGCTTCGTCAGCGATTACCATTGCAACGATCTCGGCAATCTTATCCATGTCTTCTTCTTTCATTCCGCGTGTTGTTACAGCGGGTGTACCAAGTCTGACGCCACTTGTTACAAAAGGAGATCTTGGATCATTCGGGATTGTGTTCTTGTTACAGGTTACATGCGCCTCGTCCAGACGTTTTTCCAGTTCTTTTCCACTGACATTGTTCTCTGTCAAATCCACGAGCATCAGATGGTTATCTGTTCCGCCTGAAACAATCTTGATTCCGCGGCTCTGAAGTCCTTTACACAATGCCTGGGCATTTTTCACGATCTGCTCCTGATATGTCTTGAATTCCGGCTGGAGTGCTTCTTTGAAACAGATCGCTTTTGCCGCGATCACGTGCATCAGAGGGCCTCCCTGCGTTCCCGGGAATACTGCCTTATTGAAGTTAAACTTCTCGTTCATCTCGTTGCTGGAGAGGATCATTCCGCCCCTCGGTCCTCTTAAAGTCTTGTGTGTAGTCGTTGTCGTAACATGGGCATAAGGGATTGGACTCGGATGTACGCCTGCTGCCACCAGCCCGGCGATATGTGCCATATCTACCATCAGATATGCGCCGACCTCATCCGCGATCTCACGGAATCTCTTGAAATCAATGGTTCTTGCATAGGCGCTCGCTCCTGCGATGATCAGCTTTGGCTTGTGTTCCTTTGCGACTTCGAGCACTTTGTCATAATCTATCACGCCTTCATCATTTACGCCATAAGCTGCAAAATCAAAATATTTTCCTGAGATGTTGACCGGTGAACCGTGGGTCAGGTGTCCGCCGTGATCCAGATTCATGCCAAGGATCTTGTCTCCCGGCTCCACCATTGCAAACATCGCTGCAAGATTCGCCTGGGCCCCGGAGTGCGGCTGTACGTTTGCATACTCACAATCGAAAAGCTTTTCCGCCCTCTCTCTTGCAAGGTTCTCAACCACGTCAACGCACTGGCATCCGCCGTAGTATCTTCTTCCCGGATAACCCTCTGCATATTTATTCGTCATCGGGCTTCCCATAGCTGCCATGACAGCTTTGCTGACCCAGTTCTCAGAAGCAATCAGCTCGATGTGTGAATTCTGTCTTTCCATCTCTGCCTGTATTGCATTTGCAACTTCAACATCTTCATTCTTGATTTCCTCGAAATCGTACATAGTCCTTTCCCTCCATGAATCAATTAGCATTTTCCCGGCAGTATAAGCCGCCGGATAAGTCATTGGGGACATTATAGCACAGAGACCGGCAGAAATCCATATGTAATTAAAGGAGGCGGGATTTTCATATTGATATTTTTCGATTTAAGAAATATAATAAGGAAAAGAAATAAGCCTGAACGACTGCAAAAATACATTTCTGAACGGAGGTTTCATATTATGACACAAAAAAAATTATATGTCCTTACAGGTTTTTTGGGGGCCGGAAAAACTTCACTTCTGCTGCACTTACTAAATAATATCTCTAATGAAAAAATCGGCATTATTCAAAATGAGTTTGGGAAGCTGGGAATCGATGGTGAGATTATTCATCGCAATGGAATTGAAATGACCGAAATAAACAGAGGTTCCATTTTTTGCTCCTGTCTTAAGCTCTCTTTTGTACAGGCTCTGGCGGAAATGGGGAAGCTTGATTTAGATACTGTGTTTGTTGAAAGTTCGGGACTTGCCGATCCTTCAAATATCGAAGAAATTCTTGAAGCCACACGTTTGCTTGCAGGTGATGTCTATCGCTTTCAAGGAGTTGTATGTCTTATCGACAGTGTTAATTTTCTTGGCCAGATGAATGATATTGAAACAGTTGACCGGCAGCTGGCTCACTGTAATATGGCAGTAATTAACAAGGTTGACTTAGTTGACGCAACACAGCTGGAAAAAGTAATAACTGCTGTTCGTAAAGTGAACCCTATTTGCAGGATAACCACCTGTAAGAATGGAATGATCGACTTGTCACTATTAGAAGAAGATTTAACTTCTCTCCAGTGGGCTTCGTGTGAAGATTCTTTAAATTCAGAAGAAAACAAACCAAAAACCATTTCTTTAGAATGTAATGAAACGATTAATCAAGAGGTTTTTACAACATTTTTGCAGCGCGTTTTGCCCGACTGTTATCGGATCAAGGGCTTTTTTAAACTAGACAGCGGCTGGAATCAGGTGGACGTCGTCGAAAAACTCATTGACTATAAGACTTGTTCTCCGCATGAGTTCTCACAGATTGTCTTCCTGTCTAAAATAGGTCCAAAAGTAATTAGAAGTATCGATAATGCCTGGAAAGAGATTGTCTCTCTCCCAATGAAGCTAAAGAATTGAGGTCGTAATTATGGAAATTAAAGTAATCGGAACGGGATGCGAAAAATGCAACAGACTATATCAAAATGTTCAGCAGGCAGTTAATGAACTTGGAATAACAGCTAATATCGAAAAAGTAGAAGAGTTAATGGACATCGTCAGGTTAGGCGTGATGTTAACTCCGGCATTGATGGTAGACGGGAAGATTGTTATCACCGGACGGGTTCCTGATGTCAAAAGCCTTTTAAGCATACTTAGCGGAAACACTGACAAATGAGAACTTTTATATTGCTATCTTGAAAGGGGGGTCCGCATTGACAGAAAACGAAAAAAGGGCAAGGGTATTTAAGGCCTTCTGCGACGCAAACCGGCTTACTATTTTAGGACTGCTTCAAAATGGCGAGAAGTGTGCCTGCAAATTGTTGGAGGAATTGAATATAGGCCAGTCCACTCTATCACACCACATGAAGATATTATGCGATTCCGGAATTGTAACAGGCCGCAGAGAGGGAAAGTGGACACATTACTCGATAAGCCCGGACGGGGTCGAATACGCAAAAACACTGTTAAACCAAATTAAGATATAAAGCTTTTCGTACGGAGGTATTTGAATGAAGAGATGGAGTATGAGTATACTGAAGATTCTTGTAGTAATTTTTTTAGTTGGTACGGCTATTATGCTGGGAATTAATTTTTATGTTGTGAGGTCTGCAAAGGACAGGCTGGTTACGAAGGGACATACGGATTCCACGATTCATGCCGACTGTATTTTAGTTCTAGGAGCGGGTATCCGTGCTGACGGTTCGCCCACGCCTATGCTCAAAGACCGTCTTGATACCGCAATTGAAGTCTATAAATCAGGAGCGGCCCCCAAGCTTTTAATGAGCGGGGACCACAGCCGCGAAGACTACGATGAAGTACAGACCATGAAGGACTATGCCATTGACAAAGGAGTTCCTTCGGAAGACATCTTCATGGACCACGCCGGCTTCTCGACTTACGAGAGCCTTTACCGCGCCCGTGACATCTTTCAGGCCCAAAACATCGTAATCGTCACCCAGAAGTACCACCTTTACAGGGCGCTCTACACAGCCGAAGCACTCAGCCTCCAGGCCCTGGGAGTTCCCGCCGACACAAAAACCTACGGCGGCCAGACCTACCGTGACCTCCGCGAAATCCTCGCCCGCAACAAAGACTTCCTAACCTCCATCTACAAACCCAAACCAACCTACTTAGGCGACGCCATCCCTGTAAACGGAAACGGCAACATAACCAACGATTAAAACAGAGTTTATAGAACAACCTACCTGCGCCTTTACCGTCCAGCTTTTCCTCCCGATTTCGACACCAAAGCGGAGCGGACTGAACGCCGCGGCGGCCGTTGGACGGCACATGCCGCTGCAGATACATCCAGCGAGCTTAGCGGCCGTTAGAGAAAAACAGACGGATTATACGGCTGAATGTTGATTTCCAAATCAACATTCAAGAACGCCTGCACCGTGTAAGCATCAGGCTTACACGGTAAATGCGTTCGGTGCCCTATAATCCGCCTGTTTTTCTCTTACGGCCGCTTAACGAAGCGCCCTGTATCCGCAGCGGCATGTGCCGTCCAACGGCCGCCGCGGTGTTCAGTACGCGAAGCGCCCCCCTACCCGAAATCAAACAGCGATAATTGATTGCTCTGCGGCAGGTCCCCGAATAATCCGAGGTCAGCCATGAGGTCGATAACCGTTTTACTGACTTTTGTCCTCTGCCGGAAGTCATCCAGTGACAGGTATGGTCCGTCCTTTGCTGCGTCTTCCACGGCCTCGGCCGCTTTATCTCCCATCCCTTCTATACTGGACAGCGGCGGCATCAGCTTGCCATCCACAATCTGGAACTTCGTTGCCTTCGCCTTGTAAATATCCAGAGGAGTAAATTCATACCCTCTTGCATACATTTCCTGCACGATCTTCATATCCTTGAGAACATCCTGTTCCTTATTGGTTAGGGAATCGATCCTCTTTTTATAATCCTTCATGTAATAATTCAGCTTTTCTTTCCCCTGACACATGATTTCATAAGAAAACGCATTTGCGCGGATGCCGAAATACGCCCCGTAATATGCAAGCGGGTAGTTGATCTTACAGTAGGCAATCCGGTATGCCATCATGACATATGCGGCAGCATGTGCCTTCGGGAACATGTAGCTGATCTTCTTACAGGACCATGCATACCAGTCATGGACGTTTTTCTCCGCCATTGCCTCTTCCCATTCCGGCTTCAGGCCCTTTCCTTTACGCACACTTTCCATAATTGTAAAGGAAAGCGCACTGTCCACGCCCTGGTTGATCAAATAGATCATAATATCATCACGGGTACAGATACAGGTTGAAATCGTCGCCTTTCCGGACTTTACAAGTTCCTGTGCATTGCCGAGCCATACATTCGTCCCGTGGGACAGACCGGAAATCCGGATCAGGTCGGAAAGGGACTGTGGTTTTGCATCCTGAACCATCTGGATTACGAAGTCCGTACCGAACTCCGGTATTCCAAGACAGCCAAGCTTACAGTCATCAATATCCTCCGGCTTTATCCCGAGCGCACTCGTATCGTGGAACAGAGAAAGCACCTTCTTATCATCCAGTGGAATATTCGTTGCAACAAATGGGTGTTCCTCATTGTATTCATTATCCATTGCATCGGATGTAATATACTCCTCCAGCGTCTTAATCATGGTCGGATCATCATGGCCGAGAATATCGAGCTTCAGCAGGTTATGGTCAATAGAATGGTAGTCAAAGTGTGTCGTAATAATGTCCGTTGTCATATCATTGGCCGGGTGCTGGACCGGTGTAAACTCATTGATGTCATGACCATGAGGCAGTACGACGATACCGCCGGGATGCTGTCCCGTACTTCGCCGGATTCCAGTGCACCCGACTGAAATCCTCTCAATCTCGCACCGGCGTTTCCTCATCTCGCGCTCTTCGTAGTAGTTCTTGACATAACCATAGGCTGTCTTATCGGCCAGTGTTCCGATCGTTCCTGCCTTGAAGGTATGCCCCTCCCCAAAGATAACCTCTGTATACTTATGAGCCTTCGACTGATAGTCTCCCGAGAAATTCAGGTCAATATCAGGCTCCTTATCTCCCTTGAATCCGAGGAATGTTTCGAAAGGAATATCAAAACCATCCTTATGCAGCTTTTCCCCGCAGTTCGGACAGTTTTTATCCGGCATGTCGAAGCCGCAGCCTCCCGCATAGGCCCTTACTTCTTCTGATTCAAAATCGCTGTAATGGCAGTTAGAACAGTAATAGTGCGGACTCAGCGGATTTACTTCCGTGATTCCTGACATTGTTGCTACGAATGAAGACCCTACTGATCCACGGGAACCTACCAGATATCCGTCGGCATTAGACTTCCATACCAATTTCTGCGCAATGATATACATAACGGAATATCCATTGGATATGATGGAGTTCAGCTCTTTCTCCAAACGGGACGATACCTGTACCGGCAGGTCCTCCCCGTAAATCTCATGTGCCTTGTTATAGCAGATATCCCTCAGGTCCTGTTCTGAGTTCGGAATGACAGGAGGGCATTTGCTCGGATTGACCGGAGATATCTTTTCAATCATATCGCAGATCTTATTCGGGTTGTCGATGACGATTTCTCTTGCCTTGGCCGACCCCAGATATTCAAACTCACTCAGCATTTCTTCCGTCGTTCTCAGGTAGAGCGGTGCCTGGTTATCTGCATCGCTGAAGCCTTTGCCCGCCATGATGATACGGCGGTACACTTCATCCGCCGGGTCCAGGAAATGTACGTCACAGGTTCCTACCACCGGCTTTTTAAATTTCTCACCCAGTTCTACGATCTCCCGGTTGATCTCCTGTAGGTCCACGATAGTTTCAATGTCCGGATATTTCTCGCTCTCCACCATGAACTGGTTGTTTCCAAGGGGCTGGATTTCATAGTAATCATAGAAGTCAGCCAGCCTTGCAATCGACTCGGAAGACTTTTTATTCAAAATCGCCTGATACAGCTCTCCCGCCTCACAGGCACTCCCGATAATCAGGCCTTCTCTGTGCTGGTTTAAGACACTCTTCGGAATTCTGGGGCGTCTCGCATAATAAACAAGATGCGAATCTGATATCAGTTTATATAGATTATAACGTCCGATATCATTTTCAATCAGTATGATGATATGATAGGTCGGCATCTTGCGGATCGCATTTGGATTCATGTCTCCGAACTGGTTCATTTCCTTTAAGGTGGTGATATTCTGTTCCTTAAGCATCTCCACGAATTTCACGAAAATCTCCGCCGTTGCCGCTGCATCATCCACGGCCCTGTGGTGGTTCTCCAGTGATATTCCCAGAGCCTTCGCTACCACATTCAGTTTATACTTGGACAGTGTCGGCAAAAGCACACGCGCCAGAGCCACTGTATCCACATATGTAAAATCAAACTCGATATCCTGATACCGGCAGTTTTGTTCGATAAAACCGACATCAAATCCGGCATTGTGGGCAACGAGCACGCCGCCTTTTGCAAACGCGAGAAATTCCGGCAGGATTGTTTCAATATCCGGGCTGCCAATGACCATCTCATCTGTAATACTTGTCAGCTGTGTGATTTCAAAAGGGATCGGTCTCTTTGGATTGACAAATGTGCTGAAACGGTCCACGATCTCACCGCCGGTCACTTTCACTGCACCGATCTCGATAATCTTGTCTTTGATGGCGCTAAACCCGGTCGTCTCAATATCAAACACGATATACGTGTCATCCAGTCTTTCGTCTCCCGCTCCCACGGCAATCTCCGTCAGGTCATCCACAACATACCCTTCCACGCCGTAGATCACTTTAAATGGATCATCTTTGGGCAGTGTCTCGATAAAATGATTCGCATCCGGGAAAGACTGTACAATTCCGTGGTCGGTAATCGCAATGGCCGGGTGCCCCCAGTCATGCGCCCTTTTTACAATATCCTTAACCTCAGAAACGCCGTCCATGTCGCTCATCTTTGTATGGCAGTGCAGTTCCACTCTTTTCTGCGGGCTTAAGTCCTGTCTGGAAACAGTAAAGTCACCGCTCTTCTTGATCCCTGTCACAGAACCGATTGTCAGCTCCCCGTCAAACTTATCGATCGTGGTGACTCCCTTGATCTTGACAAAAACCCCCTTCTTCAGATCTCCGAGCAGATCCGGCAGCTGGTCATTCCTCGTAAACATCTTGACCATAATCGTATCGGTAAAATCTGTGACTGCAAACATGAGAATCGTCTTTTCATTTCTGATCTCACGGGTATCAAAGTTGATAATCTTGCCGTGGATCGTGATCTCACCCATCTCTGTCACTACCTGATCCAGGGTAATCGGTTCGTCATCAAAATTCTTACCGTAAATCAGGCTCGGGTCATCCCCCTGCTTCAGCGGCCTGTAGAAGTCTTTCTTCTTGAAATCCTTCTTGAAATCCCCCTTCTTCTCATTGGAGCTGTCCTGCTTCTTCTCCTGCTTCTCTTTGGATTTCCCGTCATCTGTAGGCTCCTCGCCTTTTTGCTTCGCACGCCGTTCAAAGATAGCATTGATTTCCTGCTGGATCCGCTGTTCGTCATACTTACGGGTGTCATCTCCCTTTTCTGCCTTGCAGTATGTAACCCGGATATCTGCTTTTATATGGAACCGGTTGTCATAAATATCGTGGAGCAGGTCAACGATATAGTCCTTCCTGCCTTCTGAGACGATCGTATCCAGCATTTCCAGATACATGATCTCCCGGCCTTCAAAACTCATCTTTGCCTGCTCAAACATATTCGAAGCGAGTACACTCTGCTGCTTTAATTCCTGTACAATACTGTCCCTGTACTCTATCATCAGCGTTTTCACCGTATACTGTTCTGACAAGGAATACTTCTCTGCAATTCTAATTTTGATTTTAGTATCTCCAAAGAGCTGTTCCTTGATCTTCTGCTCCATCTGCC
The DNA here is from genome assembly GCF_003479085.1 of Clostridium sp. AF19-22AC. NCBI lineage: Bacteria > Bacillati > Bacillota > Clostridia > Eubacteriales > Clostridiaceae > Clostridium > Clostridium sp. AF19-22AC. Next base: position 47,598 of record NZ_QUGN01000008.1, on the reverse strand, counting down.
AGATGTGTTTCTTCTGGATCAGATGGCGGCTGAAAATGTGGACGCGAAGAAAATCACGCTTCGAATTCGTCGTAATCTTCTCTACCTCCACATCTTCAAACAGCAGCTGGATGTCCTCTTCCACCTTCAGTGTAGGGAACACTACAAAGAAACTCTTTGCATTTCCTATCTTTTCCAATTTAACAACTCCTGTCGTAATGTTTCCAAAAGTTCTTCTTCCTTCACTTTTTTGACGATCTCACCCTTTTTAATCAGGAGACCTTCTCCCTGACCGCCGGCAATCCCAATATCCGCTTCCTTTGCTTCTCCGGGCCCGTTCACGACACAGCCCATAACCGCAACTTTGATATCCAGCGGGATATCTGCAACCATCGTTTCTACCTGATTGGCAAGCCCGATCAGATCAATCTTTGTTCTGCCGCAGGTCGGACAGGATACGACTTCAATGCCGCCCTTTCTCAGCCCCAGAGTCTTCAGAATCAGCTTCGCTGTCTTGACCTCCTCCAGAGGATCCCCGGTAAGGGATACACGGATCGTATTGCCGATGCCTTCATACAGTATAATTCCCAGTCCTGCCGAAGACTTTACATTTCCCGAATATACGGTTCCCGCCTCTGTAATACCGACATGCAGAGGATACGGACATTCTTTTGCAATCAGTTCATGTGCCTTGACACACATCATGACATCGGAAGACTTGATGCTCACAACCAGATTGTCATACCCCATATCCTCAATCATTCTGACCTTATCCAGGGCACTTTCTACAATCCCTTCTGCCGTAACACCGCCATACTTTTCGAGCAGCGGTTTTTCCAGAGAACCGCTGTTAACGCCGACACGGATCGGGATATTACGTTCTTTTGCCTTATCAACCACTGCCCGCAAGCGCTCTTCACTCCCGATATTCCCCGGATTAATACGGATCTTGTCCGCACCGTTTTCAATGGCTGCAATAGCCAGCCTGTAATCAAAATGTATATCTGCGACCAGAGGGATGTGGATCTGCTTTTTGATCTCCTTTAACGCCTCTGCGGCCTCCATCGTAGGAACTGCACAACGGATAATCTCACATCCGGCTGCCTCCAGTTTTAAGATCTGTGCCACTGTTGAAGCCGCGTCCTCTGTCTTCGTATTCGTCATGGACTGAATCGCGACTGGATGTATGCCTCCGATTATGACATCACCAATTCTGACTTCTTTTGTCTTCTTTCTTAATTCCTCCATACGCCTGCTCCTTTTCTCATGGAAACTAATAACATAATAAACAGGGAATACATTCCCTGTTTATCTGCTATTCCTTATCAAATACCATCGGATTCCCATATTCCCTGTCCGTCAGGGTCAGTTCCTTATTCTCAATATTATAATCATAGGTGGCCTCCAGTGTATTCACTGCTGAACTCAGGCCCTCTGCCGTCACAGCGCCGTCTGAAGCATCTGCCGCTTTCTGTATGGCTTCATCTGTTACACGTAAGGTGAAGGTCTTGGTTTCTTTATCAATGCTGTACTCCATATTGACTGCCACGCCCGCTCCTTCGAATTCACCCGGCCACGCGGCAACGGCTGTTCCGCCGCTCTTCACAGTCAGCACAAGACTGCTGTCCTGATGGCTCCATTTACCTTCGAGTGGATTCGCTGTAAACAGCTTCACTACAAAAAAAGCTGCAATAATGATAATCAGCACTGTAGAAACCGCCATTATAGCCCTCCAGATTTGATTTCTCTTCTCTTCGTTATTCTTTGCAATCATGCATTATCTTCCCTTCTATTTCCTCTATTTCATTATACGAATTTTCAGGAGCCATGTCAACGGGTATCACTTACACAGCAATGTGTGTTACCGTCCCTGAAAAACCTGTAAACAGTATTCAATATGTGGCGATCTGACACATAAATGTTTATTTTGTTGATTTTCAACACAAAACGTCAATTAATTATAACTAACTGGTAAAATATTCCAAAATCAGGGAGGTGCCATATGAGGTTCGCAGCCATGTTAAAAAAATTAAGAGAAGAAAAAGCTATCACACAGGAAGCTCTGGCCAAAGAGCTTGGTGTAACACGTTCCACGATAGCAGGATATGAAACCAAGGGGAAGCAGCCCGATTATGAGCGCTTATTGCAGATCGCCGGTTTCTTCCACGTTTCTGTGGATTACCTGCTGACCGGTTCGGAATTCAGCGGGGATCCCTTGCAGTATATACCTACGGAATCAGAAAAAAGGCTTTTAACAAGTTACTCCCGGCTCTCTCCGGATCTCAGGAAATTCTGTTGTGATTCTCTGGAACATCTGGTGTCCATTTTTGTAAATGATGAAGCATAAAAAGGCACTGTACATCGGGTGTGATGTACAATGCCTTTCGCAATACCAGTCAAAATACCATCTAGCCCAGAATTCCACCGATTACCGTATAGGACAGTATCGTCATGATAAATGCCGCTATCAGCACGCCAAGTACAATAGCCGGGAAAGCTTTCCGGAAACGGATTCCCAGAAGTGCCGCTATCAGCGAACCTGTCCATGCCCCGGTGCCCGGGAGCGGGATTCCCACAAAGAGTACGAGTCCCCAGAATTCATACTTCTCAATCCTGCCACTTTTGCTCATAGCTTTTGCTTCCAGTTTTTCTACCATAGGCCGCAGCTTCTTCGTGCCTTTCATCCAGTCAAAAATCTTCGTAATTAACAGCAGTATGAATGGAATCGGAATCAGGTTTCCTATGATACATATCGGTATTGCCTGCCATTTTGCAACATCCAATATAGCCGGTCCGGCTGCCAGCAAGCCTCCGCGGAGTTCCAGAATCGGAACCATAGAAATGAGGAATACAATAAATTCTTTGCTTACTTTTCCCCCCAGATTCACTACAAACCAATCAATTAAAGCTTCTTTCATATATTATACTCTCCTATTTATATCTTTTCAAAAAGCTGAAAAGCTCTTCCATTTCTTCTCTTGTGCCTATCGTGATACGCAGGTATTGTTCTATCCTCCTGCTGCCCCAGTATCTGACATAGATATTTTCTTTCTTCAGGGCTTCAAACAGCTCTTTCGCATCATATTCGGGGTGGGTCGCAAAGATAAAGTTCGCTTTTGCATCCGGGAATGCAAATCCCAGTTCTTTGAGTTCTTTCTTGGCCCACTCCCTTGTCTCAATAATTCTGCCCACTGTCTCTTCAAAATATGCCTTATCCTTCACGGCTTCCACACCATAGACAAGCGACGGCTGGTTCATGGTGTAAGAATTGAATGAATATTTCACATCATTCAGGTATTTGATCAATTCCGGCGCACCAATCGCATAGCCGATGCGCATCCCGGCCATAGACCTTGCCTTGGAAAATGTCTGTACGACCAGAAGGTTCTTGTATTTGTCCAGAAGCTCCAGTGCAGACCTGCCCGCAAAATCAATATATGCCTCATCTACAATGACAATGACATCCTGATTGCGGCTGACGATATCCTCCACAAAATCTAGTTCCTCATAAATCGCTGTAGGTGCATTCGGGTTCGGGAAAATGATCCCCCCGTTCTCCCTGTAATAATCCTCTCTCCTGATGCGAAATCCCTCATCTACTTCAGGGCATACATAAGGAATCCTGTATAATTCCGCCCAGACCTTGTAGAAAGAGTATGTAATATCCGGAAACAGGACCGGTTTATCTGAGTTAAAGAAGGTCAGGAAGCACATAGACAGTACGTCGTCAGAACCTACTCCGACAAACACCTGGTCTTCTCCTACTCCATAGTACTCAGAGAGTGCATTCACGAGAGAAGAGGCAGTCGGGTCGGGATACAGCCTAAAGCGGTCCACATCCATATTCCTTACTGCTTCAACGACTCCGGGCGCCGGTGGATACGGGTTTTCATTGGTATTTAATTTGATGACTCTGTTCTGCGGCTGTTCTCCGGGAACATATGGCTCGACTTTGCGGATATTTTCTAAAATCTTTGGGTTTAATTCCATTTTCTGACTCCTATTTATACTCCGCTGCCAGTTCTGCAAACTTCGGCAGAGAGTTTACAATCGTTTCGTAAGATACACAGTATGCAAGCCGCACATATCCAGGGCACGCAAAGGAGCTTCCCGGTACAATCAGAATATTGTATTTTTTCGCTGCCGCACAGAATTCCTTTTCGTCAGCTACCGGTGATTTTACGAATAAGTAAAAAGCGCCTTCCGGTTTGATGCATTCAAATCCAAGGTCTTTCAGGCCATTGTAAAGTGTCTCACGGTTTCTGTTATAATAAGAAATATCAGTCTTCTCTCCCAGACACTTCTTTACGACCTTCTGCTGAAGGGTCGGGGCATTTACAAAACCAAGAATCCTGGTTGCTACATTTGCTGCGCTGATAAGCTTCTCACTGTCAGCGGCCTCATCCGGGATAACAAGGTATCCGATCCGTTCTCCCGGGAGGGAAAGTGACTTGCTGTAAGAATAGCCAACTATCGTATTCGCATAATATTTCGTCAGATACGGAACCTCCACGCCGTCATAAGCCAGTTCTCTGTAAGGCTCATCAGAGATCAGATAGATTTCTGTGCCAAACTCCTTCTGCTTTGCTTCCATAATGGCTGCCATCCTTTTGATTGTTTCCTCAGAATAGACAACACCTGTCGGATTGTTCGGTGTATTCACAATAACTGCCTTTGTTTTCGCTGTGATCTTTTCTTCGAACTCCTCCAGCTTTGGCTGGAATGTCCCGGTATTTGGGGAAATCTCCACAAGCACTCCGTCATAATTGTTTGTGTAGCTTCTGTATTCGCCGAAATATGGTGCAAAAGCGATCACTTCGTCCCCGGGATTCAGCAGTGATTTCAGAATCACATTCAGCCCGCCTGCCGCACCGACTGTCATCGTAATATTTTTGGAACCAAAATTCGTTCCAAATTTTTCGTTTACAGAATCTGCAACAGCCTGCCTCACATCCTCATACCCTGCATTGCTGTTTGTATATCCGTGTAGTACAACCGGGTTCTCTTCATCAAGAAGTTCTCTGATTGCAGTCTTCACAGCCTCAGGTGCCGGTACGTTCGGATTGCCGAGACTAAAATCGTATACATTCTCTGCACCATAAATCCCTGCCAGACGGTTGCCTTCTTCGAACATTGCACGGATTGCTGAACTGTTTGCGACCATATTTTCCATTTTTTTTGAAATCATTGCTTTCTCTCCGTTTCTTAATTTATTTTGCTTTTACTGTTTCCTTGTTACAATGCCTTTTTCCACCATAAACGCCGGTTTATAAGACAGCTTTGCCTTTCTCAGGCCTTCTGACCCGGCATCGTCTTCCCGGTTCACATACTTGTAGTCCATACACTCATGCAGCACAAACTGCTGGTTAATCATCGTATAAGCGCCGTCGATCTCAGGAAATGCCTTCTCAATGTGTACGACAAAGGTATCGTCACAGATCGGTTCACCGATTGCAAATGCGGCAATTTTTCCGTCTATCCTGATAATGCCCCCCGTCTGCCCTAATTCCTTATATAATCTGATGGAATTAAGCGTCACGCACATCTCTGCATTTTTATCGGGATCATCATTACATCCGTTCTGATTTCTCCATTTCAATGCCATCTGGAAACATTCTTCCTGATTTTCATCTGTCAGCTTTTCATAGCTCCAGTTTGGGTAGATTGACTTAAACTTATTGATATGGTTCCTCTTACTATGCAGCTTCTTGCCTGCCAGCGTCGCCAGCTTCTCAGATTCGTAGACATAGTCAGCCACATCCCGCACGTATTCGACCTGATATTCACCGGGATACCAGGATTCCAGCTGTGCGAAGTTCTCTTCGGTCACATTATATAGTTTTAACGGATATCCCTTCTCCTGGCTATATTTATCAAGGAATTCTAGCGCATTCTTAACACACTCAGGCTCCCCTGCCGGATAAGCAAAAGCGAGTCCAGCCTCGTCATCCTGAAAAATCAATGCATCCTCTACAACTGCGTACTTCACATGGTAATGCCGGGACCAGAGATATACATTATCAAATGTTCTCTCGCAGCTCCTGCTTGGCGCTTTTGCAAAATAAGAATCTATGATCTCCTTATCTTCCAGCTCCGGCCTCTTAAATATTATATCTTCCATTCCTGTCCTTCTCTTTCTGAATGTTAGTTTTTCTGAATCAGATACGTCTCTGCATATCGATTATTATCTTATCTTTTTTCAAGATAAAAATTACATACTTTGATAGTATAACACATTTTCTCTTTATCTGACAATATCCCTGCCGGTCTGAAGTAATTATTCTCCCGTAAAAAGTGCTATTTTACGCTGACGCTCCCGGCATCATCTGATACAGACCCGCATAGATCCCTTTCTTTTCAATCAGTTCTTCATGTGTTCCTTCTTCCGCAATCCCGGTTTCCGTCATCACGAGGATCCGCTGTGCATTGCGGATTGTTGAAAGCCTGTGGGCAATTACGAACGTAGTCCTGTTTTCCGCCAGATTTTCCATTGACTGCTGGACCACCTTCTCACTCTCGTTATCCAGTGCAGAAGTTGCCTCGTCAAAAATCAATACTTCCGGGTTCTTCAGGAATACGCGCGCGATCGACAGCCGCTGTTTCTGTCCGCCCGAAAGCTTCACGCCACGCTGTCCGATATCTGTATCATACCCCTCCGGGAAACTTATGATAAATTCATGTGCATTGGCATTCTTAGCGGCCCGGACTACCTCTTCATCTGTCGCATCCGGCCTGCCATAGCGGATATTATCCATAATACTTCCCGCAAACAGATACACATCCTGCTGTACAATTCCGATATGATTCCTCAGTTCCTCCAGTTTGATATGCCTGATATCCGTCCCATCCAGATAGATTCCACCTTCCTTCACCTCATAGAACCTTGGTATCAGGCTGCAGAGCGTCGTCTTTCCAACACCAGAGGGGCCGACCAGCGCAATATAGTCCCCTGCTGCCACTTTCAGGTTCAGGTTATCGAGAACCCTATCCGCTTCATTTTCATAATAAAATGAAACGCCTTTGAACTCGATCTCCCCCTTCACCTCATCGAGTGACACTGCGTCCGGCTCGTCTGCGATATCCGGTGCAATAGAAAGTACTTCCAGAAATCTTTCAAATCCTGAATACCCGTTCTGGAACTGCTCTGTAAATGTTACCAGTTTCTTCACAGGTTCAGTGAAGTTATTGATATAGAGAAGAAACGTGATCAAATCGGTCACGGCGATGCTCTTCGTGAGCATCATCCCGACTCCCGAGAGCAGTACGATTACCGTAATCAGGGTGCTCATTGCACCAAGGCCGGAGTTATAGATCCCCATATATTTATAACTCGTCTTTTTTGCCGCTACAAAGTTATCATTCCCTACTTTGAACTTTTTCATCTCTACATTTTCATTCGCGAAAGATTTTACAACCCGGATTCCGGAAAGGCTGTCTTCGATCTGGCTGTTAATATCTGCAATTTTCTCACGATTACGTTTGAACGCCTTCTTCATCTTACCGTTATAATAGAAAGCATATACGGCCATAACCGGGATAAATGCGAATGCGATCAGGGCCAGTTTTACGTTTACGGTCAGTAAAATGATAAATGAACCGACAATTTTAATGATAGAAATAACAAGATCTTCCGGTCCGTGATGCAGAAGTTCGCTGATATCAAACAGATCACTTGTAATTCTGGACAGCAGGTGCCCCACCTTCTGATTGTCGTAGAAAGCAAATGTCAGCTTCTGATAATGACCGAAAATATCGCTCCGCATATTTGCTTCCATCTTCGCACCCATAATATGTCCGAAATAGGCGATATAGAAGTTGCAGAAGACTTCCAGCAGGACGAGGCCGATCATCACTGCACCGAGTACAAAAATCGCGTATTTTGCCTCGGCAGCATCAAAATATATGACTTCATTCGTAATATACCTGACAAGCAGGGGAATCACAAGCGTGACGGCCGCCCCCAGGACAGCGAAAAACATGTCACTGTAAAATAACCCCATATAGGGCTTATAATAAGCAAATAATTTTTTTAGTTTCTCTTTCATCTTCATTCCCTCTCTGACTGTTCACAATTTATGAATACCATATTACTCCAGTTGAAGGGCGTTTGTAAACCTCTCTTTCTTTTTATTGACTTTTTTAACTTGTCACGTTATCCTTTCTTTAAAGAAGACGAAAAAAGGCAATACTTTATCGAATAAGGAGGTATGTATTATGGCACTGGCACAGCAGCGGGCTTATACTATTGATGATATCTATTCCCTGCCAGATGGGCAGAGAGCAGAGTTAATTGATGGCAAACTATATATGATGTCACCGCCCAACAGACAGCATCAGAAACTTGTTTCTGAATTAAATTATCAAATTCGCGACTATATCAAACGCAGGGAAGGCTGCTGTGAGGTATATCCCGCCCCATTTGCAGTCTTTCTCAATAAAGACGATAAAAATTACGTGGAGCCTGACATCTCCGTTATATGTGACAAAAGCAAGCTCACAGACAGTGGATGCAGCGGCGCTCCGGACTGGGTGATTGAAATAACCTCCCCTTCCAATCCGCAGATGGATTATGGTGTAAAGCTGTTTAAGTACCGCACTGCCGGGGTACGTGAATACTGGATTGTAGATCCTCAGAAGCATACGGTAATGGTATATGATTTCGAGAAAGAGAAAGAATCCAACCTATATACTTTTGATGAAGATATCAGCGTCTGCATTTATGATGACCTCGTTATTAAAATGGCGCAATTAGTTTAACTTACCAATAGCTTTTATCCTGTAATTAGAGTCTTTTTAGCAAGTTAATAACATTGGAGGTATTCATATGACAGACAGCGAAAAATTAGATTTATTACTTGAAAAAGTTGGAGATCTTGAAAAAGGAATGAAAGATCTGAAACATCAACAGATGAAAGATACAGCAGAATTAAAAGCTGTGGACGAAATCATATCAGATGTATTAAGACAATCCTGATCTACTGTAAAATATATAAGAAACATCGTAAAATCAAGGGTTAACAGTTATCGCCCTTGATTTTTCTATACTTCATAAACTCCTCCCCAAATTAAACAATTCTTAATAAAATAATACGTGAATTTTAAAATGGACCTGTAAAAATAAGAATAACCAATAAAAGATGAAACAGAGGGAGGAGATACCATGACGATTCTGATTTCAACACTTTACCCGCTTTTATGTATGATGCTGCCGTGTATTTTTTATATATTCCTGCAAAAGAGAAAACCCGGCGTCTGCCTGAGCGGGCCCCATTTTATCTGGGTTCTGATTTTCTTACTGTACCTGTATATGGTTCTGGAGGCAACCGGCATCGGCACTATCTGGGATATTGGGAAATATGACGGCATCATCTCCGTTGACAAAATCAACCTGATTCCGTTCACTGATATAACGGGCTTTTCCCAGTCCCTGAATATCATCATGTTCATGCCGCTTGGATTCCTGCTTCCGTTCATCTGGAAAGAATTCCGCTCCCCGCTCAAAGTACTTCTGGCAGGAGCAGGATATTCCTTCGGTATCGAATTCTGCCAGCTGTTCAACAACCGTGTGACAGATATAGATGATCTTATCATGAATACGCTCGGAGCCGTCGCCGGGTATGTCATCTGGATTATCTTCGTATGTTTGTTCCACCCTAAAGGCGGGAAAAGAGAAATTTCACTCTCCGGCAAAGAGGCTGCAGTCTATCTCGTACTCAGCATGGCCGGTGAATTTTTCCTCTTTAACTGGCGCTGGATGGTGCGGACGTTCTTCATGTAATTCCGGCAGTGGTAACGAACTTTTATAATCCGCAGTATGAAGTCTCATCCTCGATATGCTCCAGACTATAACAAAAAGAAGCCTGCAGGGATGCCGTCTGATTCTCTGGAATCAATCTGTATCCCTGTGTGCTTCTTTTTTCTATTCTTTATTCATTATTCATATTTGCAAGTTTTGCACTCTGGTCTGCCGCAATCAGGCTGTCAATAATCTCATCCAGATCTCCGTTTAATACTGTATCCAGCTTATGGAGTGTCAGCTTAATTCTATGGTCAGTGACCCTTCCCTGCGGGAAGTTGTAAGTCCTGATCTTTTCAGATCTGTCGCCGGTACCAATCTGGCTTCTTCTTGCCTCCGCCTCTGATGCCTGCTGCTTCTCCATCTCCAGGTCATACAGCTTGGAACGGAGCAGTCTGAACGCTTTTTCCTTGTTCTGGAGCTGTGACTTCTCTGTCTGGCTGTAGATAACAATTCCGGTCGGATAATGCGTCAGACGTACGGCAGAGTCTGTCGTATTGACGCACTGTCCGCCGTTTCCGGATGCACGCATAACATCAATACGGATATCTTTGTCCTCAATCACAACATCGACATCCTCCGCCTCAGGCATAATCGCAACCGTGATCGTTGATGTATGGATTCTTCCACCGCTTTCCGTTTCCGGCACACGCTGTACACGGTGTACACCGCTCTCATATTTTAAACGGGAATACGCTCCCTGTCCTGTGATCATGAATACACATTCCTTGAATCCGCCGATCCCATTCTCGTTCAGAGAGATCATCTCTATCTTCCAGCGGCGTCCTTCCGCATAATGGACATACATACGGTAAATCTCTGCCGCGAATAAAGCCGCCTCGTCTCCGCCGGCACCCGCACGGATCTCCACCATAACGTTCTTGTCATCGTTCGGGTCTTTTGGAAGAAGCAGGATCTTCAGTTCCTGTTCCAATTCTTCTACACGTGCTTTTGACTCATTTAATTCTTCCTTCGCCATCTCACGCATCTCGTCATCGGACTCCTCGTCCAGCATGATGAGGCTGTCCTCTATGTTTTGTTTACACTGCTTGTATTCTCTATATGCTTCCACGATCGGACCCAGATCACTCTGTTCCTTCATCAGTCTGCGAAAACGTTCCGGGTCATTCGCCACGTCCGGCTCCTGTAATTCCCCCATCACTTCCTCGTAACGGATCAGCAAATCTTCTAATCTGTCAAACATTTTTCTCTATCCTTTCTCACTTAACACTACTTTACCTATCATACACGCCAATCACTGCACGGTCAAGACCTGCAAGGTCCTTTTTTACCATAATATCTCTGAATCCGGCATCCCTCATCAGGGTACTGACCGCATCAGCCTGGTCAAAACCGATTTCAAATACAAGGTGTCCTCCATCACTCAGGTAACCACCCGCCCCTGAGATAATCTTCCTGTAAAAGTAAAGGCCGTCCTCTTTTCCATCCAATGCAATCCACGGGTCATGGCCCTGGACTTCATCCTGAAGCTTACTGATCTCATCTGTACGGATATAAGGCGGGTTCGATACAATCAGCTCAAACCTTCCTTCTACCTCATCGAATAAATCGCTGTGTATGAACTCTGCTTCTATATTAAGTAATTCTTCATTTATCCGTGCAGTTTCCAGTGCCTCTTCCGAAATATCCGCGCCGGTTCCAGCCATCTTTAGATTCCCGCACTTTTTATCCTTTCCGGCATGATACAGCACGCTAAGAAGAATGCATCCGGAACCCGTGCACATATCCAGCACCCTGAAATCCTGTTTCTTACTGTCGTCCGCTTTACCTGCCGGATATTCTGCCTCAGAACGGCTTTCCATGATTTTCAGTGCTTCTTCCACTACAAGTTCTGTATCCTGTCTCGGGATTAAAACATGCTCGTTTACCCAGAAGGTAAGCCCCATGAATTCCTGTTCCCCCGTCAGGTGCTGCAACGGGATATGTGCCGCCCTCCTGCTGATAAAATCCGAATACTGATCCGCCTGTTCTTCCGAAAGTTCCTTGTCCGGCATGGCATAATACATGGCCCGGCTCACCCCGGTCACATGTTCCAGCAGATACCATGCATCCAGACGGGCATCCGGTATTTGTGCCTGCACCAGCAGTTTTTCCCCCTGCTGATATGCTTCCTGCATCGTCATAACTCTCTACCGAAGTTCTCGGCCTCATATGCCTTCCAGTCGAACACTGCTTCCACCGCACAGATTGCCACTTCAATCATGCTGTCGTCAGGTTCTTTTGTCGTCAGATTCTGTACCCAGAGTCCCGGCCTGCTCAGCAGGTTGACGATCACATTATCACTGTTTCCCGCCAGCTTGATAATCTCATAAGATACCCCTGCAATCAGCGGGAAAAGGGCGATACGCAGAAGCACCCTCATAATCTGGGATTCCGCGGTAATAAAGAAACAGAATATGATACTTACAATCATGACAAAGAACAAGAAACTTGTCCCACAGCGTTTATGCTGCTTGGAACTTGCCCGGACATTCTCTACATTCAGAGTCAGTCCGTGTTCGATGCAGTTAATACACTTGTGTTCCGCCCCGTGATACATAAAGGTTCTCTGGATATCCTCCATTCTCGACACAAGCAGAATGTATGCCAGAAATATTCCCACACGGATCACACCTTCCAGAATCGTAATTACCGCCCTTGATTCTATATGTTTTCTCAGAATGTTGCTGAGGAAGTAAGGGAGTACCATAAAAATCCCCACCGCCAGAACGACAGAAAAGGCAACGGTCAGGTTCATGATCATCTTATCCCTTTTCTCCCGCTTTGCTAAGGCCTCTTCCGTAAGAACTTCCGGAGTCCCCTCTTCATCTTCAAAAAAGCTGGCAGAAAACATCAGTGTCTTCATCCCCAGTACCATCGAATCAATAAAATTGAAAATCCCCCTGATAAAAGGAACCTTTGTCACCGATTTCCAGGGAATGACACTCTTATATTCGTCTACACTTACTTCAATCTCTTTGTCAGGCTTCCTGACTGCTACAGCATACTTATCCCAGTTCTTCATCATGATGCCTTCCAGCACCGCCTGACCGCCTATATTAGATGACTTCATCTATCCTCCTGTCTGTAGGACCGTAAAAAGGGTCAGTTCCTTCTCTTTGAAGTTGCTGACCTTTTGATGATCTTCTACAATGCTATAATTTAACAACAGGCTGAGATTTTCACCTCAGCCTGCAATAAATCATTCCTATTTCATACCATATTTCTTATTGAACTTGTCTACACGTCCGCGAGCCTGGTTAGCTTTCTGCTGGCCTGTGTAGAATGGATGGCATTTGGAGCAGATTTCTACGTGGATATCTTTGTTTGTAGAACCTGTTACGAATGTGTTCCCACAGTTGCAAGTTACTGTTGCCTGATGGTACTCTGGATGGATTCCTTCTCTCATGATTTTCACCTCTCTATTTCAAAATATAGTTATTATAATCTCTAAACAGCTTTGTTATTGTATCATAAGATTTTTTGTTTTGCAAGTGATTTCTCTGAATAATCTGTGAAACGGCTTATTTTTTTGAACCAGACCTGCCGGGCAACATAAAATAGAAGTAATACAGTAGTTGTGTAATGTTATTTTGTCATGTTATACTGCTCTTACTAAGTTTAATTACAAAGGAGTACTTCTAATGGAAATTACAGCATCCACATTTTTTATTGTCTGTCCCTTTCTGTTCCTTGCCGGAATGGTAGATGCCATCGGCGGAGGCGGCGGACTTATCTCACTTCCTGCCTATCTGATTGCAGGGCTGCCCCCTCACACGGCAGTTGCCACGAACAAGATGTCTTCCACTTGCGGAACCGCACTTGCAACTTACCGCTTTATCAAAAACGGACTGGTAAATTTTAAGCTCGCTGTCCCGTCTGTCATTGCCGCGATCATTGGTTCTTCCATCGGCGCCCATATCTCCATGATCGTGCCGGAAAAAATCATGCTGTATGTTCTGGTCGGGATTCTGCCTGTATCTGCATTCCTTGTACTGAACAAAAAACTGTTCCATGACAAGGGAAGTGATACGGTTACCCTCGATAAAAGAACCTACCTCACCGCCACGATCGCCGCCCTGATCATCGGTATGTACGACGGCTTTTACGGTCCGGGAACCGGAACCTTTCTGATCATCGCATTCACCGTATTTGCAAAGCTGAGCATTAAGACATCCAACGGGCAGGCAAAGGTCATTAATTTAACGACAAATATTACATCCTTAGTCATATTCCTTATAAACGGGCAGGTTCTGATCCCTGTCGGAATCGCCGCCGCTTTATGCAACATGGCCGGCGGTTATCTGGGAGCCGGGATGGTTATGAAGAACGGGGCAAAGATTGTAAAACCGAGTATCCTGCTCGTCCTTTTCCTTCTGCTCTTAAAAGTACTGAATGTATATTAAGGTACATCAGATTTATATAAATTTCTTCTTAATTACCGTCTGTACAAGATCTGCGTTGTTCTTTGTCTGGGCGAACATATTTAGAAGATTGTCCACAGCCTCATCTGCTTTCATACCATTCATTGCCCTGCGGATAATGTAAACAGCATCCTGCTCTTCTCTTGTCAGCAGAAGGTCTTCTCTTCTTGTTCCTGACTTCGGAATATCAATTGCAGGGAATACTCTCTTCTCCTGCAGTTTCCTGTCCAGAACAAGTTCCATGTTGCCGGTACCTTTGAACTCCTCGTATACGACATCATCCATCTTACTTCCCGTCTCAACAAGTGCGGTTGCAAGAATGGTCAGGCTTCCGCCCTCTCTCATATTTCTCGCCGCACCAAAGAAACGCTTCGGCATATGCAGCGCCGCCGGGTCGAGACCGCCGGAAAGTGTTCTTCCTGACGGTGGAACGGTCAGGTTGTATGCACGTGCAAGCCTCGTGATACTGTCCAGAAGGATCATGACATCCTTGCCGTGCTCAACAAGGCGTTTTGCACGCTCGATCACCATCTCAGACACTCTTTTGTGATGCTCCGGAAGTTCATCAAACGTAGAATAAATAACCTCTACATTCGGTCCCCCGATTGCTTCTTTAATATCGGTAACTTCCTCCGGACGCTCATCGATCAGGAGGATCAGAAGATGCATGTTCGGCTCTCTCTTCTGTACAGATAGTGCCGCCTCTTTTAACAAGGTTGTCTTACCTGCCTTCGGAGGAGACACAATCATACCACGCTGTCCCTTTCCGATTGGTGAAAGCAGGTCTACGATTCTCATTGCAGTAGAGCATCCCGGTGTCTCCAGACGCAGGCGCTGGTTCGGGAAAATCGGAGTCAGGTCTTCGAAATTGGTGCGCTTCATCGCTTCTGCCGGCCTCAGTCCGTTAATTGTTGAAACATACAAAAGAGCACTGAACTTTTCAGACTGTGTCTTGATTCTTTTGTTTCCCGTAATAATATCTCCTGTTTTCAAATTAAATCTGCGGATCTGGGAAGGTGAAACATATACGTCCTTCTCCCCCGGCAGATAATTCTCACAGCGGATAAACCCATATCCGTCAGGCAGTACCTCCAGAATACCATTCGCTGTTTCCCCGCTGTCCAGCTGCTCGATATCAGTAGTCTCCTTCTTATCTTTTAATTCTTCTTTAATTTCTTCCTTCGCTTCTGCCTTTGCCTCCTCCATTTCTTCTTTCTTGTCCTGTGAAAGCATAGCCTCTATCAGATCACTTTTTTTCATCGTGGAAACGCCTTTCATTTTTCTGGCCTTTGCAAGCTCCTTAAGTGTAGCAAGAGGCAGAGATTCATACTTTTCTCTCGTCATAAATTCAACTATTCCTTTCTTTAAAATTAATGTTATTAAGTTCATGTATTCATTTTATAAAAAATGTCGCGGGAACCTTAGTCTGAAGTGACTTGTCCGAATTCAGGGATGTATGCCATACCTGTCTCCATAGATGTATTAAATCTGTACCTATTATACATCATCTTTCGTAAAAAGGAAAGTTTTTTTTGCAAAACTATCACAAACCATTTTGTTTCCTGCTTGCGTTGCATTTCCAAGAGTGATATGATAATGAACAGATATAACAATAAGAAGAACATTATAAAACAGCGAGGTAACAAAATGACAAACAGTGAAAAAGCATTGCAGATGCATGAACAATGGAACGGAAAAATCGAGACCACAGCAAAAGCCCATGTGAATTCAAGGGAAGACCTTGCTATCGCTTATACCCCGGGTGTTGCAGAACCGTGTAAGGTCATTGCTAAAGATCCGGATGCGGCGTATAAATATACAATCAAAGCGAATACGATCGCGGTCGTATCTGACGGGAGCGCGGTCCTTGGGCTCGGTAACATCGGTGCACGTGCGGCGATGCCCGTTATGGAAGGGAAGGCCGTCCTGTTCAAAAAATTTGGCGGTGTCAATGCCGTGCCGATCTGTCTGGACACCCAGGATACAGAAGAGATCATTAAAACAATTGTAAATATAGCCCCTGCCTTCGGCGGGATCAATCTGGAAGATATTTCGGCACCGCGCTGTTTCGAGATTGAGGAGCGCCTGAAGGAACTTCTGGATATTCCTGTTTTCCACGATGACCAGCATGGTACGGCCATTGTTGTACTGGCTGGTGTAATCAATGCCCTGAAAGTGACGGGAAAGGCAAAAGAAAGCTGTAAAGTCGTGGTTAACGGCGCGGGTTCTGCAGGGGTGGCCATCACGAAGCTGCTTCTCACATACGGTTTTCAGAATGTTACAATGTGTGACATCAATGGCATCATCAGCAAGGCTTCCCCTAATCTGAACTGGATGCAGAAAAAGATGACTGAAGTCACAAACCTTGAAGGAAATACAGGCACACTGGCAGACGCCCTGAAAGGTGCTGATATTTTTGTAGGTGTCTCGGCTCCTAACATCGTCACAAAAGAGATGGTCGCTTCCATGAACCAAGATGCCATCCTCTTTGCTATGGCGAATCCTGTTCCGGAGATCATGCCTGACCTTGCGAAAGAAGCGGGAGCAAAAGTAGTCGGAACAGGGCGTTCTGATTTCCCGAACCAGGTCAATAATGTCGTTGCATTCCCGGGGATCTTCAAAGGGGCTCTGGAAGGACGTGCAGCACAGATCACAGAAGAAATGAAGCTGGCGAC
This sequence comes from Clostridium sp. AF19-22AC, assembly GCF_003479085.1. Taxonomy (NCBI): domain Bacteria; kingdom Bacillati; phylum Bacillota; class Clostridia; order Eubacteriales; family Clostridiaceae; genus Clostridium; species Clostridium sp. AF19-22AC. The sequence goes on along the minus strand of NZ_QUGN01000008.1, from coordinate 30,724 downwards.
CGCAAAGGCGATTGCAGGTCTTGTACCTGACGAAGAATTGAATGAAAATAATATTCTTCCGGAAGCATTCGATCCGCGTGTGGCTGATGCAGTAAGCAAAGCAGTAAAGGAATTGATATAGATGAACCGCTGGGGGGAAAAGCGCTACCACTCTCTGGATTATGATTTAAAGCAGATTTACCACGAAAAAGTTTATAAGATTACACTGAACGGGGGCATGACATGCCCGAACCGTGACGGGACCGTCGGAACGGGCGGCTGCATCTTCTGTAGTGCCAGTGGTTCCGGTGATTTTGCCGGTCCTAAAACGCTGTCCATCTCGGAACAGATTGCACGCGGCAAGCAGGAACTGAACGGAAAAAGGCCGGTCCACTCTTATATTGCTTATTTTCAGGCATTTACTAATACCTATGCTCCGTTAAGCCGTCTGGAACAAATCTTTACAGAAGCTGTTCAGGACGACGATGTAAAGATTCTTTCCATTGCAACAAGGCCCGACTGTCTCGGTGATGACGTATTGGAACTATTGGGACGGTTAAACCGGATAAAGCCTGTCTGGATCGAGCTTGGCCTGCAGACAATACACACAGATACCGCTAAGTTCATCCGCAGGGGATATGAACTGCCTGTTTTTGAAAAAGCAGTGAAGGATCTGAGGGCACTTGGAATTACCGTCATAGTCCATACAATCCTCTTCCTTCCCGGAGAGACGAAAGAAATGATGATGGAAACACTTGATTATCTGAATCATATGGATATTCAGGGAATAAAGCTCCAGCTTCTGCATATTTTAAAAGATACAGACCTTGCAGAAGTATATGAGGCGCATCCCTTCCCGGTTCCGGATATGGACGAATATATCCGTTTCCTGGGGACCTGTATCTCACACCTGAATCCGCAGATCACGATCCACCGCCTGACAGGCGACGGACCGGGCAGCCTTCTGACCGCCCCTCTGTGGACAAGCAATAAAAGAACTGTGCTGAATACACTGCACCGCTATTTAAAGGAGCAGGATATCTGGCAGGGAAAGGAGTATTATGGCTGAATCATTCACACTCTATAAACTAATTGTATTGTACATGCTCGAGAAAGTAGACTTTCCGCTGACGACCTCACAAATCTCAGAATTTATACTGGACAAAGGCTACACAACGTACTTTAAGCTTCAGGAGACCTTGTCAGAAATGATGGAGTCAGGATTACTCAGGGTTGAGACGACCCACAACAGGACATTATATCACCTGACCGAGAACGGGGAAGAAACCATTCAATTTTTCAAAAACAAAATCTCCCCTGCAATCCAGAAAGATATTGATGAATTTCTTAAGGAAAAGCAGTATGACCTGAAAGAAGAAGTTGCCATAAAGTCTGATTACTATCTGAATACAAGGCATGAATACGATGTGCAGTGCCAGATTGTAGAAAATGGTTTCAGCCTCATCGACCTGAAACTTACCGTTCCTACAGAGGTCGAGGCCGAAACCATCGCAAATAACTGGACCGGACAATGCCAGGATATCTATGCATTAATCCTGTCTAAGCTTCTCTAAATGTTCTTTGATTGTTTTTTCATAACCCATGACGCCCGGTTCGTAGAATCTGGCGTCTTTTATTTCATCTGGGAGATACTGCTGGTCAACATAGTGGTTCGGATAATCATGGGCATATTTATAGCCGATGCCATGCCCCAGCTTCTGTGATCCCTTATAATGCGCGTCCTGAAGATGTGACGGGACAGTCGTCTTCTGGTTCTTTACACTCTCCATTGCGGAAAAAATAGCATTCGTGGCTGAGTTGCTCTTCGGAGCGGATGCCACATAAGTGACTGCCTGGGACAGAATGATCTGGGATTCCGGCATCCCGATCCGTTCCACCGCCTGAGCCGCGGACACTGCAACCGTCAATGCCATCGGATCGGCATTGCCCACATCCTCGGAGGCACAGATCATGATCCTTCTGGCAATGAACTTAATATCTTCGCCCGCATAGAGCATCTTCGCCAGATAATAAACGGCCGCATCCGGGTCTGACCCGCGCATACTCTTAATGAACGCAGAAATGGTATCGTAATGGTTATCTCCTGTCTTATCATACCGCACTACCCTCTTCTGGATACACTCGGAAGCCACATCCAGCGTAATATGTATTTTCCCATCCGCACTTCGATCCGTCGTGAGGATTCCGAGCTCGACAGCATTCAAGGCATTTCTCGCATCCCCGCCGGAAACGTCAGCGAGAAAATCCAGCGCATCATCGTCGATCTCAGCCGAAAAACTCCCCATCCCCTTCTTCTCATCATAGACCGCCCGTTTTATCAGAGTCTTCACCTCGTCTTTGCTCAGTGACCGCAGTTCAAACACACTGGAACGTGATATCAGGGCCCCGTTCACTTCAAAATAAGGATTCTCTGTGGTGGCGCCAATCAGCGTGATCGTGCCGTCCTCCACGTAAGGCAGAAGGTAATCCTGCTGTCCCTTATTGAAACGGTGAATCTCATCGACAAACAGAATCGTCTTCTTCTGGTACATCCCCAGAAGCTCCTTCGCTCCTTTCACCACTTCCTCCATGTCCTTCTTCCCTGCAATCGTCGCATTGATCTGCTTGAATTCAGAACTCGTCGTATTGGCAATCACCTTCGCCAGTGTCGTCTTACCCGTCCCCGGCGGGCCGTAAAAAATCAGGGAGCCAAGCTTGTCAGCCTTAATTGCCCGGTACAGCAGCTTGTCCTTTCCGATAATGTGCTGCTGTCCCACCACCTCATCCAGAGTCGTAGGACGCATCCTTGACGCAAGAGGCGACTCCTTCTCCTGCTTTGTTTCTCTCATATAGTCAAATAAATCCATGATGACAACTTCCTTTCCATAGAATTATACATTGCTTTTCATATAGTCTACTTTAAAAATAGAGCCTGATACTTATATTATTCCAAAAGGACGGAAAATTCAATACCTCTTTATGCCATTCATTCTTTGATGTTGGATAATTAGTAGTTATCCGATATTCAAAGCAAAAGAGGAAAAGATGGCAAAATTATCGGAATTCAAAAAATATTATGCAAAAGCAATACAAGAGGGTTATGCTGCTATATTTGCAGGAGCGGGTCTTTCACGTCCATCAGGTTTTGTTGATTGGAAGGATTTATTACGTGATTTAGCAGAAGAAATTCAGTTAGATGTAGATAAAGAAACCGATTTAATAGAAGTTGCACAATATTATTGTAACGAAAAAAGAGGAAGAAATGAAATAAATGATAAAATATTAAATAGGTTTATTACTGAATCACAAGAAAATATCAGTATACAAGTACTGACAGAAATGCCAATTCGCACTTATTGGACAACGAATTATGACCATTTATTGGAAGATACACTCAAAAAGAGTGGTAAACGAATTGATATTAAAATGACACCGCAAAACCTTGCAACAACTTTAGCGGAAAATGATGCAATTGTATATAAAATGCATGGGGATTATTTGGATCCCTCATCATGTGTTATTACAAAAGATGATTATGAATTGTATAACGAAAAGCGTCAATTGTTTACAACGGCTTTACAAGGTGACTTAGTTTCTAAAACTTTTTTGTTTATTGGATTTAGCTTTGAAGATCCAAATTTGAAATATATACTTACAAGAATACGAAATTTATTGGATGAGAACAGGCGTACACACTATTTTCTATTGGAAAAATTAGATAAAGAAAAATATAAAGACAATCTTGAAGCGTTTTATTATGACCTAAACAAACAGACTCTAAAGATCCATGATTTGAGACGGTATGGTATAGAGGCTGTTTTGATAGATAGTTATGATGATATCCCTTCTATATTAATGAATATCCAGAAGGAGGTGAAGTGTAACAATATTTTTATTTCTGGTGCGGCACATGAGTATGGTTCTGAATGGAACACCACAGCACCTTTATTTATAAAAAATCTAGTTAGAGAATTATACTATCATCATTATAAAATAATAACAGGCCATGCAAGAGGCGTTGGGAGTTATGTCATAAGTTCAGTGCTAGAAGAATGCCAATCAAATGTATCAAAATTGGAAAAACATCTTATAATAAAGGCGTTCCCATATGAAGATAAAGAAAGAAGTGACTATTCACAATTAATTACAGAATATCGAGAAGGTATATTTGAACACGCTGGAATTGCCATATTTATGTTTGGAAACAAAATTACTGAGAATGGTCTAATTCTAAGTAACGGTGTATATGAGGAGTACTGCATTGCTAAAAAATCAAATGCGTATATTATTCCTGTTGGTTCTACCGGCTATGTAGCAAGACAGATATGGAACGAAGTATCAAGTGAATTGGAAAAATTTCCATATCTGAAAGCTGAAGCAAGTATACTGCGAGACTGCACGGATGCAGAAGAAGTAATTCATTCCATTTTGCGTATTTTAATTCGAATCCAGAAGGATTTTTAATTCTTTTGCCGCAATGGTAACTGATTTCAGTATGGCAATATACATATTATAAGTTAATTTGTATTGGGCATTAAAACAAATGTTTCTCAAAAGATTGCAAAAACGAAAAGAAGTCTCTAAATCAAAATTGGGGGTCTGATTTTGGCTCATGGAAATATATATTCCATGTAAGAGTCCCCCAATATTACTAAATTCAATGATTGCAGTCCGAAAATCTGTTGAATAGTATTCTTTGTCATTGATTAAAATCATAATGGTTTCTTTGCAAGGAAAGGAGAAATTTTTAATATGATTAAAAATATTTTCAATTGATTCTGTTATCTTATCGTTATAGTATCTACCTACTATTCTACATATTGTATCTACGCATACGTGAATATCAAATTTATCATTGGATATTTCTTCGAAAGCGCGCCCTTCCAACCATGAAAACTGTTTATATACTGTCTCTTTTTCAATACCTATGTATATAGGAATTATTAGGTTTTTATGTTCTGTGAGTTCACGTTGATAGAATAAATTTAATTCCTTTAATGTCCATGCACGTGATAAATAAAAGGAATCAATAATAGCAATACAGTATTCAGAACTGTAAATAGCTTCTTTTATGTCCTGATAAATATATCCTCCAGATGCAATTTCTTTTCGATCAATCCATACGTCAAATCCCAAATTTAGTAATATTTGCACAATAGGAATGGCGATATTTTCTTTTGTTTCTTTGCTATGTGAGATAAAATAATTAATATTCATAACTTACTCCATTTGACATCAAGAGTAATTGATAACTACTAATTATCCAACATCTTGACAATAATAATCCTCCTGCTACCATCCCCAAAATAAATTAATAAAAAAGGTGATAGCCCCCCTTGTACTTATCTCGAGAAAACTGTTCACCACGGGATAATAATACCATACTTTCCCATTTTCGACAACCTAAAACTCCACATTTTTCCTATCTGCATAAACTTTTTAATTTTTCTATACCACAAAAAGACCGCCCTCTTAAGCCAGCCTAATCCCTTGTATTTTATACATTTTATCTATGCAGCACTTATGATTTTCATTTGATTCCGGGGATGCATGCTCCGCAATATCTCCGCCTGTCGTCTCGCCGCCACATGAATATATATCTGTGTTGTTTTTATTGAACTGTGACCAAGTATCTGCTGCACACAGCTGATGTCAACACCTTCTTCAATCAAATATGTGGCAAATGAATGCCGGAACATGTGAGGTGTGATGTTTCTGTCTATTCCGGCCTGTTTGGTGTGCTTTTTCAGCATCAGTCTGACAGACTGCTCTGTAAATCGTTCTCCCCGCTGATTTATAAAGAAGTATCCGCTCTTTCTGATTTCACTCTTATTTTCGTCAGAGTACTCTCTTAACAACCTTATCACGGAAGGCTCTCCGATCTGAATATATCGCTCTTTTCCGCCTTTCCCCATGAATCTGATTGTTCCCGAACCCAGATCGACACAGTCTGCCCTAATATTTGATATCTCGTAAACCCTTGCGCCTGTAGCAAAAAACATTTCTATCACGGCCAGATCACGCAGCCAGTATTTATTGCCTTTTTCGCGTTCCTCCCGAAGATGTGAATGCATATAATTCAATAGCCGCTCTATCTCATCTCTCGGAATAATTCTGGGCAAAATGATATTTTCTTTGAATTTAACCTTAATGTTCCTAAATGGATTTTCTTTTATGATTTCCTCCTCTTCCAGATAATTGTAAAAAGCCTTTACGCTTGCCAGTTTTCGTTTTACTGTTTTCTGCTTGTACTTTTTATGCAGATCTGTTATATAAAGCTCCAACTGGTCTTTGCTCGGTTCTTTCTGGTCCATAAAAGTCAAATATTGCCTTAAATCAATCCTATATGCCTTTAACGTTTTACCGTCAAGCTGTTTTCTAAATTCACAATACTCCAGATAAGATTTTACTCTTTGTTGTATCTCCATTCTTTCATCCTCCAGCATTAAAAATATACCATACAGTGTAGCATACATTTCGTAACTAAACAGTTGTAATATATTTAGCATTTGTTTTCGGATGACTTATTTTCGTAATTTATCCTGTAAATCAATGTATCTGCTCAATTTTTATCATGATCTGTGTAATATACTCATTTTCACTATCAATCATAAACTCATTGAGACCTGATTCATAAGCATACCCAGCCAGCTTAAAATCATGATCTTTTGCAAATGAAATCATCTTATGATAAATCTGAGGTAATTTGTCCCATGTTCCTTTTTGATAACCGCATAAATATTTTCCTTTCGGCCTTACTAGCTTTTTCGCGGACGACGGGCCCTTTGCCGCAGGGGAATAAATACCGTCATACATATCAAATTCCCCTCTCATGATTTTGTCTGCGGATATAAATCCCCCAATTCCCATTCGGATCTGCTCGATGCTCCAGGATTCTTTTACATATGAAAATAAATCTGTTAAATCATCATTTAAGAAATCATAAGGAAGGATAAAATATTCTTCAGCATCGCATTCTGTAATTCTGATTTCTTGTTCATCTAATGTCCTGCAAAAAACTGCCTGCCCCCTTTTCGTATGTAATACCTGTTTTACCTTCTTTAAGTTCTGTATTTGTGTTTCGATTTCTTTTTCTTTTATTTCAGCCATTTTAATAAAGCTCTCTGAATCAGGATGCTGCAGATAAGTTTGTATTTCTTCAATGCTCATGTTCAAATCTTTCAGCATCCGGATATATTCAAAATCTATACTTTGTGAAATGTCATAGTATCTATAGCCGTTATCTCCTTTCATATCTGGTGAAAAAAGACCGATCATATCATAGTAATGCAGTGTCCGTTTATTTACCTTGTGCAGTTTGGCAAATTGTGCCGTAGTCAGTTTTGCCAGATTTCTTTTCATTTTTAACCTCTTTTCATTCCATTATTGACTTTACAGTAACTGTATACTTTATTATAAATGCTGTAAAGATTACAGACAAGGAGAAATTAGTATGCAGATTACATTAAGAGAATTTCAGAATCAGGATTTTAAGGCATTGGAAAACATAATCAGAGAGACATGGCATTATGATGAATTATGCAGCCCAAAGACCGCATCCAAATTAGCACGGGTGTATTTAAGCAGCTGCCTGACGAACTACACCTTTTCCCGTGCTGCCCTTGATAATGGAGTACCTGTCGGCATCATTTTAGCCAAAAACAGGGCAATACATAGATGTCCGTTTAGCCGGAAAATCAGACAGTTAACCGCAGTAATTTCCCTGTTTCTTTCCAAAGAAGGTAGAAACGTATCGAAAATCTTCGGGAATGTAAATGGAATAGATCAGCAGCTTTTACAGGACTGCGGCAGAACTTATCCTGCGGAGATTGCATTATTTGCAGTTGATTCCTCCTGCCGTGGAAAAGGGATCGGGAAGGTACTGTTTCAATCTGCCCTTGATTATATGAAGGAGCAGAAACTGGATGCCTTTTACTTGTTTACCGATACAAGCTGCAATTATGGATTTTATGAACACCAGGGAATGACGCGGCGCTGCGAGAAAGAACATACCTTTATGATAAACGGGCAGACTGCAAAAATGAATTTCTTTATCTACGATTATTACTGTAAATAATCTCAGGGAATTTTATAAAAGGCATATGAAAACCAGACTTCTATTGTTTTCATATGCCTTTATGCAGCTATTTTTATAAGCTTTCATCTCTGGCAGCACTGCCCTTATTCCTTCCCGGACCGGGAATGCTGATGATCTCCTCCATGCCTGTGCCCATTTTGTCTGCCGTGCCCTTCTTTTGCAAAGTCTTCTTTCCACTGCTTCAGTAATTTCACGAGTATTTCCTTTAACTGCTGCTGTTCTTCCTCACTCAGTACCTGAAACATATCCTCCCCGGTATTTGTATCCTTCATAGATTCCAATGCAGCTTTCCGGCCGGCCTCTGTAAGCTGGACAAGCATTCTTCTGCGGTCATTGTCGTCTTTCTTTCGCTCAAGTATACCCTTCGCTTCCATTTTACCCATGATTTCGCTCAGCGAACCTGCCTCGACCTGCATGGCTTCCTGAAGTTCTTTCTGGCTCATTTCCTGTTGTTGGGAGAGGATGTGCAGGATGCGTCCCTGTCCCCTGAAACGTCTGTCGGCGTGCCCCGCAATATGACCGCAGCTGCTTAACAGCTGGGAAAGCGGCATCTCCTCTTCGGACTGTCCGTGCCATCCTCCATGACCGTGATGCCTGCCTTCGCTGTCCCTGTGGAGCTCCGCCATGCGCTCTTTGCGCAGTCTTTCGCGGGCAGCTCTGTATCCACGCTTTCTTTCAGAGTCCCCGTTAAAATCTCTGTGATCCCCGGACCGGCTGTCTCCTGACTCTGAGCCTCTTTCGTTCCCGTTATCTCCGATGCCGAAATAAGCCCTGCCTCTTCCGCACAAAAGATCGTCCTTTGGGCACTGCCGGTTACACTGGTTACAAAATTCCTGATTCTGTTTTTGGTTATTAACTTCTTGATTATTCATAAATAAATTCCTCTCTTTCTTAAAAATCGGTTGAAATCCGCAATTAGTTAGGTACCTTGTATAAATAATATCACTCGCTCTCTTATTTGTCAAGGTACCTAATCAATTTATTTTAAAAAGATATGTATTAGATCAATCCCCAGCCTATCACTCCACTAACATGTATTACAAAAAGGCGCAATCCAATATCTGGATTTACGCCCTTTAACAGTCTGCCATTTCTTCTTATTGTTTTTTATTCCATTGTCCCACTACTTCATTCACCGTGGACACTGTTACGAATATATTGGTCTGGGTCGTGTGCAGGTAGTTCAGGAGCAGCTTATATTCCTGCTGGGTCAGGATTGTCACCAGTTCTGTCCGCTTCTTTTTGTCATAGGCACCCTGTGCCTCATATAGTGTCACTCCCCTGTTTAATTCCTTCATAATATAATCCTGAATCTCCTGATAGTTGTCAGAAAGAATGCAGACCCTCTTCCTCTTGTTAAATCCGTCTATGAAGTAATCTACCGCGATGCCATTCGCATATGTCCCAAGGATGCTGACAACCAGTGTTGAAAAGTCGTAGACAAAGATAGAGGTCATCGCCGTTACCATCCCCGCCGCGGTCACTGCTTTTCCGATCTCCATATGGGTAAACTTGCTGATGATTTTTGCCACAATATCAATTCCGCCGGAAGAAGCATTGACATGAAACAGCATTGCCTGTCCCAACGCTACGATCAGGATGTAAGTTACAAGGTCGAATACCGGATTCCCTGTCACGGACTTAGTTACTGGGAATATCCGCTCATAAAGCCATAGAAAAACTGGAAGAAGCATGGATGTATAAATTGTCTTTGCACCAAATTCTTTCCCGATAAAAATAAATCCCACTACTAAGAGTACTGCGTTCAATATAAATGTAATAACAGAGAGCTGGATTCCGATAAGCTGTGACAGGACAAGGGCCAGACCGGAAATACTTCCTACCACGATATTACTCGGAACCATGAAAAAATAGACTGCCGCCGCCACGAGCATCATTCCGAATGTAATGATTAAAAACTCACGGACCGAATTTTTCTTTGAGTTCATTATTAATTTCTCCTATTCCCACTATGTTTTTTTATCCTAACAACCGCATATTGCCTATAGTATACTATAAGTCTGTCCAATTTGCACTTCATTTATTGGAAAACGATCTCTCTGATGACTTCCCCGGCAATCAGGAGGCCTGCTACGGGAGGAACGAATGAAATACTTCCCGGGAGACTGCGCCTCACACCCTTTTCCTCTCCTGTATCCCTTTCGGATGTATCAATCGGTTTTTCTTTTGAATACAGCACTTTTAAGTGGTATATCCCCCTGTTTTTCAATTCCCTGCGCATGACCTTGCATAAGGGGCATACGCTTGTCTTTGATATATCCTCTATTTCAAACAGTTCCGGATGAAGCTTGTTCCCTGTTCCCATGCTGCTGATGAGAGGGATATCCAGTTCCCGGGCCAGCTTGGCAAGCGCAAGTTTGGCAGTAACCGTGTCTATTGCATCTATGATATAATCCGGCTTCTCTTCGAACAGAGACTGGAGATTATCCGGGAGTACGAATGTTTCATATGTCTTCACCCGGATTGCCGGATTGATATCATGGATACGTTCTTCCATTACTTTCGTCTTGTACTTTCCTATCGTGCTGTGATACGCAATGGACTGGCGGTTAATATTTGTGAGTGATACCGTATCATTATCTACCAGTACCAGATTTCCCACCCCGCTTCTGGCAAGTGCCTCGATACAGTGCGAACCTACGCCGCCGACACCGAATACCATCACTGACGCATCCTTAAGCCGGTTTATCCCTTCTGCTCCTATCAGTAATTCTGTTCTTGAATATTCATTTAGTGTATTCATCTTTTTCTCCTGTTTTATGTCCTGTCATTTAATCCATCATCAATTCATCGACTGTTACAAACTCATATCCTTCAGCGGTCAGCCGGTCAATGATTTTCAGAGCCGCTTTTACAGAGCTGTCATAACAGTCATGCAACAGAATAATATCATTTTCTTCCGCTTCCGTCACTACCTTATTTACAATTTCGTCTACATTTTCCGTGGCCCAGTCGAGAGGGTCGATGCTCCACATCACGGGGAGTACATGGATCTTCTGTTCAAGCTCTTTCTGCCACAGTCCGAACGGGGGCCTCATGAACTGTACCTCTTCCCCTGTAATGCTGCTGATTAGTTCATTCGTCATAACAATTTCCTGATAAGCCTCCTCATTACTCACCTTCGTAATCTCCACATGATGGTATGTATGATTTCCAATCAGGTGGCCTTCCTCATACATCCGTTTCACAATTTCTCTGTTTCCATTTTTTTCTATATTTTGCCCGATCAGGAAAAATGTAGCCTTCACGCCTCGTTCTTTCAGGCCATCCAGCAGTTTCGGGGTGTAGGTGGCATTCGGCCCGTCGTCGAAAGTAATTGCAATTCTTGGTTTCTCCGTCATTGACTCTGCCACATATGCAATCGCATTGGGACTCGACACTTCCCGCTTCTCATTTTCCACCGTATTTTCCCTGAAGAAAGACGGATAGACCACTCCCATCAGAAGCAGAACATAGACCAGGCCCATGCCCTGCATCATCCTTTTAAAACGCAAACCGTCACGACCCTTTTTTAACGCTTCCTTTAAATATATGCATTGTAACTATATTTTATTGATGTTATAATAAGCATTGTGCCACAAATGAGGAGGAATTATAAAAATATGGAAAAACCATTACAACAAGAAAACAAAATGGGCGTTATGCCCGTTCCGAAACTTTTAATTACAATGTCTCTGCCTATGGTCATTTCGATGCTCGTACAGGCGCTTTATAATGTCGTGGACAGTGTCTTTGTCGCAAAGATTAATGAAGCCGCCCTGACTGCAGTTTCGCTTGCCTTTCCCGTACAGAACCTGATGATTGCCATTTCCGCGGGCACCGGTGTCGGTATCAATGCGCTTCTTTCCAGACATCTCGGGGAGAAGAAGTTCGAGGAGGCGAATAACGTTGCCAGAAACGGGATTTTTCTCGGAATGGCCAGCTATATTGTGATGGCACTGATTGGTCTGTTTGGTTCGCATCTTTTCTTTACCGTCCAGACAAATGATCCCGTCATCATCCGTTATGGTACACAATACATGCTGATCATCACGATTGTATCCGTCGGCATCTTCATGCAGATTACCTTTGAACGTCTGATGCAGTCCACCGGAAGAACGATTTATAACATGATCACACAGGGAACCGGGGCCGTTATCAACATTGTCCTTGACCCGATCCTGATCTTCGGCCTGTTTGGCCTGCCGAGAATGGAAGTCGCAGGGGCAGCACTTGCAACCGTTATCGGCCAGCTTGTAGCCGTATGTATGTCTTTATACTTTAACTGCCGGAAAAATCCGGAACTGAATATTAATATGAAAGGATTCCGCCCTGACCGGACGATTATCGCCAACATTTATAAAGTCGGCGTGCCTTCTATTATTATGCAGTCCATCGGATCTGTCATGGTATTTGGAATGAATAAGATCCTTCTGATTTTCTCATCTACCGCCGCAGCCGTGTTCGGTGTGTATTTTAAACTGCAGAGCTTTATTTTTATGCCGGTGTTCGGCCTCAACAATGGTATGATTCCGATTGTCGCCTACAATTACGGTGCACGTGATAAGAAAAGAATCATGAAGACCATTAATCTGAGTGTCATGATTGCTGTCGGCATTATGATACTTGGGCTTGCCATATTCCAGATCTTCCCGGCACAGCTGCTGAGACTGTTCGATGCTTCTGAACATATGCTGGAGATCGGGGTGCCGGCGCTGCGCATCATCAGCCTGAGTTTTATATTTGCAGGCTACTGTATTATCGTAGGTTCTGCTTTCCAGGCACTCGGGAACGGGGTATACAGCCTGATCGTGTCTGTTGCAAGACAGTTATTTGTGATCCTTCCGGTAGCTTATCTTTTTGCTGAGCTGTTTGGGCTTCACATGGTATGGTGGGCGATTCCAATCGCGGAGATTGTTTCTGTGGTACTGTCATCTCTGCTGTTTAAGCGCATCATACGCCAGAAGGTGAAACCGCTGGGAGCGGAAACGAGTGTTTCTTAAGAATTGACAGGAGGCCCGCCGGGAAGGGATGTGCACCGCGGGCCGTCCGGGAACGGAGGCTTTTATGAAGCGTATTGCAAACCGGTTTTGCGCCGTGGTGGGAATTGTGATTTCCTGCCTGATTTTTTTTGCTAAATGGCTCTCTTTTCAGGGGGTCTCTTATACGATTCTGGAATTTTACGCTGAGGTCCGGCGCTATGGCGGGATTTCGGCTTTTTCTAATGCTCTGGAGGATCCCGCGGTGGTGGCCGCAACGGGTGTCAGTATTGTTCCTGCCTACCTGTTTCTTTTCCTGCCCCTCCTGCTTACAGCGATTTTACTCCTGCGGTCCGTTCTTTTCCTGGCTGGGAAAAATGCGAATGTACTCAGCAGCATCAGCTACTGGACCGGTTTCGTATACCTTCTGACCGTATTTCTGGGCGTTTATACCGTACGGCCCGCCGTAGCTGTTTCTATGATCCTTATGGTCGCGGATTATATCGGCGCAAGGCTGATTATGGAACACGACGAGATGAACCGTAAAGCGCGGGAACTGAAGCGTAAAGAGGAGGCTGCCCGTCTGGACAAGCTCCGCCGGATGCGTTTTCCAGGACGGTACTCCAAAGATTTTTTTGAGGTGATCTTTGCGAATTTCCGCAGCAACCTGAAGAGCTATCTTTTATTTATTCTGGCTGCTTCGGCCTCTGTTGCGCTTATTTACGTCATGTTCGGGGCACTGGCTGCTTACCATACGCTTAGTCCGGGACAGGATGTGCCTTCGGCTTCAGGCGCCCAGATTACCTCCATTTTTATTGAGGCCGCCGTGATCGTTGTTGTCCTGTCAGTCCTGCTGTTCGTTCTGATTATTTCGAACTATATAAAGACACGCATGAAAAACTACGGGATTTTTATAAGCCTAGGGATCCGCAGAAAGACTCTGGGGCTGGTCATTGCGCTTGAATATATCGTATGTATCCTTGCTTCACTGGCTGCGGGACTGCTTGCCGGGAACCTGTTTCTTCCGCTCACAAAAATTCTTTTTCTGCGCGCTATCGGGGTACATACATCCGTTCCTACTGACTATGGGCTGCTCATTCTCATTACCGCCATTGCATTTTTACTTATGGCAGGTCTCGCAACCCTGATCAATTATCATTTATTTGAATATACGGATATTACGTCCTCGGCAGTCAGCGAAACCAAAAAGGAAAAGCTGCCAAAACGACTTCTGCTTGTCGGACTCATTTACGGAATTTACTGTATCATAACAGGAATCAGCGGCTATCTGTATGGATACTGGATGGAAGGTCTTTCGAGGCTGGCAGTCATGCTGTTTGGTTTCCTGCTCCTGATCTACTGTGGGGGCAGCAGGCTGTACCGCTGGTTTATTAAGAAAAGGGACCGCCGCCTGAACCATATCTTCCTGACACTGCCCTGGAAATACCGGTTTCGTACAAATGCAAAGTACCTCTTTCTTCTGTTTATGATTCATATATTTGCACTCTCCGTCTACCTGCCGCGGTTAAGTTCGGTTCTGACTGCCTCTGCGGAGAAGAATCTCTATCCATATGATTTTGTATGTATGGCACATGAAGGGGATGAGGAATTCTTTCAAGATCTGAGTGCAGACTATGATGTACAGATGGAGACTTATCCGATGGTCCGGATTGACACGCTGCTTGCAGAACCGTTTTCATTTAATACACTGAAGGGTTCCACAAATAACGGTATGTTTTTCCCACTCGGACAGCATATTGGAATTTCGGACAGTACATACCGGACGTTGAAAAAGATTATACGGCCGGATGAAAAAAGCAGTCTGAACCTGAACGGCCGGGAGATTCATGTCGTGTTCCAGCAGGATACCTCACAGCGTGCCCGTCTTCTGGACTGGTACTATTCTCCGATGGAGGACCTTGGATATGATCCGCACTTAAGGGCGGGGGTGATCTGCAATTATACCCTGAACAACCGCGATGAGCTGTATCCCCCATACCGGATTAAAAGTCAGGAAAAGACAGTTCTGACAGGAATGTTCCATGAAGGGGACCAGGAAAATATCGTAGTCTTCTCTGATTCGTATTTTGAAGAACTGCGCCAGTCCGTACTGGACAGGATTGAAGAAGAACCTTCCCCGACACAGCTTATAACGCTGAAAACGGCTGACGGGGAATATCAGAATGTTTCAGAGCATCTGAAGGTTTTCACAGAGAAGCATGCAGCGGACACTTATGTGGACCCGACCATCCTGCCATGCTACGGAAAACAGGCTTCACAGTCTTTTGCCGAAGGCGGGCACTTCTTTAAGGCAATTGCATTCTCTGTCACGGCACTTATCCTGCTGATTAGCAGCCTGTTCGTCTTCTATCTGAAGTACAGTCTGGAGATCGGGGAACTCAGGCGCAGGAATCAGCTTCTCGAGGCCGTTGGAATGAACCGCAGAGAACGGGTCCATCTCCTGCGCAGCGATATGTCTGTGCACTCCCGGTTCGCCTTTCTGGCTGGTGTGGCCGTCTCCGCCATCTTCTTCATCGGAATGCCTGTGAAGAGACTGTTTACCGGGGCGGAAACTGCCAGGTACCTGATTCTGCTTGCCGTTTTACTGGCAGTATATGTTGTGGTCTATTGTGCCGGAATACATTTTCTGGAAAAGGGCTTTATCAAAAAGGTGGAGGAGCCATAGCTTTATCCCTTCCTCTCAGTTCTGTCTGTATTCTGACGGGCTGACATGCATCACTTTCTTAAATGCCTTCGAAAAATATAGGTTGTTCTCGAACCCAACCGAATAAGCAATTGACGCGATAGACAGGCTTGTTTCCTTTAAAAGGCGGCAGGCCTGTTTTATGCGGAAATTGCTCAGGTATTCCTTCGGGGACTGCTGTTCATATGCCTGAAACGAACGGTACAGATGGCTCCGGCTGATGCCCGCATAGGCCGCAACATCTTCCACCGTGATCGGATAAGAGTAGCTCGTGGATATATAGTTTTTTGCCTTCTCGACGTAAGCAAGCTGGATATCGCTGGACGGCTCCCTATGGCCTGCATAGTGCATGAATACAGCCAGCAGTGTATAGAGTGCCCCGGTCATTGCCACGGAAGCCTCATGACTGTTTCCCTTTACTTCGTATATCTTATCCAGATGATTCTTCAGGACTCTTTTCGGTGTTTTCCCATTCTCAATATATGGTTTTTCCCTCGTAAAGTCTGTGGATCGTATGATGGACGACGCGTCGGTCCCCATGAATCCTACCCATGCATACTCCCACGGTTTTTCCGTATCTGCATAATATTTCACTTCCGTATCCGGATAAAGAATAAAAGTATCCCCCGCCGACAGCTTATAGGTGTCTCCATGTACACTATAATACCCCGTCCCGGAAATGATATGGTGGATGCAGTAATGGTTCCGGATACCGGGCCCCCACTGGTAGCCGGGCCCACATTTCTGATGTCCCACATTATAAACAGACAGTGAGGTCAGCAGGCTCTCTCCAACCTTGTATGAGTATTTATAAGTTCCTTCCATATTCTGCTCTCCCTTCTTCCTTACTTCTCTTTCATTATTATATCGGCTGCTTTCTCCTCGTGCAACATAATTACATATCTTTGCACGGATTTTTTATATACATCCTCCCTCTGTTCCGTTATAATAAAAGCATAGGAAAGAACGACTCTGACACCATATGGAAGTGAGGATTTAACATGAAAGAAAAATTATCTGCAAAATTTGAAGAACTGTTTGGAAGCGCTGACGGCGCGGGATTTTATTTTTCACCGGGGCGCGTGAACCTGATCGGTGAACATACCGATTACAACGGAGGGCATGTTTTCCCATGTGCCCTGACTCTTGGTACATACGGGATGGCAAGGAAACGTTCCGACAGGGCAATGCACTTTTATTCCATGAACCTGAACAGCTTCGGTGTCGTGGAAGCCTCTCTGGACGACCTGACGAACAAAGAAGCCTATGGCTGGGCGAACTACCCGTTAGGTGTTGTCTGGGCTTTTGCCGAAAAGGGTGTGAAGCTGGACAGTGGTTTTGACATGGTAATCTGGGGCAATATCCCGAATGGATCCGGCCTCTCCTCTTCTGCCTCTCTGGAGGTTCTGACAGGAGTGATCTTAAGTGACCTGTTTGGCATTGATAAGTTCAGTATGATTGACTTAGCTTTGATCGGACAATATTCCGAGAACAACTTCAACGGCTGTAACTGCGGGATTATGGACCAGTTCGCCGTTGCAATGGGCAAAAAAGACCATGCCATTTTCCTTGATACCGCGACACTGCATTATGAATATGCCCCGGTCGTCCTTAAAGACGCCAAGATTATTATTACGAACAGCAAGGTAAAGCACAGCCTCGTTGATTCAAAATACAACGAAAGACGTCAGGAGTGTTCTGAGGCTCTTGCCGCACTTCAAAAAGAACTGGACATCAACGCACTCGGTGATCTGGATATGGATACGTTTGAGAAGTTTAAAGAAGTCATCCCGAATCCGGTTCAGGTAAGACGTGCAAAGCATGCGGTTGCCGAGAACCAGCGCACGATCGAGGCTGTAGCGGCACTGAAAGCCGGCAATATTGAACGGTTCGGCGAACTGATGAACCAGTCCCATATTTCCTTAAGGGATGATTACGAGGTTTCCTGTGATGAGATTGATGTCTTAGTTGACCTGGCATGGGAAGTTCCCGGCGTGATCGGCTCCAGAATCACAGGAGGCGGCTTCGGCGGCTGTACGGTCAGCATTGTAAAAAATGACGCCGTGGATGCCTTCATCAGTACCGTCGGCAGCAGCTATAAGGAGAAAGTCGGCCACGAGGCAGAATTCTATACCGTTGATATCGGCGGCGGGGCATGTAAGTTAAATTAAGAAACAGGGAATAAAAGATTCAGAAAGGTGGAGTTCAAATGTCTATTTTAGTATTAGGAGGAGCCGGATACATCGGCTCACACACAGTTTATGAACTTATTGACAAAGGAGCCGATGTTGTCATCGCGGATAATCTGGAGACAGGGCATATAGAGGCGGTTCATCCGAAAGCCCGTTTTTACAAAGGGGATATCCGCAGCCGTGGTTTCGTGGATAACATTTTCGAAAGCGAAGAAATCCATGCTGTCATTCATTTTGCCGCAAACTCCCTTGTAGGTGAGAGTATGGTCGACCCGCTGAAATATTACGACAACAATGTCTGCGGCACGAAAGTCCTTCTGGAATCTATGATTGCCCATGATGTAAAGAAAATCGTCTTCTCTTCCACCGCCGCGACCTACGGGGAGCCTGAGAATATCCCGATCATGGAGGATGACAGGACCTGTCCAACCAATACATACGGGGAAACAAAGCTTGCGATGGAAAAGATGATGAAATGGACTGATGCCGCACACGGCCTGAAATATGTCGCTCTGCGCTACTTCAACGCCTGTGGTGCCCATGAAAGCGGCAGCATCGGTGAAGCACACAGTCCTGAGACGCACCTGATTCCACTGATCCTCCAGGTTCCGCTGAACCAGCGTGAATACATCAGTATTTTCGGGGATGATTATGACACGAAAGATGGCACATGCATCCGTGATTACATTCATGTAACGGACCTTGCACAGGCTCATATCCTTGCCCTGAAATATCTTCTGGACGGCGGTGACAGCAATATCTTCAATCTCGGAAACGGGATCGGCTTCACCGTCAAAGAAGTAATTGAGACTGCCAAAAAAGTAACCGGCCTTGAAATTAATGCAAAGATAGCACCAAGGCGTGCAGGAGACCCTGCAAGGCTGATTGCATCCAGTGATAAGGCAAGAGAGGTCCTCGGCTGGAATCCGCAGCATGCCGATCTGGAAGAGATCATCGCTTCTGCTTGGAAATGGCACAGCACCCATCCGCACGGATTCAGAAAACAGGAGGCATAACGTTATGTTGAATGAAGCAATCAAGAAGCTGGTACAGTATGGAATCCAGACAGGGCTTACACCGGAATGTGAACGTATTTATACGACCAACCTGCTGCTCGATCTGTTCCATGAGGATGAATATCAAGACACAGATTGTGATCTCTCCCTGATTGTTCTGGAGGATGTTTTGAAAGAACTGCTGGATGAGGCATGCAGCCGCGGAATCATTGAGGACAGCATCGTATACAGGGATTTGTTTGATACGAAGCTGATGAACTGTCTCATGCCGCGTCCCTCCCAGGTGCAGTCTGAATTCTGGAAAAGGTACAAGGAGTCACCAAAGGCCGCTACCGAATATTATTACAAGTTAAGCCAGGACAGCGATTATATACGCCGCTACCGTGTCTGTAAGGATATGAAGTGGACCGTTGACACGGATTACGGCACACTGGACATTACAATCAATCTTTCCAAACCGGAGAAGGACCCCAAGGCCATCGCAGCCGCAAGAAATGCGAAGGCATCTTCTTATCCGAAGTGTCTGCTCTGCATGGAGAACGAAGGCTATGCCGGCCGTACAAACCACCCGGCGCGTGAAAACCACAGGATTATCCCGATCACGGTCAATGACAGCGGCTGGGGGTTCCAATACTCTCCTTATGTTTATTATAATGAGCACTGTATCGTACTCAACGGTGAGCATGTGCCCATGAAGATTGAGAAGAATACCTTCCGTAAACTATTTGATTTTGTAAAGTTGTTCCCCCACTACTTCCTCGGCTCTAATGCGGACCTGCCGATCGTAGGAGGCTCTATCTTAAGCCATGATCACTTTCAGGGCGGCCACTATACGTTCGCTATGGCCAAGGCCCCTGTTGTCAGGAACTTTGTGGTCGAAGGCTTTGA
The DNA here is from genome assembly GCF_003479085.1 of Clostridium sp. AF19-22AC. NCBI lineage: Bacteria > Bacillati > Bacillota > Clostridia > Eubacteriales > Clostridiaceae > Clostridium > Clostridium sp. AF19-22AC. The sequence continues at coordinate 10,868 of NZ_QUGN01000008.1, read as the reverse complement.
AGATGTGGCTGCAGGGATTGTAAAATGGCCGCTCTCCGTCATCCGCCTCCAGGGCAGTGATGAGAACCGGATTATCGAGCTGGCAGACCATATCCTAAAGACATGGAGGGGATATACCGATGAAGATGCATTCATTTATGCAGAGACAGACGGACAGCCTCACAACACGATCACGCCGATCGCCAGAATGCACGGTGACCTGTATGAACTTGACCTGACACTGCGCAATAATATCACGACCGGAGAACATCCTCTCGGCGTCTATCACCCGCACGCAGAACTGCACCATATCAAGAAAGAAAATATCGGCCTGATTGAAGTCATGGGACTCGCAGTCCTGCCGTCACGTCTGAAAGATGAGCTGGAACTGCTGACAGAATATATTCTGGAAAAGAAAGATATCAGGAGCAATGAGACGCTTCAAAAACATGCCGACTGGGTAGAAGGGTTCCTTCCTGATTATCCGGACCTGAACCCGGATAATATCGACGGGATTTTGAAACAGGAGGTCGGGAAAGTCTTCTGCCAGGTGCTCGAAGATGCAGGTGTTTATAAATGCACAGAAGAAGGAATGAACGCATTCGGCAGATTTATTGCTGCCCTGTAAGAAAGTTTCAATAAGCCAGACGGGTGTGCGGCCAAATTGTCAGTTACTCTGATCATTTGACCCCACACCCGTTTTTGTTTCTCTCTATTTTTTCTTTCTTTTTTTCTTGCGTACACTGTATCCGAATGTGCCCAGCTTTTTCCCGAGTCCAAGGTATTCCCCGTGGGAATAAGCAAGCAGGCCTGTTTTGTTGAGTTCAAACTTATTCTTCTCGTTCATATAGGATTCATCCACCTGAACTGCCGTCACTTCGGCAAGGAACATATGGTGGCTCCCCAGTTCTTTGACCTCAGCCACCCTGCATTCGATACTGACAGGACTCTCTTCTATAGCCGGTGCATAAGACAGCGTTTCCGCCTTTAACGGCGTCAAACCAGTTTCTTTCCATTTGTCAACGTCTCTTCCTGAGCGGACCCCACAGTAATCTGTTGCCCTGATCAGGCTTTCTGTTGTCAGATTTATTACAAATTCCCCTGACTCCTTTATCATCTGGTAGGAATAACGCTCCGGCCTGACGGAAATATAGACCATCGGCGGATTTGTGCAGATCGTTCCTGTCCACGCAACCGTCAGGATATTCGTTTTTCCTGATCGGTCCGCGGTGCTTACCATAACAGCCGGGAGCGGATACAGCATATTCCCGGGCTTCCATACTTGTTTGCTCATCTTCTTACCATCTTCCTTTCCCTTAAATTCAGAATATTCTGAATACGGAGTGCAAAAGGGTCTGACCCCTTTGCGGCACGCTTATTGCTGGAGGGCACCTACGAGTGTCGGCACGAGCTGTTTCTTTCTGGATACTACACCCTTTAAGAGCAAATCGTCCGTATCTTCACGCAGGTCGTAGGCAGCGATCACCTTGGAACGCGCATCCAGACCACAGCAAATCAGTTCCGAGGATTCTGTAACGATGTTCGTCAGCATGAAGAAAATCATATCCAGACGGTGTGATTTTCTTGCCTTCTCCAAATGAGGCAGGACCGTTGCCTTGATTTCTTTGAGTTCGTCCCCGCTCATGGAGTTGACCTGGCCTACCCCGATGACGGTTTCGTTGACTGTAAACTGCTTGAAGTCCAGGAAAATGATTTCTTCTGCACTCTTTCCCTTCAGGTTGCTTCCGGCATTAAACATTTCCAGTGCCAGTTCTTCTATATTGATATCTGCTATCTGCGCCAGTTTTCTGGCAGATGCCTCATCCAGCGGCGTACAGGTTGGTGAACGGAACATCAGTGTATCGGAAATGATCGCGGAACAAAGAAGCGCCGCAATTTCCTTTTCCACCTCAATGCACTCTTCCTGATACATCTGGTAGATGATGGTTGCCGTACATCCAACGGGCTGGTTCCTGAAAAATACAGGTCCCATTGTCTCTATGCTGCTCAGCCTGTGATGGTCTATGATTTCCAACACATCAGCCTCCTCAATCCCGTCTACAGCCTGATTCTTCTCATTATGATCTACAAGAATGACCTGTTTCTTTCTGCTGTTAAGCAGCCGCCTTCTGGAAATGAAGCCGAGGAAATTGCCTTTATTATCTACGATCGGGAAATCACGGAAACGCTTATGTGCCATGACATCCTTTACATCATCGACGTAATCACGCAATTTAAACGTAATGAGCCCTTCCTTTGTCATAAAATGTCTGACAGGGATACTCTGGTTGATCTGTCTTGCCACCGTAAATGTATCGTGGGGCGTGCTGATAATCACGATTTCTTTTTGTCTCGCTTGTTCTATGATGTCAGCCGGTATCTCCGCACCATGACAAACGACCATTGCGCCTACATTCAGGTCGATCGCACACTGCTGTGCTTCTCTTCTGTTTCCAAGGATTACGAGGTCATCCTCCTCAATGAAATCAGACATCAGGTCACGGCTGGACGCCGCAATCCCCACTTTTCCTTTCAGAAGAAAACTGTGGTCATTTCCGATTACTACCCGGCCGCCGATCGTCGTTGCGATATTGCGGTATTGTGTGCGGGCTGTGGAAAGGATCGTACTGTCATACACATCCATATAAGATGTAGCAATGTCACCAATGGTGATCAGACCCTCGAGCTTGCCGCCTCTTGTGACCGGCAGTGTCTTGATGTTGAGTTCCTTCATTCTGGCCCATGCCGTCTTAATGGACACGCTGCCATTGAGCCCTTCTACCTTCCTTAACTCTACGTCCTTCACCTGGACACGCAGGTCAGAAAGAAGTCCGGGAACTTTTATGCCAAACCGCTCCAGAACATACTGTGTCTCTTCATTGAGCTGCCCTGCCCTGCGCGGGGTATACTCCTCCCCTGTCAGCCTCGTCTTAAGCCTTGCATAGGCAATCGCAGAACAGATCGAATCCGTATCCGGGTTCTTGTGGCCTACTACATATACTTTTCGCTTATTTACTCCATTATCCATATTATTTCACCCTCTATTCCCGCAGGCGGCAGGACGGGATCAGGTATCCCATCCCTTTTTGTCACCGTGGGAGAAAACCTCTACCCGGGACCCGCCGCACTGCAAATTTAATGCCCTGCAGCCCGCCGCAGGGTCTTTGGTTTTTCAATTCATTAATAGTAGCTTGCCATTTTTTCAGGAATTCGTCAACCCAATTTTCAAGATTGGTTGTTTTTTTGGTAAAACATATGCTATACTAAGTCTGTACTATTTTTCACACAGACACACGAGTTTTCAGTAATAGGCCGCGGTGCAAGTGTGATTTACACGAATTTTAAAGATAAGTTGAGGTGCAATGATGAGCGAAGAATTGAGAACAGAAGAAGTACAGACAAATGAAGAACCTGTTGAGACAATGGCTGATTACGAGGGACATTTTGATGATGCAAATCCCTGGAACAGAGTTCTTGACTACATGAAGAACAAGACAGTCCTGCCTGTTAAAGTAGAAGGGATCGTAAATGGCGGCGCTATCGCAATGGTCGAGGGCTTACGCGGATTCATCCCTGCATCCAAGCTTTCTCTTTCATATATTGAGGATTTGGAAACCTATTTATTGAAGGACATCGAAGTACGCGTCATTGATGTTGATCAGGCAAATAACCGTCTCGTTTTATCCGCCCGCGAGATTTTAAGGGAAAAAGAGAAAAAAGCACGTGAAGACCAGATCGCAAGCATTAAGATCGGTACTGTTATGGAAGGAACTGTTGAGACTCTGCAGAATTATGGGGCATTTATCAAACTCGAGAACGGACTGTCCGGCCTCGTGCATATCTCCCAGATCTCCCAGAAGCGCATCAAGACTCCGGGTGAAGTTTTGAAAGCCGGCGACACTGTAAAGGTAAAAGTGATCGGGATTAAGGACGGCAAGATAAGCCTGAGTATGAAAGCACTCGAGGAATCTGCAGAAGAAGTTGTTGAAAAAGTAGAGATTCCTAAGAGCGAGAACATCGGGACAAACCTTGGTGACCTCTTTAAGAACATTAAGCTTTAGGATTTCCTTTTTGAAAGTTTCCGGAAAAAGCTATGAAATGAACAAACCCTTCAGACTGGAGCAGGATATATTTTTCCTGCCCGGACTGAAGGGTTTCATTATATGCTTTGGTCGGCTCCCCCGCCTTTTTAAAGTTCAATATCCTGCAGATATGGATTCTCTGCCTCATAGAATTTTTCTGCATCAACCGCTTCTGCAATCTTCATGTCGATCGGCATCTTACCGAGTACAGGCATGTTCAGTTCCGCCGCAATCTCGTCTATGTGGCTCTCGCCGAATACTTTGATCTCTTTCCCGCAGTCAGGACATTTTACATAACTGTAGTTTTCCACCACGCCAAGCACAGGGATATTCATCTGTTTTGCCATGTTGTATGCTTTCTTCACGATCATCTGTACAAGGTCCTGAGGAGATGTTACAATGACAACCCCGTCTACCGGCAGTGACTGGAATACGGTTAACGGCACATCTCCAGTTCCCGGAGGCATGTCCACGAACAGATAATCAATGTCTCCCCACATAACGTCAGTCCAGAACTGTGTTACGACTCCTGCAATAACAGGCCCCCTCCAGATAACCGGGGTATCCTCATCCTCCAGCAGAAGGTTGACGGACATGATTCTGGTCTCATCCTTTGCGATACAAGGGAACATCCCCTCATCACTGCCCTTCGCCGTCTCATGCACACCATACATCTTTGGAATGGACGGTCCTGTAATGTCTGCATCCAGAATGCCGACGGTGTATCCTTTCTCACGCATCATTCTGGCCAGAGATGCGGTCACGAGTGATTTGCCTACGCCTCCCTTTCCACTGATAACGCCGATTACCTTTTTAATCTGTGAATATTTATTTGCCGGAACTCTGAAATCCTCCTTTTTGCTCTCACATGATCCTGCATGTGCGCAGCCTGCACAGGACTCTTCGCTGCAGCCATTGCTGTGTTCATCTGCCATATTGCTCTACCTTCTCTTTCTATAATAGTATCGTACTGCTTCAAAAAGCAAGCCTGCCTGTAACGGCAAGGCCCGCTTTTTGTATTATACCATAAATACTAAACTCGTGAAATACCTCGTTAAGTATTTAGGTATATGTCTTACTAAGCGTGATAAAACCACGCTAAGTGCGAGCATTATACCATAAATGCAATTTACTTAAAACCCCCGGAATGATTGCATACCCCTATACCAGTTTTTCTATGGCGCCGGACTGTATCGCTGTAATGTTTTGTGCAATGCGCTCTTTCGGCCAGTCCCACCATTTCAGCTCCAGAAGGGTCTTAATGGTACCTTCTGAAAACCGTTTTCTGATAGGCTTTGCCGGTATTCCGCCGACGATGGTATATGGTGCAACGTCTTTTGTCACAAGCGCACGACTGCCTATGACTGCGCCATCACCGATGGTAACCCCGGCCAGAATAACTGCCTCATAGCCGATCCACACATCATTTCCTATGACGATATCACCCTTGTTGTCCCAGGAATCTGCAACATTTTTCATGTCAAGCCCCCACTCCTCGAAGAAAAGTGGAAACGGATACGTAGACAGGGATGACATCCTGTGATTTGCACTGTTAAACAGGAACTTTGCTCCGCAGGCAATAGAACAGAACCTGCCGATCACAAGGTGGTCATGGTTGACCGGATAATGATACAGCACATTACTTTTTTCAAACAATACCGGGTCATTGACAAAATCATTATACATCGTATAATCGCCGACCATTATGTTTGGATCGCTGATTACGTTCTTTAAATAAACTGTCTGATTATCTCCCGTTCTGGGATATATTTGTTCCTCTGGAATAGTCATTTTAAGTCCTCCTCTTAATTGTTAACCACTTATTTCAACCATTCCAGCTAATGCAATGCAAAGCTTCACAAACGCTCACCTCTTTTTAATTTGATACAATATTTATCATAACATAGAGATGCTTTAAAGTAAACTTTCCCATCCGTCCTTCGTTTCTACAATTCATCCCGGGTGACGTCTTTCAGCCACTTGAAGCTTTTGTAGCGTATCCATGTGATCGGTACTTTAATCAACTCGTCGCACATCAATATCATGTATACAACCGGGACGCTGCATTTAAACACAAATGCGGCCAGCCATCCAAACAGGATAGAGCCTCCCCACATGGTAGAAACATCCATAATCAGGCCGAACCTCGTGTCCCCGCCTGAACGGAATGTTCCTACTACCATCGTTGTGTTGAATGATTGGGCAACTACGAAATAAGACATAATAAAGAACATGAATTTCAGATAGCCCTTAGCCTCCACAGACAGTGACAGCGCCGCCGCTGCGACCGGTGATGCCGCCAGAATCAGCACCCCGCCTAATGCCCCCATAATGACGCTCAGCCAAAGAAACCTGTTGGCATATGCCTTTGCATGTTCAAATTTTTTCTCCCCTATTGTTTTACCTAAATAAATCGCAGTGGCGCTCGACAGGCCAAATGCCACAACAGTTGCCAGCTGTCTGGCCACCTGCGCGACAGAATTTGCAGCCACGGCCGCGCTTCCCATATGTCCTAAAATAGCCGTATTCGCAGCCGTGCCAAGCCCCCACATCACCTCATTCATAACAACAGGCAGTGCATAACGCAGGAAATCCTGCACAAGTATTTTATCTGTCCTTAAAAAATAGTTTATCCGGAATTTTATGTCCTTATTAAAGAACCTGGCATATCCAAATACGAGTACCAGCTCCGTAATCCTTGCAATCAGCGTTCCAAGCGCCGCACCCTGAATTCCCATCGCCGGACAGCCCAGAAGGCCAAAAATAAAAATGGCATTCAGGACCACATTCACGATAAGCGAAATGAGGTAGACGACAGTTGCCACAACCACCCGCTCCACACTGCGCATCACATAAAGGTAAACCTGGGTAATCCCCATTATCACATATGAAAATGCTACAATCCGCAGGTATTGTATCCCCTGTGCTGTCACCTCCGGATCATTCGTAAATATCTTCATCAGCATCCCCGGAATCACAAGGGCCGCAATCATAAACACCGCAGTAACCACCACCGCCGCCTTCATTCCAAGAGCCAGTATCTTCTCAATCGTCTTCTTATCGCCCTTCCCCCAGTACTGTGCCGTCAGCACCGTTGCCCCGGACGTCAGGCCAAACAGAAAAAGAACCATGATGTACTGCACCTGCCCAGCCAGAGACGCCCCTGAAAGGGCCTTTTCCCCCACCTTGCCCAGCATAATAACATCCGCCGCAGTAACCCCCACATTTATCAGATTCTGCAGCGCCATCGGAATCACAAGGGCAAACACACTTTTATAAAACTTACCCCAGTCAATCCCCAGCTGATTCTCTATATGTATCCTGCCTTTCTCCACACTCATCTTCTTCGCCGCCCTCTCTTATACTTTATATTTTTCACCTGTCTGGAAAACATCTATCCACACACCGGCCTAACCTTAGAAAAGATGCCCTCCGCTGACGCAAAGAACATCTTAGTATAAAAATATTAGCATAAAATTCCAAAAAGGTACAGGGCAAACTTCAAATTGGTACACCACAAACCTTAATTTGGGACGTAGTAAACCTGAACTATATTACGTCCCTAATCTCTTTCTTTTTGATATTACCATTGCGATGCATAAGATTGCCGCTGCGAATACGAGTTGTATTCCGAATGCCTGCAGTATTTCTGTCCTGACGTTTCCGGTGATGCTTCCGTATTCGGCCAGCAGGTCGTTGCTTTTTACGTACCAATAGACCGGCAGGAACTGTGCGACTGTTTTTACGCCTTTCCCCAGTAATTCCAGTGGGACGAAGACGCCGCAGAGGAAGCCCATCCCAAGGGAGAGTATATTAACGATTCCGTTCAGTGCATTCGTGTTATTTGTAATCATTCCGACCATGTATGCGAGTGATAATGCCACCACCAGCATGATTAGCGAGTTTATGATATAGTATGGAACGTTTTTGCTTTGCAGGAATTCTTTTCCATACAGGATCAGGTTTCCGGCCATGCTGATTCCCCACAATACCAGGCCGAATACAGATGCCGCCAATAGTGCCTCCACATTTTGTCTGCGTGCGGAAACCGCACTTGCCTGCATTCTTTTCTGGATGTCTGGCTTATGGAAAGCGGACAGGATGTTTCCAAGGACATAGCAGAGTATGCTCAGCAGGAGATAAGGGATGTATTGAAAATAGTAACTGTATACCGGTGCCTCTCCTGCGTTTCCGTTACTGGCCAGCATTGTTACTGATGGTTCCTTTACCGCATTTACTGCTTTGACTGCCTCTCCAACTGTATACCCTGCTGCGTTGTATGTTTTCATGTTATTCAGAAAGCTGTTGATCTGCTGGTCTACATAGAAGCTTGTGTATGAACCCGGAATTTTGGTCACAGACAGTTTTTCATCGCCGTCCAGACATTTTTCCTCGAATCCGGCAGGAATCTTTACAATATATTCGATGTTCGAATAGAACATGTTTTCCTGTAATTCTTCTTTATTGTTCTCTGTCAATGTTACCTGATGGTACTTTTCAAGATACTGCATAAGCCCTTTTGCCATTTCTCCGCCATCTTCATCCACAAATGCTAGTTTAACGCTATGTGCTGTATAGCTGTCATTCATCGTTGATTTGACAGAGCTTTGTATCATTAGAGTGATTCCGAAGAAAACCACCAGATAGAGAATGATGATGGCTGCATTTTGTTTTGTGATTTTCATATATCCTTTAAATATTGTCATAACGTTCCCTCCTGATCACTAAGAATGAGCCAATTGTCAGTACGGCAGACATTATGACCAGTGTCATCAGGCTGCGTCTGAACCGAAGCGGATCATCATAGACATTAATGCAGTAAAAGGCATCTGATATCAGTGCGGCCGGGTTGATCCGGTTTATGATCGGGCAGTTTCTTTCTACTACATCCTTCATCCCTGAATTCATCAGCCCTGCCAGGAAACTGCATACCATAGAAATCCCCAGCAATATGGCAATCTTGATTCCTTCTCCCCGTTTACTGGAACTGCTGATAAAGATTCCCATTGATACCCCGATCATGCAGCCGACAAAAGACACAAGCAGCATCTGCAGCATCTGCCCGTCAAATTCCAGTTTCAGTACAAACTTCAGGTACAATAGCAGTATTATTACATTAATGAAGTGAATCCCAAAAGAAGTCAGCATCTCTGAGAGGATCAGTTTCAGCTTATGGGTTGGTGTTACACATCTTCTTGCCGCCAGGGCGGTCAGGTTTGCCTGCAGGGTCAGTGCAGATCCAAAACCGATAAAACAGCCATACATACATGCCATCGCTATCAATGCATAGAAAAACTGTGCATTGCCATTTGTCGTCCTGCCGCCCAGAGATACCTGAGAAACTAATTCCTCGTAATTCTCCATCTGTTTTACAGCGTTCTGGATGCCTTCTGGATGACTTGCCGCAATATTTTCCATTGTCTGCCTTCCATTCTCATAGCTTTCCAGCAGGGACTGAAGAATACTCTCCTCCAGACCGACTCCCCTGACAGTAAGTGACGGCTCTTCACCGGCGTAAAAAATACCGGCTGCTTTCTTTTCTTCCAATGCTTTTTGTGCTTCTTTTTCATCCATTTTCTTTACTGTAATCAGTTTTGTATCGTCCGCCTCGATGCTCTTCAGAAACTCTGTAAATGCATCCGCCTCTGCGCTGTCTGCCTCTTCCACAATAACCACTGGCACTGTTTCAAAATCTGCTTCTTCCATGCGCCCAAAGGCAAAGTAAAAAAACGTTGCCAGAACAAGAGGAAAAACCAGCGGCCAGAAAAGCATATTAAAATTATGCAGTTTTACTTTCACATCGTATTTCATTAAATGCAGCATATCTTCCCTCCTAATCTCTCAGTTCTGTTCCTGTGATTTCCAGAAAAACATCGTTTAAAGTCGGCAGTTCTGAAAAAACTCTCCCGAAAGAGACTGCGTTTTCCTGCAGATAATTCAGAATGCGGATCAGGTTATGTTTTGCGCCCGTACATCTCACAGTCAATACCTGTTCATCGTACCGGACATCAAACACATGAGGCAGCTGTCTGATTTCCCTGATCTGTGCCTCTTCTATTGCAACGGCTTCTATTGTTACAGTCTCACCTGTTTTGATCATACTCTTGAGCTCTTCCTTCGTTCCCGATGCTATGCTCCTGCCGTGGTCCATGATCGCAATCCTTGTGCAAATTTGTTCCACCTCTTCCATATAATGGGATGTGTATATGATCGTCGAGCCCTGCCTGTTCAGTTCCTTAATCCCTTCCAGAATCCGGTTCCTGCTCTGCGGGTCCACCGCGACTGTCGGCTCATCCATAATAATCAGCCTCGGCCTGTGTGCGATTCCGCATGCAATGTTCAGCCGTCTTAAAAGGCCTCCTGAAAGCTTTTTCGGACGCATCTTTATATATTCTTCCAGTCCCACAAACTGGACGGCTTCCTCTACAAGTTTTTTCCGTTTCGCCTTCTCCTTCACATACAGCCCACAAAAATAATCAATGTTTTCATAGACTGTCAGCTCATCGAAAACCGCCACATTCTGAAGAACGATTCCGATCTGCTGCTTGATCTTGTAGCTGTCAGGCTTCATCTCTTCACCAAAAATCGTGACTTTTCCTTTGTCATATTTCAGCAGTGCCAGCATACAGCTGATCGCCGTCGTTTTTCCCGAACCGTTCGGACCAAGCAGCCCGAAAATTTCCCCTTCCTCTATTTCCAGATTCAAATGATCCAGCGCCACCAGATTTCCATATCGTTTTACGAGATTTTCTATCTTTATCATAACATTTCCTCCTAGTATAATAATGATGTAGTCAATCAAGACTA
>NZ_QUGN01000007.1:0-241132 GCF_003479085.1 Clostridium sp. AF19-22AC | reverse complement strand
TTTTTCATTTAACTATTGACATTTATTAGCTGGACTTCTTTGTTTTACATGTTTCTCCTTCCTTCAAACACCATAGCAGCTTTATACAAAAAGGGACTTATCCTTTTCTCCAAGATAAGCCTCCTTGCTGTATTCTCAATTTTCTCTTTCTTTTTTGTTTCCGGTTTATTTAATAACTTGATTTTAGCATAAAGAAATAATAAAATGAAATTATATTATTTTATAGCCCGATAAGTTCAGATTATAGAGAATACTGTCAGAATATTCAGAAAGGTGGGAATTATGTTAGACTTGAAACTCGATACTTTTCTTGTACTGTGCGAAACGAGAAATTACACACAGACAGCCAGTATTTTGAACATCACCCAGCCAGCCGTCACCCAGCATATCCAGCATCTGGAAAGCTGTTATCAGACAAAGCTGCTCTATTATGATGAAAAAAGGAAACTCCAGCTCACAGAACACGGCAGATTACTGCAGGCTTTTGCCCAGACGGTCAAAGAAGGATCACTTGATATCGCAGAGCGCCTGAAGTCTCCGCCGCAGGAGCCGGAAGAGATAAGAATCGGTACAATCGTCACCACAGGGGAATCACTCGTCCCCCACATGGTCGCAGAATACCTGCGCAAATATCCCGGCAAAAAAGTCAGTATGTACCTCGATGAAGCAGATGCCCTGCTTGTCCAGCTTCAAAACGGCCGCATCCACTTCTGTGTCACAGACCTCGCCTGCCCGCAGGATGAGTACGAGAGCGAGGAACTGTTTGAATCCGAAACAATTTGTGTCTGCTCCCCAGCCCATCCGCTGGCCGGTAAGGAGGTAAACTTTCACGAACTAAACGATTACCGGCTCGTCTTCCGTGAAAATGATACCTACTCCAAACATAATCTGATGAATATACTCCAGTCAAACAACCAGGATATCAACAATTTCCGCTCCTATGTGGAGATAGGGACCATCAATGCCGTCAAGAAATTAGTAATGGAAAATATCGGGATCTCTTTTATTTATCGTTTCGTAGTGCAGGATGACCTGAACCTGGGACGTCTCAGCCAGATACATATCCGCAGCTTTTCATCCCCGCGTGTATTCAGGCTTGCATGGATGAAAGACAGTTATTTTACACCGACCTGCCTTCAGTTTCTGGATATCTGCCGCCAATTGATCCGTTAGCACCTTAACCATTACTGCCCATCCCGAGCCTGCATACCGCACGCCCGTCTTTCGCATCCAGAAGAAGGGACGTACCGCTTCCTGAAACGTCAAATACCTTGATGATGTTGGACAGCTCCTTCTCTTCCGGCCACAATTCTAAAAATACATCCGGAAACTTCTTCAGGAGCCCGGGCTGGTAAAGCCTTGTCTTGCTGTTCTCATTGATCGCCCCGTAGTATACATCCGCTTCTACAAGGTCCTGGAACATATGGCTCCCATAGGATAATTCCGGCCGGTATCCGGCCTTGCTGTAAGCCACCTCACAGATGGCGATAAACTGGCTGATGTCCGCATAGACAACCGGGACCCCCAGTTCAGGGGATGATGTTCCGATGCGCCCCGGCACAAGCAGCATAAGTTTCTTATCTTCCTCCTCGTACCGCTGGTTGATCTGGCTGATCATCCGTCCCACATCCGGCTTCTTCGCATAAGGATATTCATAATATGCCTGCGGGTCCACCCATACAATCCGGTCCAGACTTTCCTTTTTCGACCTTCGCATGGAGGTCCGGCGCACGTCGAAAAGCAGTTCATTGTCAATCCCTTCCGGAATGACTACATTTTCTGATGCAGCTGTCTGCAGCGGGCGGCATTGCAGAAGGTTCACCTTCCAGACACCGGCTTCAGAATTCTTTACCGCGAATTCCACGTCAACCGGCCGTTCGTATTCTGCCTCAAGCATTTTTAGTATCTTTCGCATCATCCTGATAAACTCGTTATTCTCAACCAGACCCTGACAATCCGCAAAATATACCTTGCGGAACTGCCTTCTCTGGGACAGCATATATTCTGCATCCGAATCTCTGCTCAGAACGGTCTTCTTCTGCCAGTCTGTCATCTTCTGGATTACCATCTCAAGCGGCTTTGTCGTAAGTCTGTTCTGCGAGAAATCCAGAACATCCACCTGCCGCTGGGAAAACTTATGCCGTTCGGCTATCGTAGTCCGGATATTCGCCTGTGCACGGTCCAGACCCACCAGCCTCGGATAATCACCCGGTGTCCTTTCCACCGCCCTCGTCCCAAGTCCGACAACGATTCTGAGCATTCCCGCATCCGGGTTCATATGCTCCATCCATTTATAAGGATTGTAGGAACAGCCCATACCTGCTGCCACCGGAAAATAAAGGTCGCCATAGCGCTCCCCTTCCACTTTCTGTACAAGAAGCGCCATCTGCTCATCAACATCCAGAAGCTTCCGCTTTCTCCTGTATTCAATTGCAGAAGGATTCATCGTACTGGCATACACCTGCCGCACCGCATCCTCGAGCTCCTGAAGACGTTCCTCCTCAGTTCCCTGATTCATACAAAAAATCGATTCGTATTTCCCGGAAAATGCATTGCCGTACCCATCCTCCAGAAAACTGCTGGAACGTACGATAATTGGTGTATTGTCGTAATGCTGAAGCACGCCTTTTAGCTGCATACGCACATGTTCCGGGAATACCCCGTTTCTAAGCCTGCTTTTCAGTTCCTCTGCTTCTTTAAAATGCTCTTTCTCCCTCCGGTGCTTCTCACGGAGCTCCATACAGTCATTCTGCTCAAGAAATTTGCAGAATACATCTGATCCGATAAAATAAGAATGATGCGGTTCTATGAATTCCCCAAATTCCGGGAGACGCACCTTGATGAGCTTTCTGGCAACCAGAAGCCCGCATGCTTTCCCGCCGATCAGTCCGTCGCCTATGCGCCTTTCCCAGACTTTTCTGAAATCTTCCGGGGAAAAAAGCTTCAATATAAGCCGTTCCATCCTCGCTTCTGTCGTCATGAGGCTGTTACACACTATCTTCTTTTCATCTTCCGTCATCTCTTCTTTGTTCATCAGTTCTTCCCAGCCATTCATGTTCCATATCCCCCTTTTCATGATCTTCGGGGAGCAATCCCACATCTTATGCGACATTCTCCTTGTCCTGATTTCAGTGTAAAATAATCTGCTAAAAATAGCAAATACTTCAAAGTTATATCTTGTATAACCATTTGCTTATATGTTACCGTTCACCCCACGCGGGCGTGCACAGCCTGCCTCACTATGCCCTGTCATGGGGTTCGATCTCCAGGTCGGGGATGGCCATTTTCATGAACTCCGTCATACTCCTTGTCAGATATTTATTCTTGCGGTAGTACAGATAGACCTCCCTGACGGCTTCCGGGTCATCCACCTTATAATAGATGACATCGCGGTTCGGCGGCAGGCTCTTGACAACCGTATCGCTCACAAAAGAAGCCCCCATTCCGTATTCCGTCAGATGATATGTAGTCAGAAGCTGGTTCAGTTTCAGTGAAATGTTCAGCTGGACCCCCGCCCTGCTGCAGATGGCCTCCACCCTTTCCCTTGTATCATTATGTGCCCTCAGTACAATAAACGGTTCATCCTTGAATTTCCGGAGAGGCACTCCCGGGAATTCAGGCTGTAGGTGCAGGCCGCCCCGGATATCCTCCACAGTAAGCTGGTACTTTGTCGCCCTCTTATTGCTGTCGAAGGAAGACGGAACCGCAAGCAGCAGATGTTCTTCCATGAAAATCTTCTTCTCATAAATAGACTCATCCAGCAGATAATTATCAATAATAATATCCAGCTCCCCCGCAAAAAGCTTCTGCTCCAGAAGAGGGGTGTGCCCCTCAAACAGGCTGAGTTTCACATGTGGATAAGTCTCGCGGAATTTCGCAATAATCGGTGGAAATATGAAGGAAGAAAACAGATATGTGCCTCCCACAGACAAATGCCCTGTCTTCAATTCGTGCAGATTCCCCACATAATACGCGAACTCATCCTCCAGATCCATGATCTTCTCAGCCGTCTTAATATAACGCTTTCCACAGTCCGTCAGCTGGATCGGCGTCGTACTCCTGTCAAACAGGGGCATCCCCACTTTACTCTCTACTTTCTTTATCATAGCACTTAAAGCTGGCTGGGAGATATACAGATTCTCTGCCGCCTTTGAAAAACTGCGCTCTTTATAAACCTCATAAACATAATTCATACCGCTGAACATGTCGTTCCTCCAATCCCCATAACCATTTAGTTATAATAACTATATAAATATAAATATTTGTTTTTATTTTATGATATTTCTATAATAAAAGCAAGAACTAAGAGATCTGTCGTTATAGTTCACTTACAAGGAGGAGATTTATGAAACCAATCGCAGATTATTCAAGCGAAGACCTGAGCGCACTTCTCAACGACCTGGAAGTACAATATAAAGAAGCCCAGGCACAGAACCTGAAACTGAACATGGCAAGAGGTAAACCGGCAACCACACAGCTTAACTTAAGCAACGCACTGCTGGATAAAATGGAGAGTTACACACTGGCTGACGGAACAGACGCCAGAAACTATGGTATCCTCGATGGAATCCCGGAATGCAAAAAACTGTTTGGTGAACTTCTCGGGATCAATCCTGACCAGATTATTATAGGTGGAAACGCCAGCTTAAACGTGATGTTTGATACGCTCAGCTTTTTGTGCCTTTTCGGTACAGGCGGATGCGAACCCTGGATTTATTCCAAGCACAATGGAAATCCTGTCAAGTTCCTGTGCCCGGTACCCGGATATGACCGCCACTTCACAATCTGTGAAGAACTCGGAATCGAAATGATCACGGTTCCTTTAAACGAAGACGGACCTGATATGGATATTGTAAAAAAACTTGTAAGCGAAGACGAATCCATCAAAGGTATCTGGTGTGTTCCGCTTCATTCCAATCCGCAGGGCGTATGCTACAGTGACGAAGTTGTAGAACAGCTTGCCTCTATGGAGACAGCAGCAAAAGACTTCCGCATCTTCTGGGATAATGCATACGGTGTTCATCATATATACGAAGATGTTGCTTTAAAGGATATCATTAAAGAGTGTGAGAAATGCGGCAACCCGGACAGAGTATACTACTTCTTCTCCACTTCCAAGATCAGCTTCCCCGGAGCAGGAATCGCACTTGTTGCATCCAGCCCGGCAAACATAAAGGAGCTGAAGGGACACATGTCCGCACAGACCATCGGACACGACAAGTTAAACCAGCTCCGCCACGTACAGTTCTTCAAGACCCCGGAAAACATCAGGGCACATATGAAGAAACTCGCGGAAGAGTTAAAGCCGAAATTCGACATGGTTTTAGATAAGCTGGACGAAACACTTTCAGGCAGCGGCCTTGCATCCTGGAGTAATCCGAAGGGAGGATATTTCGTATCACTTGATACGCTTCCCGGATGTGCAAAACGTACAGTTGAACTCGCAAAGAATGCCGGAGTGACACTGACAGGAGCCGGAGCTACATATCCATACGGAAAAGATCCAAAAGACAGCAACATCCGTATCGCACCGACTTATCCTACTATCGATGAGCTGGAAAAAGCAATGGATATCTTTACCTTATGTGTAAAAATCGCCGGAATCGAGAAACTATTAGAGAAATAAGATCAAAAAGTAAAACGATTTAATAAAAACCAAAATGATTGCCACCTCTCATTTAATGCCTGCCACATTAAATGAACTAAGTTTTAAAGTATCAACTGAAGTTTTTAATGAAGCAATAAAAATATTCAATAATAAAGGAGAATTTATTATGGGACAGTATAATCCTTATGACAACGTTTTAAAGGTAGTAAAAGAAGCGGCTGATATCCTCGGATATTCAGACAGCGACATCGAAGCAATTAAATATCCTGAGAGAGAATTGAAAGTTGCAATCCCGGTTCGTATGGACGACGGAACCACACATGTATTCGAAGGATACCGTATCCAGCACTCTACATCAAGAGGTCCTGCAAAGGGCGGAATCCGTTTCCATCCGGCTGTAAACCTGGACGAAGTAAAAGCACTTGCAGCCTGGATGACATTCAAGTGTGCGGTTGTTAATATTCCTTACGGCGGCGGCAAGGGTGGTGTTGTCTGCGATCCTAACCAGCTGTCAGAGAACGAAATCCGCGCAATCACAAGAAGATTCACTGCCGCTATCGCTCCCCTGATCGGGCCAGAGCAGGATATCCCGGCTCCTGATGTAGGAACGAACGCAGCAGTTATGGGCTGGATGATGGACACATACAGCATGTTAAAAGGACACTGTGTACACGGTGTTGTTACAGGTAAGCCAATCGAACTGGGCGGCGCTCTCGGACGTAACGAAGCAACAGGACGTGGTGTTATGTTCACAACCAAGAATATCCTGAAAAAACTCGGCTTAGATCCAAACGGAACAACAGTCGCTATCCAGGGTATGGGAAATGTAGGAAGCATCACAGCAAAACTGCTCCACAAAGAAGGCATGAAAGTTGTGGCAGTCAGCGATGTATCCGGCGGTATCTACAATCCGAACGGCCTGAATATCCCAGCTATCCTTGAATACCTCTCCAAAGACCGCAGAAACCTCTTAAGCGGATATGAAGAAGAAGGCATGACACGTCTCAGCAACGCAGAACTGCTTGAGCTTGACGTAAAAGTACTTGTACCGGCTGCATTAGAGAACCAGATTAACGGCTCCAATGCTGACAACATCAAAGCAGACATTATTGTAGAGGCTGCCAACGGACCAATCGCTGCTGAAGCTGACGATGTACTCAACGCAAAAGGTATCATCGTAGTACCTGACATCCTCGCAAACGCAGGTGGTGTTGTTGTTTCCTACTTCGAGTGGGTACAGAACATCCAGTCAGTAAGCTGGACAGAAGAAACTGTCAACGAAAAGCTGAAAAACATTATGGACCCTGCTTTCGATGCAGTATGGAACATTGCCGACCAGCAGCACACAACACTGCGTACAGGCGCTTACCTGATCGCTGTAAAACGTGTTGTAGATGCAAAGAAAGCAAGAGCTATCTGGCCATAAGATCAGGCTTCACAAAGCATAAACCACCAATTATCTTTCCTAAAGTTTAAATAGAAAACGGCTCCGGGTTTTTCCGGGGCCGTTTTCTGTTATCCTTTCTTCTGTAACATTCTCTTAATCCTGCTGTTCATAGTTTGTTCATTTATTATTCAAAAAGCTTTCATTTTCTCCTCATGTTTTCTTCATTTCTCTTGACTATACTAAATATATCAAATGAAGAACGAAAAAACTTCATTTGACAGCACATCCGACAACAAGTGCAATACTATTTGAATAAACTTTTTCATAATACATGCCGGGAGCCGCAAAAGCGACTACCCGGCATCCTCCCTTTTAAGGGCTTTTTCTGATATTCCGCTGTCATTTCCCTGTTATTCTTCATCTGCCTGCTTATACGTCAGATATATATCCTTACCGCTGATGTTTTTCCCACCGTCCGCCGCTGCTTTTACCGTGCAAATCCCGGTCAGCGCCAGCACGATCGCCAGTATGATAAGTATTGTTTTTTTATTCTGCTTTTTTACTCGTTTCAATGTTATATCGGGTAACTCTTTATGAACTTGCTTTAGATTTTTGTACTTCTTTTTCGGATTTTCACCGAGACACTTATCAATGATTCTAGATAATAGATATGTTTCTCTTCTTGTGAGGGTTATGTAATCCTCTGTCCGGGCGAGCATGAACTGTATCGTCTTCCCCAGATTATAAAAGTCTTCATCCGGCGCGGTATTTTCCACAGCAGAGGCCGGACTGAGAAAATGTTTCCTCATCGCAGGCATCTGCATGTTCTTGAAGACAAAGCCACTGCTCTTGGAGCTCAGGTCCAGCAGCATGATTTTTTCCTCTTCCGTGACAAGAATGCTGTAAGGATTCAGATACCGGTAACACTTCCCGTTTTGATACCTGTGGTATTTCTCCAGTTCACACACCAGCTGCTTAAACCATTTAAATAGCTGTTCCTTCGTGATGCCCCCGCTGTCTCCCAGCCTTTGAATGAGCAGCCGGCCCCGCTCACAATCCATACTGGCCCTGCATTTTCCCCCATGCTCCACAAATTTTAAAACATCATAACTTTCTGCTGTTATCAACAAAACTCCTTTCCGCAGCTTAAACAATACAGTCGAAAACGTTATCAGAAATGATACCGAACTTAAACATGAAATGACAGATAAACCAGATCTATCAGAATATCTGTATCTTACCCGATTTATATAAAAAATGCAAGCACTTTCGCGCCTGCATTTTTAACTTATATTTCCACTTAATTCATTCCGTTCTGTATGTCTTCCAGCTTATCCAGTGCTGCTTCGACAACCTTGTCCATATCGTAATACTTATAGCCGCCGAGCCGTCCCCCGAAGATGACATTTTCTTCTTTCTCTGCCAGTTCCCTGTACTGCTCGTAAAGCTTCATATTCTTCTCGTCATTGACCGGATAGTAGGGTTCCATGCCCACTTTCCATTCCGAAGAATATTCTCTGGAAATGACGGTCTTTTCCTGCTTTCCAAACTCAAAGTGCTTGTGTTCAATAATTCTGGTGTACGGCACTTCCCTCTCCGTATAGTTTACGACAGCGTTACCCTGATAATTATCGCAGTCAAGTATTTCTGTCTCAAATCTTACGGAACGGTACTCAAGAGCCCCGAGCTGATAGCCAAAGTACTCATCGATCATTCCTGTAAAGATGGTAGTACCGGCAATATCCGGATTTTCTTTTCTGAATTCAAAGAAATCGACCCCGGTCCTTACCTCGATTCCTTCCAGCATCTTCTCCACAACTGCCGTGTAGCCGCCGATCGGGATTCCCTGGTATCTGTCATTAAAGTAATTATTATCATACGTGTACCTGAACGGAAGACGCTTGATGATAAACGCCGGGAGCTCTTTACAGTCTCTCCCCCACTGCTTCTCGGTGTAGCCTTTAATCAGCTTCTCATATACATCGCGTCCGCCAAGGGAAAGCGCCTGCTCCTCCAGGTTCTGCGGCTCCGTGATCCCGGTCTCCACCACCTGCTTTGCAATCATGTCTTTTGCTTCCTGGGGAGTCCTGATTCCCCACATCTTACTGAATGTATTCATGTTGAATGGAAGATTATACAATTCATCTTTATAGATTGCAATTGGTGAGTTGATGTAGTTATTAAACTCTGCAAACTGGTTCATGTAATCCCAGATTCTTTTGCTGGATGTGTGGAAAATGTGTGCTCCATATTTGTGCACATGGATTCCCTCGATATCCTCGCAATATATATTACCTGCTATATGATCGCGCTTGTCGATCACAAGACACTTCTTCCCGCTTTTATTCAGTTCATGTGCCATTACCGCACCGTAAAGGCCTGAACCAACTATCAAATAATCATACTGATGCATTTCGCTGCCCTCCTAATATTGATTCCGCTTCCGGTCCTCTGGACCCGCCCTTCAGAACCTTTGTATTCCGAGCATTATTATAACATCAAAACGACATAATGTACATACATTGTATATAAATCCCCGCTATCAAATTTAGTCATTTTCACCATAGAGTTATTTTTTTCGTTTACAAATTGAGCATTATGCACTAAACTAGATATATGAGTTGTTTCCTTTCGAAGGAAGCATGACTGACAATAATAATGACACGGAGGTAACAGACATGAAAGGAAATGTAATAGTAGGACAATCAGGAGGCCCTACCGCCGCGATTAATTCAAGCCTTGCAGGCGTATACCGCACCGCAAAAGACCGCGGTGCCCAGAAAGTATATGGTATGCTGCATGGAATCCAGGGACTGATGCAGGAGAGGTATATCGACCTGTCAGAATATATCCAGACAGAACTGGATGCCGAGCTGCTTAAGAGGACACCGGCAGCTTTCCTCGGCTCCTGCCGCTATAAACTGCCGGAGATTCATGAGGATGGAACTGTATATGAAAAGATTTTTGCCATACTGAACAAGCTGAATATTGAAGCCTTTATTTATATCGGCGGCAACGATTCGATGGACACGATAAAGAAACTGTCCGATTACGCGATAGTGACAGGTCATCCAACACGCTTTATCGGCTGCCCGAAGACGATTGACAATGACCTCGCCCTCACCGACCATACACCGGGATTCGGAAGCGCTGCCAAGTACATCGGAACATCCGTGAAGGAAATCATCCGTGACAGCTTCTGTCTGGAATATGAGAAAGGACTTGTGTCTATTGTTGAGATCATGGGACGTAACGCCGGATGGCTCACAGGTGCCGCAGCTCTGGCAAAAGGTGAGGACTGCTCCGGGCCTGATCTGATCTATCTGCCGGAACTGCCTTTTGATATCGAGAAGTTTGGTGCAAAGGTCAGAGAGCTTCTGGCAAAGAAACCTTCTGTTGTAGTCGCAGTATCTGAGGGTATCCGTCTGGCGGACGGCCGTTACGTCTGCGAACTGGGACAGAGCATAGACTTTGTAGATGCATTTGGACATAAACAGCTCTCCGGTACTGCGAATTATCTGGCAAGCTATATCGCAGGAGAGATTGGCAGCAAGACCCGCGCAATTGAGCTGAGCAGCCTTCAGCGTTCTGCTTCCCACTGTGCTTCCCGTGTAGATATTCTGGAGGCATATCAGGTAGGCGGTGCCGCCGTAAAAGCGGCGGACGAGGGAGATTCCGGTAAAATGGTTGTCATCCAGAGACTGTCTGATGATCCATACCAGAGCGGAACCGAGGTAAAGGATGTACACAAGATTGCCAATGACGAGAAGCTTGTCCCGAGAGAGTGGGTCAACGAGGACGGCAGCTATGTAACAGATGAATTTGTAAATTATGTGCGCCCGCTGATTCAGGGCGACGTTTCACCTGTTATGGTAGACGGAATTCCGAGACACTTATTCCGCAATATATAAGAATTGTATCAGGCGGTTCCGGATTTTTTAACTTTTTTCCCGGAATCGCTTGACAAATGTCGAAATCTATTATATACTAAATTTCGCTGTGAACGAGTTATAGCAGCATGTGCGCGTAGCTCAGCTGGATAGAGCGTCTGGCTACGGACCAGAAGGTCGGGAGTTCGAATCTTCTCGCGCACGTTTGTATTGAGTCATTTGGGCTCTTTATTAAAGAAAAAGAAGATCCTATGGGATTCAGGGCTTTTAGCACTTGATCTTTCATGGGATTTTCTTATTTTAACGTTACGATTATAAATATCGTTGGAACTGTCCAGGACCATGAACAGCCAGAAGCAAGCCCATGAAAATCGCCTTTGGCGATGGAGCTTGCTTCTGGCTGTTCCACGTTTTCGTACCGAAAGCAGACCGTGCTCTTTTCTCTTCTTTAGAAAAACCGTTTTTCAAACATCTCCGGAACGATAGGCTGCCCGAAATAGAACCCCTGTATCAGATCGAGCCCGATGTCTTTTACAATATCGTACTCTTCCGACGTCTCTACCCCTTCCATGCAGACCTGTTTTCCGACATTATGGCACAACTCTGTAATAGAGCGGATAAATGTCGCCGTAAATACATCGGAAGTCAGTCCCTTTACAAATCCTCTGTCTATCTTCACAATATCTGCCGGTGTATTCTTCAACTCAAACAGAGACGAATACCCAACACCAAAATCATCCATTGCAACCTGTATGCCTTTTTCCTGAAGGCTTTGCAGCATATCATGCACAGTTCCATCCTGTTCAATCAGATATGTCTCTGTGAGCTCCAGAGTGATGTTCTCGTATGGTACACCGAGCACCTCCAGTGTTTCTTCAACGAATATGATAAAATCTTCCTCCAGAAGCTGGAGGTAAGACAGATTGATGCTCATGTGGAAATCCGGTTTCAGCTTTCTCCATTCACGGCATTGTTCCACTGCCCTTCGGAAAATCCACTTGCCCACCTGAATGATCATACCACTCTGCTCCAGAATCGGGATGAATTCCAACGGGGAGACCTGTCCAAAGGACGTACAGTTCCATCTGGCCAGCGCTTCTGCACCGTACAGGGCTTTAGTCGCGGAATCCACCTGCGGCTGGTACCTGACAGAAAACCCGGCGCACTCCCGCTCCATGCTTTCTCTGAGCAGTTCGGTCATTTCCAGTTTTCTTTCCTTCTGCTGTAATATCCGGGGTGTAAATACCGTTATTTTATTTTTCCCCATAGATTTCGATGTCTCCAGAGAATAATTGGCATATTTCAGCAATTCCTGATAATTCTCTGAATCTCTCGGACTGATAACATACCCGCCTGAAATGGTGCAATAATACTTTCTTCCATTATAATCCTGCTGCTTCTGGAACTTCTGCTGGATACGGTTAAAAATCTCCAGGGCTTCTTCTTCATTTCCATTCAGAATCAGAATGCCAAATTCATCCCCGTCGAGACGGTATACTTTTGCATTATAAGGAAGAACAGCTGCTATCTTCTGCGCTGTCACCCTGAGAATCTCATCACCGAAAGAACGGTTGTACAGATCATTAATATTGCGGAAACTGTCCATATCAAGAATCATAATACCAAGCTCTTTTGTGCCTTTGCCATCTACAAGATACTTCTTTGCATCCCCTTCGAATTCAAAGCGGTTATATAGTCCTGTCATATGGTCAATCTGGTCCCGGCGCCCCAGATTCGTGATCATGCCTGCAAACAGATTCGGTGCCCCCTGTTCATCGCGTATCATCCTGCCGCGGCAGCGCAGCCAGATCCACTCTCCTCTGACGTTGCGAGCCCTGTATTCTATATCATGGTACTCTGTCCTTCCGTCCGCGATTTCCTGATTGCTTTCAAGAAACCCCTGTTCATCATGAGGATGGATAATCGTCCCCCAAAAGGCCGCTGCATTCTCGACAATCTGTCCCGGCAGTCCGAATTCCTCCACCATCGCCGGCGGATACCGGAAGATTCCCGTCTTCATACTCCCGACAAAAATATAGTCATCCGTGCTGCTTACAAGCGCATCATAGAGATGCTCCTTATCATACTCGAAATTGCGGATCCCGGAAATGCGTTCCTGCTGCTCTTCCAGTTTCTGTTTTGCCCGCATGATATGGTAACTGCGTTTCTGGATATACATCTTGGAATCAGCCTTCGCAATCACATCAGAAACCGTATACATTTCTTCCGGATATATCTCCATGAGGCCATAGGAAAAGGAAACATCATAGAATATCCCATTCCCAGTCCTCTTCTCCTCTAAATCCGACAGAATCATCTTCATCCGGCTGTCTGCGTTTTTCTGGTCCTCGTCATAGAATGCCATCACAAACTCATCACCGCTCAGCCGGAAAACCAGATCATATGCTGCCAGCTGCCGTGTCATTGACGATGCTGCATAGCGAAGCATGTGGTCGCCTTCTCTGTGCCCGAATCTGTCATTCACCTGTTTCAGTTCATTGATATCACAGAGTGCTACAACAAGCATCTTCTTCTCGGACTTAGCTTTTTCAAGAAGTCCTTCCAGATATTCTTTCCCCGCCCTGCGGTTGAGTACCTTGGTCAGATCATCGTAGTTCGCTCTTTCCAGAAGAAGTCTGTATTCCTCTGAATTCTTCACATCCTGCATCTTAATGACCCCTTTTTAAGTCTATCCCCGGAACCTTTCTGCCTGCGCATTGATTAATTCCTGGTCCTCAAAATAATTAATTTTCATGGCTTCCTTTACATCTTTCAATGTCTGGGCCGCTACGCTCTCAGCTTTTTCGCTGCCCTTCTTCAGTATCTCATATACATACGGGATATCCTTCTGATATTCTTTTCTTCTCTTTCTGATCGGCTCTAATTCCGCCTGAAGAACGTTGTTCAGGAAACGCTTCACCTTCATATCACCGAGGCCGCCACGCTGATAGTGTGCCTTCAATTCATCCAGATTCGCATAATCAGGCAGGAATTCCTCAAAATATTCCGGTCTGCAGAATGCATCCAGATAGGTAAACACTGTATTCCCCTCCAGTTTTCCCGGATCCTCAATCTTAATATGGGTTGGATCCGTAAACATACTGAATACTTTCTGCTTAATCTCATCCGGCTCCTCTGAGAGATAGATGCAGTTGTTCAGTGACTTGCTCATCTTTGCTTTCCCGTCAGTCCCCGGAAGCCTTAAGCATGCCGTATTCTCCGGAAGCAGGATATCCGGCTCCACAAGAGTATCGCCATAAATCGAATTAAACTTTCTTACAATCTCCTTCGTCTGCTCCAGCATCGGCAGCTGATCCTCACCAACCGGCACGGTATTTGCCTTGAAAGCAGTGATATCTGCCGCCTGGCTGATCGGATATGTGAAGAATCCGACCGGGATGCTTGCTTCAAAATTCCTCATCTGAATCTCCGACTTCACCGTAGGGTTACGCTGCAGTCTGGATACAGTTACCAGATTCATATAGTAAAAAGACAACTCACAGAGCTCCGGAATCTGTGACTGGATAAACAATGTTGACTTCTCCGGATCCAGTCCGCATGCAAGGTAGTCCAGAGCCACCTCAATAATATTCTGGCGGACCTTTTCCGGATTATCCGCATTATCAGTCAGCGCCTGTGCATCAGCTATCATAATAAATATATCTTCAAACTCTCCTGTATTCTGCAGCTCCACTCTTCGTTTCAAAGAGCCCACATAATGCCCCACATGCAGTCTTCCAGTAGGTCTGTCACCTGTTAACATAATCTTTCCCATGATATATAATGTTCCTCCTAATCCATTTCTCGTAATCTGCTCACATTATACCACTAACCCCGCTTATTTGGCTACTACATAAACAGAAAAATGGGGCCAGGCAGTACAAAATGCGTTACTGTGCATGCCGTGCACAGCAGCCAAAATGCTAAAAGAGCGGGAGGCTCCCGGGCGGGTGTCTCTCGCTCTCTTCAAACTTCACTGTTCTTTCAAACCGCCTGACGGATACAGCCTACTTCAGCCAAAAAGCCGTCTGGCGGGATAGTTTCGGTACTTTTTTCCCATGTGTCACATAGACAAACTGGTATAGCGTATATGCCATTAAAAATGCTGCCATGACATCTATTACAGAATGCTGTTTTAAAAACATAGTCGCAAGGATAATCAAACCCGCCAGAATATAGGCACTCCATGAAATAATCTTATGTCTGCGCAGCGCCTTGCTGTTGTAGATTGCGATACATGCGCCTATAGAGTTAAATACATGAAGGCTGGGCATAACATTTGTAGGGGTGTCAGCCCGGTAAAGCATTCTTACCATGTCTACAAATACATTGTCACGCGCAAAAAACATGGGTCTCAAGTGCAGTCCATTCGGCATAAGCGTTGATATAATCAAGAAAATCGTCATTCCCGTAAACATCAGCTTTGCCATCTTATAAAACCCTTCTACGTCGGTAAAGAAAAAGTAAAGGAATACGGCGGCAATAAATACAAACCATAATAAATACGGAACAATGAAATATTCTATAAATGGTATCTTATCGTCAATCACAGAATGAATTACGTGATAGTTACTTGTTACGTGCTTCTCCAGATACATGAACCAGGGCATATAAATCAAAATGTACATAAATACCCAGGCATGTTTATATTTTTTAATGAAGGCTGCCGCCTTGCTTTTCATGTTCATACCGAACGCTCCCTTTTTGCCGAATGCTTATACTGAATCCCTCTAACTTGCCCCGATTATAGCACGAATTTCTGTGGACAACAACACTGTTCATAAAACCTTAACAAAATCTTTTGAATTTACACACTCTGCCGGCCGTTTCCTTCGAAAATATACATATCAAACCGCCGCTCTGCTTCTTCCGCCTCCTGCGCCGTTTTCAGTGTCCACACCGCCACCGGCGAAAGAAACAGGTGCTGTATGAGCCACAGGCTCAGGTTATGGCTGTCTTGTAATTTGTATGAAATAAAGTCAGGTCTTGTGTAACAATTACTTAACAAATATTTTACGCAAAAACGAAGCAGATAATGCGGGCTCCTGTCACTTTTCACCAAATTTGAAGAAAGCTGCCCTCTAAGGACCTTCGGACGGTGTTTCTTATACCAGTGGATTACAAGGGAATTAAAGGACTGGATCAGGAAGGCTCCTTTGTAATCCGCCAGTTCCTCCGACAGTCTGGCACAGATCTTTGTGTCCTGTGTTGGGAGCTTTACTTCGATCAAAAGCGGAACTCTGCCGTCTACATATTTCAAAACGCTCGAAAAAAGCGGAATCCGTTCCGAAGTCCCGCTCAGGTAACAGCTTTTCAGTTCTTCGTAGGTCATGTCTTCCACTTTTCCTGATCTTTTACATACCCGCTTCAGTGTGTCATCGTGGAAGACAACTAATTTTTCGTCTCTGGTCAGGTGCACGTCCAGTTCAATCCCAAACCCTTCCTTTACCGCCATCCGGAATGCCTTCATAGAATTTTCAGGTATTCCTTTTTCAATGCAGTGAAGCCCTCTGTGGGCCCAGTGTGTTCCCAGAAAAGGCTTCATCAGTCCGCGCTGTGTCATCCGCGGTGCTATCATAAATAAGTATAAATATACGATCACAACTGCTGTAATAATTCCAGCCATAATGCGTTCCTTCTTTCAGGCTGATATAACTCTGATCTGCTCTTTTAAAAGTTCAGCCTTGATTTCTTTCCTTAAAAATACAGGCTCACCATCCGTGTGGACTGGCAGCGCACGTTCCATCTTCACGCACACCTTTTTGCACTGCATGACAGATATTCCCGGGAAATGCACATGCCACCCTTTATATGCGGTGGGAAGCAGCAGGAGTACGGCCAGTTTCGGCAGGTTGGATATGATGATCACGTCCAGCTGCCTGTCGCTGCTTCTGGCATCCGGGCAAAAATAAAATCCCCCGCCTTCATAAGGATTATTCATAGCGGCAATAAAATATACCTTCTTATACTGCTTCGTCACACCATCATCCAGCGTCACTTCCGCCTTCACCGGCTTATCATGGAACAAGCGGTTCAGCGCAATCCCCACATAGGTGAGCTTTCCAAGCTTCAGGCGGTTCAGCAGCACCTTCAGCTTAGAAACGGCTGCCTGGTGGCAGATTGCCGCATCGAAGCCAATACCCGTGCTCACAGCAAATCTGCGCTCTTTTCCGGCGCGTGTCAGAAGACCTACGTCCATCTTCTTTATTTCCCCGGGATTCAGTATCACTTCCAACGCCTTTCGCGGGTCCTTCGGAAGCTTCATCCCCCTCGCAAAATCATTGCTTGATCCAGTTGGGATATAACCAAGGGTCACCTTGCTGATATCGCAGATTCCGTTAATTACCTCATTAACCGTGCCATCCCCGCCGAGCACTGCCAGTATATGTTCCTCACGGTCAGCCGTAAGCTCTCTGACCAGTTTCATGGCATGCCCCGGATAATCCGTGCGCAGGCATTCATATTCTACCTGTCTTTTTATCAGTTCAGGCTCTATGGTTTCCCATATCATGCCGCCCATGCCGGAACGTGAATTTGGATTCAATATAAATGTATATTTCATCATCTGTACCCCTTTGCAGTTATCCTTTCATTAAGAAACCGTGCTGTCCAGATACTTCCCTAGAGAACGGCGCATATTTCCCTCAAAATCAGCCTCACCGTTCCTCAGGCACCATTCAAATACATTGCCAATTACAATCATGCGGATATCCGTAGTAAACTCCTCAATGCGCACGTTTATCTGAATGATCCCTTCCCGTATTGCTTTCTCTACATATGTCTGCACCGTAACTATCGGATATGGCCGCTCCGTGCGGATTGCAGGGTTGAGGGCCTGGTTCTTCGTGTCATAATAGCCGGATATGAATTCCACCCCCAGCTCCCTGCAATACTCCACATAGTTCAGATATACATGAATAATAGCAATCTTAGCCTCATCTGCATTCTTCGGCAGATCAAGCAGGTCCGGGTTGATATTCGGCTGATCCTCTATATAATAGGAAAGCAGGTCATCTTTTGTCTTAAAGTGATGGTAAAAACTACCGTTAGAAACGCCTGCCTCTTCACAAATGTTCTTTATAGAAAGCTCCTCATATCCGTTCTTCTGCAAAATACGTTTGGCCGCCCTGAAGATACGTTCCTTCGTCTCTTTAGACTTCTGCTGCTGTCTGGATAACTCCGTTTTATCGCCCATAGCTGTACACTCCTTTTATGTTGTGCCATACAGTCTTAACCGTTCCTCATAATACCCCTTCAAGTTATTACAGCAATTGTACCATAAATCAATACGGGTTTCAAGAAAACAGAGCGGACTCTAAATTAAAGTACATATCTCCTGTATGCCTCAAAGGCCGACGGAATGGAGTATTTTTCTTCAATTTCGTCTTTCCGGGCAAATATCATTTCTTCACTGCAGTTTTTTTCCAATTCATCCACCTTAATCTCATATCCGATCATATGCCACTCTACATGGCTGAATATATGCTTGGCACTCTCTGCCTTTTTAATCTGGATCGGAGCAAGTCCGATGGAATTACTATATTCTATGACCTGTTTTCTCGTAAGATGTCCCTCCACATTGGGAAGTTCATATAATCCCGCAAGAAGCCCCTTTCCGGGACGCTTCTTAATGGCGAGTGTATCCCCGTCTTTCAGAATCAGGACTGTTCTCTTCTCAATCCTCCTGGCCTTTGCCTTTGTCCTTACAGGCAGTTCTGTCTCAATCCCTTGCTCATGGGCCTGACAGAGATGTGAAAGAGGACACTGTTCACACTTAGGCTCTCCGTTTGGCACACACACGATGGCACCCAGTTCGATCAGCCCCTGATTAAAGTCTCCCGGTGCGCCTGGTGGAATCACTTCTTCCAACTCTTTCTCTATACCAGTCTTCACACTCGCTCTCATAATGTCATCTTCCCTTGCAAGAAGACGCGATACGACCCGCAGCACGTTTCCGTCAACAGCCGGCTTCGGCACTCCATAGGCAAAGGAGCTGATGGCACCTGCCGTGTAGCTTCCAATACCTGCAAGCGACCGGATCTCCTCATAACTTTCAGGGAATTTCCCGTGAAAATCTGTCATTATCTGTTGGGCTGCTTTCTGCATGTTCCTGACACGGTTATAATAACCAAGTCCTTCCCAGAGCTTAAGCAGCTTATCCTCGTGAACCTCCGCCAGATCTTTCACTGTCGGCAGTTCCTTTAAAAACCTCTCAAAATACGGCTTCACCGCCTCCACACGGGTCTGCTGGAGCATAATTTCAGAAACCCATACACGGTATGCACTTATATCATGCCGCCACGGAAGGTCGCGCTTGCTGCTTCTGTACCATTCCACCAGCGGGAGTGCAGCCTCTTTTAAGAGCGGATTCCCCAGCACAACAGGCACTGGTTGATCCAGTTCGATGCTCTCCGGGGTCACTATACTGTCATAGGCAAGCACTTTGACACCAGAAGCCCTTGCTTTCTTCAAAGCCTCCCCGAAAGCGGGATGCGTATCCATATTCGGGGTAAAATAGCGGATCGGCTTCATCTGGATCACAAATATAATATAAGCCTCATACCCTTCTTTTACAGCAAGACACAATTCCTCAACATGTTTGACCGCCCGCTCACTCGGGGCATCCGGGAAACGTGCCACACCGTCTTCTTCCAGCGTTACTCCCTTTACCTCGATAAAGATTTTTCTTTCCCCGGATTCCACATACAGGTCAAATCTGGAATTGCCGTATGTTGTCTCCGGCCTTACATATGGCTTCTCACCGAAGAGATTCCCTTTTTCTATGTATTCCTGAACGACCCGGTTCGGAATCTGGGAATCCATATTCACAAGAATATCTCCTTTTTCTACGGCAATCAGGTCCCACTGCGTCTTCCGCTCAGGGTTATCACTCTTCTGTACATAAACAGGTGCCAAAGGCTTCAGAAGTTCTGCGCATCGCCCAGTGTTCTTAACATGGATCGTTTCCTTCTTTCCGCCAATCTCCGCATATGCAATAAACCGGTTCGGGCGTTCCAGAAATACAGCCTTATCTATTCTTTCATATCTCATATATCCTATCTTAGTCCTTTTCCTATCATTTATCTGTTATGAAATAAGTTTAGCACGGAACACATGTTTTGTAAAAAGAATTTCCCTTTTCTCAGAAATTCCCTTCCCTCAAAAATCCCCTTTCATCTGCAAAAACCCCGGAGCATATCAATCGCTCCGGGGTTCTCCCTCTGGCCGGCAGTGAATGCCGTACCGAATCTTATATTTTAATTTTACAATATCTTGGAGAGGAAATCTTTTAACCGCGGTTCCTTCGGATTCTCAAAGAATTCTTTGGGCGCCCCCTGTTCCTTTATCTTTCCTTCGTCCATGAAAATGACCCTTGTCGCCACTTCTTTTGCGAATCCCATCTCATGTGTCACAACAACCATCGTCATGCCGTCATTCGCAAGTTTTTTCATCAACTCCAGTACTTCCCCTACCATCTCAGGATCCAGTGCTGACGTCGGTTCATCGAACAGCATTACATCCGGGTCCATTGCAAGGGAGCGTATGATTGCGATACGCTGCTTCTGTCCGCCGGAAAGCTGGGACGGATAAGCGTTTGCCTTCTCTTCCAGCCCGACCAGTTTCAAAAGCTCCATTGCGCGTGCCTCGGCCTCTTCTTTACTCTTTTTCAAGAGCTTGACGGGCGCTAACGTAATGTTCTGAAGGATCGTCTTATGAGGAAACAGATTAAAATGCTGGAATACCATCCCCATCTTCTGGCGGTGTCGGTCTATGTCTGTCTCTTTACTCGTAATATCCACGCCTTCAAAATAAACCTGCCCTGTCGTCGGTACTTCCAACAGATTCAGGGAACGCAGGAACGTAGACTTACCGGAGCCTGACGGCCCTACGATAACAACAACCTCGCCCTTTAAGATTTCTTCTGACACCCCGTCCAATGCGTGAAGCCTGTTGTGATAAACCTTATGAAGGTCTTTTACTTTTATTAATACATCTCCATTAGTGGTCACTGCTTCTTAACCTCCTCTCCAGCATATTTACAAGCTTTGTAAATATCATTACCATGATGAGGTAAATGAAGGCTACGGCCAGCAGCGGGAACAATGCGTCATATGTACGGCTTCGTATGATGTCGCCGCCCTTTGTCAGATCCTGGAGC
Source organism: Clostridium sp. AF19-22AC (assembly GCF_003479085.1). NCBI lineage: Bacteria > Bacillati > Bacillota > Clostridia > Eubacteriales > Clostridiaceae > Clostridium > Clostridium sp. AF19-22AC. Next base: position 220,088 of record NZ_QUGN01000007.1, on the reverse strand, counting down.
GCTATGTACCCGGAAACAGATGTCTCCTTTAACAGTACGATAAATTCGTTGCCGAGCGCCGGCAGTACATTCTTGAAAGCCTGCGGCATAATGATATAGATCATCGTCTGTACATAATTGAACCCGAGACTCCGTCCTGCCTCAAACTGCCCGTTGTCAATCGACATGATTCCGGAACGGAAAATCTCAGAAACATAAGCACCTGAATTCAATCCAAACGCCATGATTGCAACTATTACTTTATCCACATCTGTGCTTGCAAAAATAACAAAGTAAATAATCAGCAGCTGCACAACAACCGGGGTCCCCCGGATCACGGTCAGATAGATCTTGCAGATAACATTCAGTATTTTTAATTTTCCGGTCTTATCATATGTAGAACGTACAATCGCTACCAGAAAACCAATGACGATACCTATAATAACTGCGAAGAAGGTTACCTCGAGTGTAACTCCCAGTCCTTCCGCTATATATTTCCAGCGGTTATCTTCTATAAAATTTTGATAAAACTTATCCTGGAATGTCTGCAACATAATGGGTGCCTCTTTTACTCGCCGTCAGCGCTGATATATTTTGCTACGATTTCATCCAGCTTTCCGGAATCCTTTAATGTAGCAAGTGCATTGTTGATGTTCTCTTTCAGTTCGTCATTTCCTTTTTTCACTGCAATTGCATACTCTTCTTCTGTAAAAGCTTCGTCCAGAATCTTTAATCCTTCTGCATCTTTTACAAATTCTTTCGCCGGCTCACCGTCGATCACAACTGCGTCAATCTTGCCCTGCTGTACAGCCTGGACAGCCTCGAATCCCTTGTTGTAACGCTCTACTTCTGCGTCTTCGATATCATCTGCATAAAGGTCGCCCGTTGTTCCAAGCTGAACACCGATCTTCTTGCCTGCCAGATCATCCGGCCCTGTGATAGCGCTGTCTTCTTTTACAATAATAACCTGTGTTGCGGTTGCATATGTATCCGTAAAATCAACATTTTCCAGACGGTCTTCTGTTACAGTCATACCTGCTGCCCCGATATCAGCTTTACCGCTGTTAACGGCCGTGATAATGGAATCAAATGCCATATCCTCAATCTTCAGTTCCATTCCCAACTCCTCTGCAACTGCCGCAGCGATATCTGCATCGATTCCGACTACTTCATCTCCCTCGTGAAATTCATACGGCGGGAATTCTGCGTTTGTTGCCATAATCAGAGTCTCTTTCTTTGCAGAATCTCCTGAATCGGATGTATCTGCTTCCTTCTTTGAACCGCAGGCGGTCATAGATAATACACATGCTGTCACTAATAATAAACTTAAAACTTTCTTCTTCATCTTTTCATTCCTCCAAATTTCTCTTGATATGCATAATAATGCACATTATCTCTATATTTTATCATGTTTTTTCCAAAAAACAAGACGTAGCCTTATTTTTCCATTAATATTCTGCAAAACTTATCATTAATAAGGTGTCTCTCTGGAATCCGGATACATCTCATGTAAGCAGTACAGGGAGGCCCACTGACGGACCTCCCTGTACAATATCTTATCTGCCTTTATTTTTAGAGCCTCCCATCCCCATCATATTTCCCATAGACCCCATCGCAGAGACCTCGATGTCTCCTGCATCTATCAACGCGCTGTCATCTTCCCCCTGCCCGTCAGATGTCGACGGGATCGTGCCGTCCAGCTGTCCGTTTATGCTTTCGGCCCGCAGCAGGCAGAATTCCTTCAATGTCGATACACCTTCCTCAAACTCCTCATACGTGCAGAATTTCGTTGGATCATTTTCCACATACGGAGCAATCATCTCAGAGACGGAATCAATCATTTCCTCAAAGTAACCACTGTCAAAATATTCTGAGATAAATTCCGCAAAGTACTCATGATACATTTCCGTGTAAGCTTCCTCCTTGAAAATCCATGCAAGCATGGGTCTTGATTCTACCGTGCCGCCCGATACAGGGGTATCTATCGGATAGTTGACAAGGCTTTCTGCATCTGAACCTGACATGAAACCGCCGAAGGCCAGATTATAGTCCCACGGTATCATAGACATAACACCGTCCTCCTCGTAGAGGTAATAATTGTGAATCATAGAACCGGTATAGCTGTCAAAATTGCAGACAAAATTATGCACCACGAAGTACCGGATCACTTCGTCCACATCCACGACACTTTCAATATCCCCGCCTTCATTGAGTATCTTAAGGGACTCAATCAGACGTTCCTTGTCCGCGTCTGACACTTTTGTTTTCGCATTATCAAATATATTGCTGTAGCTGTCCTGATCATCATCAGAATAAATCAGGGAGACGTCATCGCTGCCCATCCCCATGCCGCCCCCGTTGGCAGGCATGGCTCCGTTACCCGGCATATCACCCATTTCAGGCAGTATCCCATCTTCCGGCATGTCACCCATTTCAGGCATCGTCCCATCTTCCGGTATGTCTCCCATATCGGGCATGGCACCATCTCCCGGCATGTTACCCATATCGGGCATGGCACCTTTTTCCGGCATTGTTCCCGTATCAGGCATATCATCCATATCAGGCAGCGTCCCGTCTTCCGGCTGCCCGCGGCCTCCCGGCTTCATCCCGCCGCCAGGCGTGGCTTTTCCGGACGTGTCTTTGCCGCTGTCTTCCTCCGTATCTGCCTCCCCGTCCTGTCCGGACCGTTCTTCGAAGTCCTCCATGTCGAATCCGCCGCCGTTACCGCGTCCGCCGCCCATGCTTATGCTGTCAGGTTTGTAGAGTTCTCCGTAGTCACTGCCATAATTCCGCGTAAGAAAGCTTTCTTCCACGCCCTCGACCGCCAGATACAGGCCCCATTCTTCGCCGTTTACTGTAATATTCGCATAACTGCAAAGAGGCGCATCCACACCGAAATAGCCCATCATCTGATATGAGAGGTAATCCTTCATATAGGTATTGTCCTGAATAATATTGTTAAGGCTGATTTTATCAAGACCATAGTAGGTCTTTGCGTCATCGTAGTGGTCAAACTCTATCTTAAAACTGTACCTGTCGTTTCCATATGCAGCCACCGAGCTGAGAGACGTATTCCCCTTTGCACGGATTCCTACATTTTTATACGCCTCGTTGTCAATCACTACAGCGCATATCGTATATTCCTCATTCGTACATGTCTCCAGGAATCCGTCCCAGTCATCCATTACTATATCAATTGTATGGACCGACGAAGTATCGAACAGTTTCCCTTCATACCCAAAAGCAGACGAGACAGTCTCGACTCCGAGAGCTTCTGCATTACAGAATACGGCAGTCAGAATGAAGACAGCCAAAAGGACGGCACAGCAGATCTTATCAATATGTCTGTGTGTAGACATGGCACCGCCTCCTATCCCATATATTCTCCGTTATAGCTGACAAGCACGGCACTGTTCACACCGTCCATTTCAGAAAGTATATTAATGAAATCCGTATTTTCCTCCTTCATGCGGATCTCCATGTTCAGCTCAATCGCCCCTTTCTGCGCAGTCTTGCTCTTAACCACACACCGCTGTACCTGTTTATCCAGAAAATCCCTTGCCTTTATCTCACTGTCATGACTCTCACAGCTGATTACAACGATGTATGGATTCACATAGGATTTCTTATTCACAAACACAAGCAGGATTACACCGATTACGACGCTCCCGATTACAGCAAGCGGAATCATCCCTGCTGCCAGAACAATCCCCACAGCAATTGACCAGAACAAAAATGCAATGTCAAGTGGTTCCTTTATCGCGGTCCTGAAACGTACGATAGACAAAGCACCAACCATACCAAGTGACAGCACGACATTTGATGTTACCGCCAGAATAACGACAGTCGTTATCATTGTGAGTGCAATGAGGGTTACCCCGAAACTGGAAGAATACATTACTCCCTGAAACGTTTTTTTATAAACAAGAAAAATAAACATCCCGAGCCCGAATGCGAGCACAAGGGCAATCAGCATATCTAAAATACTGATACTGGAAACATTCTCAAGAAAACTAGATTTAAAAATATCATTAAAAGTCATTTTATAATTCTCCTTTAATTTACTGTATTTTTTTCACTCTCCGCACCATACTATCCCCAGACCCTGCCGGCCGCATATTTAGAAAAGGCTGCGGTACGGCGGCCCTGAAGCTGCACGGCATCGCGTATTACCGAGGGCAGGTAAGCATCCCATTTCACCTCCAGGATAATCGGATCTCCCGGCGCCGGGACCGTGATGCAGTCCTGATCCAGAATATCCGTACACCTTAAACCAGTGCGGATATTGTAGTCCAGAGTAACCCGCACATTTCCGGGACCGTATACAAAGGGCTCCCTCATATAATCTACAATTGTTCTGGGCCTGAGCCCCTGCTGCATCATTTTACAATATAGCTCTATTACAAGCTCCCGTTTACTGTCCGCCATCCATTCATACTGCCCGCCGGCAATCGCCTGCGCTTCCCATACAGACAATTCTGCAATTTCTTTCCGGCAAAGACCATTGTATTTACTCTTCTTCTCCAGATGAATCAGAGAAACATCATGATTATATAAACGTATCCGGAACTTCTCACGCATGTTTACCCCATCTATTTTTTCCCTGAGGACCTTATCCGCAGGATTGTCAAAATACAGACTCCGGATCTCATACTTTCCATTGGCCGCATTCTCATCTATCTTTGCGACAGCCCGCAGGCGCTGCCTGAGGATAATCAGGTCAGAGAAATTAATCTCGTGCTTCCACTCATGCCTGTAATTCATGTAAACACTCCTTTCATAATTATTTAACACACACTTTACATGGGCAACCTTAGATGAACCTTAAAAAAGCAGGGCCAAAAGCCCTGCTGTTTATCGTCCTGCTCAATATTCCATTACAACCATCTGGTGGCATTCGATTTCGGGAACCAGACAACATATCATCCCGTCTGCCTTCTTAAATGAGATTTCCTCCATCTGTGGCGCCAGATATATACGTTTGATATTTTCGGGTACATTCACACAGACCGGTATATTATAGAGAGGTACAATATCCTCAATAACCTCCATCGGATAGGATATATCATCAAGTGAGACTTCTCCCCGTATGGTTGTATGTGCAAACAACAGATGCAACACATATCTTGCCTGCTTCTCCTGCTGTGTCAGTGTTACGATCCCCCTGTCCGGAAGGCCTGTCTGTACAGTTTTGTCCCATGCAAGCAGCATGTCAATTACCGACAGCACAATCTGCTTATTATGTACACTTCCCATTCTGGCATAATCTGTAAAGATCTTCCAGCCAATATAGGCCGTATTTTCGGTCATTACACCCGCCGTATAACTTTTAGAGCTATCATTTGGTGTATGCTGGTGGGAACAGAAATGACGGATATCCCGGTTAAAGTACGGATTCTGTCTGCGTAAGATTTCCCTGCCGCCGTTACATTGAATACAGTATCCCTGGCCATACATGACCCTGGCTCCGGTTTCCTTTTCTGAACTGCCCTTCCACAGTACATAATCCGGGCTGTACGGATTTTCTCCCAGAAAGTCTGCGCCAAAATCCAAAGCAAACCTCTCCTCTCCTTCCTTGAGCCCGCTTACTCCGCTGGCAAGAACCTTTCCGCCGCCTTTGATATACTCAGAAATTTTTCGCTGTAATTCGCTATCCAGCCGGATCGTGTCCGGAAGAATGATTAGCTTATAATGTCCAAGCTCCGAGTCTTTATCAAGAAAACTATATAAGTAACCTCCTTCCAGAAGTATCCCGTTTACCCCGATATCTCCCCAAAACCTGTTTGCCCGGTCTGACACATTGCTGTTTACAGCCTCTTCCGATATAATTCCAATATCGGAATAATGCCTGCTGCCTTCACACCAGGGTTCTTTTGCTTCTACCTCCCGGTATGCTTTACCAATCAGCTCATAAGTCGACATATCCATCTTTCCTGACGGATGGAGCTGGTCCCCTATGGAGCATTTTGCACCTAATGCCAGATTGAGCGAAGTCTCATATCTTAAGGCATTAGGGTGCTTAAACCCGCCGAACTCTCCCCATGCATTATGAAATTTTCCTGTCATACCCAGATAATCCATCCCCAGACTGCAGACATAAGCTGCCGACATCGGAAAATGCTGGTATCCCCATCCGCCGGTCGGGAGACTTTCCAGTTCGAGATGGGTGTTATACCCTGCGATATCAGTTCTTCCCTTGGGTATGTGTCCCCCATTATGGAATATGGTACAATTCTTATCATATTTATGTACTGTCTGCATTACTTTTTGGGTATAGTTCCTGTATACGGCCTCAGCCTGCTCCATGACAGCTTCCAAATCGCGTGGGTCTTTCCCCCTGTCCAATATATCCTGCCTGCATTTTGAACAGTAACAGGGCCTCACTGCGGAAATGTCTAAAAAAATTCCGCATGGATGATACCGCTGCATGACCTCCTCTACTTCTGCCAGCAGTTTATCGAGATAGCCACTATTAAAACACATCAAATGGTATCCTGCCCTCTGGACAAAATCCGCAGTGCCAGGAGTGGAATCATCTATATCACGGAGCAGCCACTCCGGATGCCTGACCGCATCTTTCTCATCATATCCCGCCGATATGTATATGGGTGCTTTTACTCCAATCTCCTCACAGGCTTCCAACTGCTTTTCCAACAAGTCAAATGCCAAATGGGGATGCATCTCATTCACCGCTGTCGGATGATAAGACCAGCCGTGGTGGCACTTGGAAAAAAGTGTCACTGAGTCCACCCTTCCCATCTTCAGTGCCTCCTGAAACTGTTTCTTTTCAAACTGACCTCCTATTTCGGATATATGTTCCGAGGTATGAAAATCTAAATGTACCTGCCTATAACGTAAACTCATTCTACCTACCGCCTTGTTCATTTATATTTCTGCTCATCAATACTTGATTTTTACAATTTCCCCGCTCTTCCAAGCCTCTGTAGTTGCAAATCCTATCTGTGTGGATTTCGTCCCGTCATAAACTGTCACATCCGGCATCCTGCCCCCTTCAATACAGTTTACAAATTCCTGCATTTCGAGCAGGTAGGCTTCTGCAAAGCGTTCCGGGAAACCGCTGACACATTCTGTCACAACGCCATTCTTATCATAAACCATGCATAGATTTTTCTCCGGTACAGGACTGATGCGGAGACTGCCTTCTGTTCCAATCACTTCAGTTTCAACATGATAGCCGTGTGCAGCAGTACGCCCGACATGCACGAAACCAAGTGCCCCATTCTCACAGCGGTACATTGCGGCTCCTGTCTCATCATCCTGTGCATTCCGAAACTCCGGATGTTTGAAAGTAGCTCCTGCCGCATATACTTCCACAGGATCTGAATCCAGAAACCAGCGCATCAAGTCTATGTCATGTATGGCCATATCAATAAATATTCCACCACTTGTTGCCGCAAATCTGATTGCCCCCTCAACCAAAGCTTCCGGATCTATGCCTGTCGCTTTTACCATGTAAGGAGTTCCGATTGCCCCCTCTTTAATTTTTTGCTTCGCATATGCATAAGACGGATCAAAACGCCTCATAAATCCAAGGAAAAAAATACGGTCAGGATTCCGTTCAACCGCCGCCTCGGCCAGTCTGCATTCTTCCACGGTAACTCCCAGCGGTTTATCTGTAAATACATGTTTTCCTGCATCCAGCGCCTGCGCGATCTGCCAACAGTGTTCACCGCTTGTTGTCACAATTGCCACAGCGTCAATATCTGCCTCACTCAGCATCTTTTTATAATCGCTGTACACATCTTTAATTCCGAATCTCTCCTTTGCATATTCCAATTCCTCCGGGACAATAGAACATGCCGCCTTCAATTCCGCATTTGGAATCTTAAATGCAATATTATTAGCATGTACTTTGCCTAATCGTCCCAGACCGGCAATTCCAATTTTAATTTTTCCCATAATCCCAACCTTCTTTATAAAATATTTAATCTAATAAACTTCCCTGATATGGTTATCCTTTTATGGCTCCTGACAGCATGCCCGACTGTACTTTTTCATGGAAAGCAATATAAATAACTATCATAGGTATTACTGCCACAATAATGCAGGCAAAAATCGGTCCCAGCGAGACTTTGTAACCTCCGGTAAACGTCAGCATGGCACGTGCCACGGTATATTTATTCTGGTCAGACATCAAGACCATGCCAAAAATCAATTCTCCATAACCGGCAACAAATGCCAGTATCGCCTCTGTCGAAATAATCGGCGTGCAGACAGGAAGAAGGACACGAAATAGAATCTGAAAATCATTGCAGCCGTCAATTGTTGCAGCTTCATCTAATTCCCTGCTTACACTGTCCAGATACCCGGTAAACAGGAAAACAGCCTGTGACAGTGCAAACGCGGTATACACCAGAATCAGATACCAGCTCTGGTTTTTACCATGTACGGTTGTTGCCATCGAAGAAATCGGTATAATCGTACAATGTACCGGCACCATAACCCCAATCAAAAATGCAGTATAAATAATATTTCTTCCTTTAAATTTTTTACGTGAAAGCACATACGCTGCCAAAATCCCGAAAACAATGGTCAGAATTGTAGATGATGCCGCAAAAAACAACGAATTTCCCAAGGCCTGAAGAATATGGGCGCTCTTAAATGCCTGTACATAATTTGACCAGATAAACTCTTTGGGCCATGTAAACATACCAAGAGTGATACCGGCATTATCTTTTACAGAACACAAAAAAGTAATAAATAGCGGGAAAATAGTTATCACCGCCCAGAAAGCAGCAAATACATAAACAGCCGCCTTTCCCGGTTTTATTCTTTTAGTTTTCACACTTACGCCTCCTCCCTTTTCAATAATTTATTCATCAGAATACTGAGGGTAATACCTAATATCAGCAGCAATACGCCTATTGCGCTGGACTTTCCGAAGAACTTGAATGTAAACGCTTCATTATATAATAGCGAAGCAGGGACTTCTGATGTATGGTTCGGCCCGCCTTTTGTCATTGCCCATACCAGGTCGAAACACTTTAAAGCACCCGTGACACAAAGTATGGAGAATATCTTAAAAGATTCTTTTGACAGGGGTATTGTTATATAGCGTAATTTTCTCCAGCCGGCACAGCCATCCAATAATGCCGCTTCATGGATATCTCCGGGTATGGCCACCAGTCCCGCTGCAAAAAGCAGCATATTATATCCGGCAAACATCCACTCATTTACAAGAATTACACACCATATATTCAAAACAGGCGTTGACAGCCACTCCTGCGTAAGATTTCCCAGTCCAACCGCTCTTAAAATTTCATTGAGGCCGCCGTATGTAGGATTTAATATGTATACCCACATCAGGGCAACCGCCGTCGTTGAAAGCATAACCGGCATGAAATAACAAGTTTTCATTATTTTTGTTCCCTTAAGCTTTGAGGTAATCAAAAGTGCCAGTCCGAAGGACAGAGGCATTAGGACCACAAAACCGCCGATCATAAAAAATATTGAATTCAGCAGTGAGCGCCAGAATGCTTCGTTTGACAAAACCTGCTGGTAATTTTTTAAACCTACAAATGTTACAGGCGTTCCATAAATTCCTTTCCAGCTATTGAATGATAAATAAATTGTGTTGCATACAGGATAGAGAATAAACGCCACGAACAAAATAAGGGCAGGCGCCAGAAACAGAATAATAGTCATTTTAGAACTAATCTTTTTACTCTTCACTGTATTCCTCCATTCGTTTCATGATGTTCTCAGCGCATTTCTCTGCACTGTCCCCCATTGCAAGCCCCTGCAGAGATGATCTTACAGTATCTATCATGTGGGACTGCGGGTCATAATTCTGTACATCCGTGCGCAGCCCTTTTATCTCGCTTTGTATGGCAATTATTTCATCCGTAAGCGGATCATCCTTTGCCTTATCGGATTTCTCGAATTTTACAGGTGCTATTGTTCTTATCTTTTCATCCAGACCTCTGAAATACTCGGGAGACGTAACATATTTCAGGAATTCTATAGATGCCTCTATTTCCTCTTCTGACTTATTTAGTTTAGAAACATAAAATAAATCAGCTGCGCCGCCCTGCGCATAATATTTACATGACTCATCCCCATATGGGAATGGTATGACACCTATATTATTATAGATTTCCGGGTCTGAAAATTCATTCGCCGCAAACCAGGTACCATCATAATGCATTGCTGCCTTTCCCTCTGTAAAAGCTACATTTTCCGCAGTCGCATCTGTATCCAGAATATCTTCTCCCAGATATCCGTTTTCCAGCATGTCTGCTATAAATTGATATGTCTGGATCATTTCACTGCTGTCATAAGACAGTTCTCTGGATGCGAGCTGATCTACCGCGTCTATGCCTAAAGTTTTAATAATCAAGTTATTATTTAAGTGCCCGAAACGGTATGATTCTTTTCCGCCAATCTGAAACGGCAGTATTCCTTTTTCTTTTAATTTCTCACAAACCACCATTAATTCATCCAGCGTCTCCGGCGGCTGTACACCAGCTTCTTCAAACAGCGCTTTGTTATAGTACAGTAAAATGAAATAGCTTCCGAATGGTACCGCGTAAGTCCCTTCATAACCTTCATATTCTGTTGCCGCCCACATAGAATCATAAAACTGGTTACGCCACTCACTATCATTCTCATCCAGATATGGTTTCAAATCAACCAGGGCGTCTGCCTCAAGATAATCCAGACAGCGGCTTCCTCCATACTCAACAAATACATTTGGAATATCACCATTCGCAAAGGAGGTCCTGAGCTTGTCAATATAATCTGCTTCTGTAGAAATGTTGTCCATCTCTACTTTAATACCATTGTCCATCTCATTAAATTCTTCGACCTTCTGTCTGTAATATTTCTCTGTCGGTGTATCATTTGAATATCTGCCGGCTACTTTTATTACAATATCCTCTTTAGAATCTCCTGATTTGCTTCCTCCGCTGCACCCCGCCAGGCTCCCCGCGGCAAGTGTAATTGCCATCATAATTGCTAAAACTCTCTTTTTCATTTTTTAACTCCTTTCATTTTGCTTTGATTAGTCGTTCAAACCCTAAACATCCGCTTTTTTGATTTTACAATCCCGTTTCTTTTAAGATGGGAAGTTTGGGCTATCTATGAATAGAAGTATATTGGATATGGTTTTAAAACGAAAGTGACCAGATTCTTATTTTCTATGGCTAAATTATTTTTTCAGGTTTTAGCGCCTCAAATTAATTGCATATTTTCTTCAAATGTTATACGCTAAAGTTAACTTCCATATGAAAGGAGATTCTTATGTTCCGTTCTTTCAGACGACAGCTGACAGCCTTCACAATCGGTTTTGTTTTGTTTATTTCCGGCTTTATGGCACTCCTCAGCTACGGTTTTATATATCAAAATATAATTTCAATATCTATGGAATATAACAACCAAATTGTTCATCAGCTTTGTAACAATATTGAACTTTTTATGAATGGTATTGATGATGAAATCGAATCATTGTCTTATTCATCTGAAATCCGGTTTTATGGCAGCCGGTTTATTACTCCGGAGGTTTCTCCTTCACGAAGCGCAGTAAAAAAGGTTTTTTGGAGTTCTGTCCGCCAGAAAGAACTTGATGATATCTCCATCATTTATGATAATAAAAAAAGTATTTCTCTATTTAATATGTACGATGAAAAGAGCCTGCTTGAACTATGTCGTTATTATGATAAAAATGAAGTTATGTTCGATGCCAAGTTTGTCCCGCTGATACACTATAACAATAACGGACATCCGGCTCTTTCCTGTATAAAATCTGTATCAGATTCTTCTATGAAAGGCAACTGCTATTTAGTCGGCAGTATGGTCATAGATGATATTTTTGAAATGCTGGACTCGGTTGACCTTGGTGAAGGAAGCGGTGTCTGTCTTGTTGATGCAAATGGTTCGGTACAATACTCTACTATAGTAAACGAAACATTCACGCAGGATATGAACCAGCTAATTAAGACAGATAGTTTTAAAGATAAGTCTGGTTTTACAGTAAACCTGAACAAAGAAAAATATATCATATCCACTTACCCTTTAAGTGATACTTCTCTTTGTACTGTGGTTTACATTCCATTATCCAATGTCACAAAATCCGCGGCTCCACTTTTGTATACAATGTTAAGTATTATCCTACTTTTTTTGATAATCAGCATCATCATTAGTGTACGGCTTTCAAACCGCCTGACAGCCCCTGTAACAGCCCTGTCTGCATATGTCAGGAATTGGGACGGATACAATCATTCATTCCCTAAAGTAAAGGGGACTGAGGAAACAGATATACTCTATCATTCCTTTCAGGATATGACAGAACGTATCCAGCTATTAATGGAGAAGAACACACAGGAAAACCAGCAGAAACGTAAAGCTGAACTCCTCGCCTTACAGGCACAGATCAACCCCCATTTTCTTTATAATACGCTGGACTCAATCAACGCGCTTGCAATTTTGAATGACGACACTGATATTTCTGACATGACTACTTCTCTGGCTCACCTGCTGCGCCTTTCAATCGGCCAGCCGGAAGAATTTGTGACAATAGAAGATGAAATTAAACATATAAAAGCGTATCTGACTATCCAGAAAGTCCGCTATAATGAAAAATTTGATGTACAATTCTGCATCGAAAAAAGTACCCTTCATTTCCCTGTAATCCGCCTGATTCTTCAGCCTCTGATTGAAAATTGTATCTATCATGGCTTTGAAACTAAGGAGGACAAGGGCCACATCAAGGTCCATGTGTGGGATGAAATGGATACAATCCATATACAGATTATTGATGATGGGATTGGTGTTGATTCCAAAACTGAAAAGGAGATACAGGAGAACCTGGCCAGCTTTAAAAAGCCGGGAAAAGACTGCTCTGTAGGTCTTTACAATGTTAATGAACGGCTGCGCCTGTATTATGGTGAAAACTGTTCTTTCCAGTTCCAGAGTACAATAAATATGGGGACAACTGTCACCATTCAATTTCCAAAGGTAAAGGAGATTTGTAATGTACAAAATACTGATTGCTGAAGATGAAGTATTACTGCAAAAAGCACTGCGTAAAATCATATCCGCACAGGAGGATTTTGAAATCTGTTATGTAGCCCCAAACGGAAAGTCAGCATTAGACTATCTGCATTCTCATAAAACGGATATTTTAATTACTGATATCAGAATGCCTGTCATGGATGGCCTGGAACTCGTAACTAAAATAAAGGAAGAAGGAATACGTGTAAAGACTATAGTAATAAGCGGATACAATGATTTTGAATATGCAAAACACATGTTAAAGCATGGCGCCGTTTCCTACCTGCTGAAGCCTCTCGTTACCAGTGAACTTATCGATGCCCTTCAAGAATCTGTGCGCACCATCCGGGAAGAGGAAAATAAGCGTAACATCCTGAAATCTCATAAATTCGATGCCCTGCAGCAGAATGGCTACGTACATTTTTCTGATGAAATGCCCTCTGCTTTGCTTAACTCGCATAAAATATTTGCCTGCTGTACAGATTTTAAATGTACACCTGCCAAAGATTTAATCGCAGATTTTCAGTTTGAGTTAGAAACAATATTGTACCCCTGCTGCTGTTTCATATTGGATACATACCTTTATTTAATAACCAGTCTGGATGACCCCGAACGGGACCGGATAGAAATCGTCACTGAAATACAGTCTTATTTTTCCGGAAAGAACATTCCCGTCAGGATAGGTATCGGATTGATCTTTTCCAGTATGATGGATATTAACCAATCCATGAAACAGGCGCGGCATGCGCTTAGATTTTATGAAGCACTACCATACAATGAATTTATCGATTATGAACAGATTTGCACGAAAGAGGTACCTGCAATCCCCTATCCTCTTGCAGAAGAAAAAAATCTGACGGAAACTGTCTATCAGCATAATCCGGGCGAAATACATGAATATATTACGTGGTTTGAAACTTATCTTTCCGGTCAGGATATTGATATAATTTATCAAATTCTAACTGAACTGACAGTAAACTGTAAAAGAGAGTTTTCAAATTATAAACTTAATTACTGCAATTGGGATGATATTCTATTCCAGATCCAGCACCGGCATTTCTGGCAGGATATCTTATACAGTATAAAAGAGACCCTGCTTAATGCCCAGCAGCAGTTAACCGAAATCAGGAGGCAGGAAAATTGTTCGACTTCCGCATCTGCCCGCAAATATATCGAGCAGCATTTAAAAGAACCCCTTACACTTGAAGATGTTGCCAATGCCTGCTTTCTCAGCAAAAGCCATTTTTGCAAAATATTTAAAGAAGAGACAGGCAAAACGTTTAAAACCTACCTGAATGAGGTACGGATTGAACGTGCCAAATCCCTGTTAAGACACAGCTCCCTGAAAAATTATTCTATAGCAAAAGAAGTGGGGATAGAGGATGCCAGCTACTTTAATGAACTTTTCAAGAAAACAACAGGTTTAACCCCTAATGAATTCAGAAATCTCTAAGGGACCCTGAAAGACAGGTAAAGACCCATCGGGATCAGAGGAGGTATATATAAGAATGTGGAAAAGAGTGTTAAACATGTCTGCCGCCACAGTAATGATTGTTTCATTGATTGCAGGCTGCAGCAGCATTAAAACAGAACCAGTCCCATCAGATAAAACCGTAACTATTAGGTTTTATTCATGCATAGGGGAAATTAAGCCAGGCTTTTATCCAAGTCTGGAGGAGATTGGACCAGAATTTTATTCAAAAGGTATTGCAGAATCAGGAAATAAACCCGTGTTGGAAATTGTGGAACAATTTGAAAAGGGTAATCCAAACATAAAAGTAGAGCTTGAGGTCCAGTATGACAGCCGTTATCATGAAAAGCTAGCTTCAGATATTATGTCAGATACACTGCCTAATGTATTTATGCACTGGGGCGGTCCTGAAATGTATAAAGCTATACAGTCTGGAAAAGTGATTGACCTCACCGAAAAAATGGATAAGGATACCGCATTCAGGAGACAATTTTCTGAGGTAACTATGGCATCCCAAAGTGTAAGATATGATGATATGGATGGATTGTGGGGCGTTCCATTTTCTAACGTATCCGGAGGTTTTTACTATAATAAGGCACTCTTTGAGAAAGCCGGAATCACAGCTCCCCCCGCTACCTGGAATGAACTTCTGGATTGTGTTGAAAAACTGAAAGCTATTGACGTCATCCCGTGGGCACTGGGGGCAAAAGAAGGATTACGGGTAGAACATTTGTATTCTGCTATTTTCTATCGGTTGAATGGAGTAGAAGGGGCCAAAAAACTAGGAGACAGAAGTTTGAAATATTCTTCGCCTGAAGCAGTTGCCGCATGGGAAGAGATACAAAAACTGGTTGATATGGAGGCATTTGGACCGGAACCTTCATCAGTAGATTTTTCTTATGAAACGACTTTGATGCAGACCGGAAAAGCCGCTATGACTTTTGGAATATTTGCATATGCAGAAAAATATATAGGCACAGAATGTGATGTAGCTAATGATATAGACTTTTTTGAGGTTCCTGTTTTTGAGGGTAAAGAGCAATTTTCTAAAAACAATTTTGGCGGCGGCGAAATTGCACTAGGAATTGCAGCAAATGCTTCTGAAGAACAAATTGAAGCATCATGGAAACTTGGCAAGGCTCTGAGCGGCATCGAAGGTCAGACAAATCTGGCTAATAGTAATGGCGGGCTTGCAGCAAATCAATACGCTGAGATAGATCCTGAAAAGGTAAACCGTCTGTACAGCAAATTTGTCGATGTCATGAACAATGCGGATGCAGCAATGACAGATGTAACTAATTACGATAAAGTGTCTACCATGCTGGCCAAAATAAGAGATGTAGGTTCTGCGCTGGTAAGCGGACAGCTGACTCCTGAACAAGCTGGCAGGGAACTTGATGCAGAGGTAGAAATGTACAGCGATTAATCAAGGGAATACCGGAGTATGTCTGGGAACGGGCATAGCATTTCTCCTATAATTCAATTTGAAAACTAATCCCGCCGTCCTCATATTTTGCGGAAATCTTTCCTTTATGTGCCTCGACGATCGCCTCAACAACTGACAGCCCAATCCCGTAGCCCCCGCTTTTCTGGGTCCTTGCGCTGTCTCCCCTGTAAAATCTGTCAAACAGCTTTTCCGGTGTCCCTTCCGGCAGGCTGTCACAGGTATTATTTACGTGCAGCCTGACTTTACGGTCATCCTTTCTCAGGATTACGCCGATCTCGCCAGCTTTGTTCGTATACTTTACTGCATTATCCATCAGGATTGATATCAGCTGCATGATGTTCTCACGATTCGCATGGATCATCACATCAGGCTGGATGTCCTCATGAATGGAAATCCCCTTTAATGCCGCGGATTCATAGAACGGGTGCAGCGTGTCCTCCAGAAGCCTGCTGACGGAAAAATCCTCTTTCATAAGCTTAGGCCCTGCCTCGTCCATCTTTGAAAGTGTCAGCAGATTCTGCATCAGGCCATTTAAGCGGATCGTCTGATTACGGATGTTACGGCTCCACTTGCTTTCCCCGCCGTGCAGTTCCATTGCATCTGTATTCGCCATGATGATGGCCAGCGGTGTCTTGATCTCATGTCCCGCATTCGTAACAAACTGCTTCTGCTTCTCCATATTTCTTGCTATCGGAAGAATCGCCTTCTTAGAAAGCAGAATTACGAGCAGGAGCATGCAGCCCCAGCACAGAATTCCTATAAATATGGAAAGAAAGAGCACCATCATCGTAGAATGGCGCTGGAGGGTCGTATCCAGAAATATAATAACCTGTCCCCTATTGTCACGTGCAGGGGCTGATTTGTACTTAAATGAATGTATGCTGCCTGTATCACCGGTACGCTGTACCGCTTCCTTTGCATACTCCACAGCCTGAGCCTCTGTCACAGACGAAATCCGGCTTATATCAACCTGTACGGTTTCCCCCTCTGCATTCAGGCGCACAAGGAAATATCTCGCCGACAAGGCTGTATCTTCGTTCATAGGCGGCTCCAGAAACCCCTTCTTTTCTTTTCCCTGAGGTGCCATATCCGGCGGAGCCATCCCCTCGTTCTGGGAAAGCATATCAAGCATCACACCCTCCTGCCGTCCTGATATAAGGGAATAACCTAAATTAATCGCCCCTAACAGGACAAGCAGCAGTATGGTTATAGCCAGCATGGCTGTCGTGACAAATCTTTTCTGAAGCGTCTTTATCATTCGTTTACCTCCAGAGTATAACCAATATTGCGTTTTGCCTTGATTTCCACATTTGCATTTAAGGCCGACAGCCTTTTGCGGAGATAGGAAATATAAACCCACACGGTCCCCAGCTCTGCATCTGTATTGTATCCCCACACTTTGACAAGAAGGTCCTCTGAAGAAAGATAGATTCCCTGATTCAGCATCAGGAGCTCCATCAGCTGATATTCCAGTTTCGGTAGTACGAAAGCCTGACCATTCCCGCTCAGTTCATAGCTGTGCAGATTCAACTCAATATTGCCGCATTTTAAAATGTCCGGGGTAAATTCCTCACGCCTTCTCAGCATTGCCCGGATTCTTGCCAGAAGTTCCCCCATCACAAATGGCTTCGGAAGGTAATCGTCAGCCCCGAGGTCCAGCCCCTGTATCCGGTCTTCCACCTCGGCTTTCGCTGTCAAAAGCAGGACCGGTGTCCTTAAGCCTTCCTTTCTAAGTTCCGCCAGCACCTCAAGCCCGCTCTTCTTTGGCATCATAATATCGAGTATAATCCCGTCATAATGCTCTTCCCGCGCATAGGCAAGCGCTTCTTCCCCGTCAAAAACAGCGTCCACTACATATTTATGAAACGTCAGAATATCCACAACTGCCTCTGACATCTCGGACTCATCCTCAGCAAACAGTAATTTCATAGTCGTCCCGCCTTTTAAGCAAATGCTGCTGTAAGTCCGAAGTAGAGCAGGACAATCGCACCAAGTACAATCCGGTAATAACCAAATGCCTTAAAGTCATGGTTCTTGATATACTGCATCAGGAACTTAATCGCAAATATAGATACTGCGAAAGATATCACACATCCCAGCAGAAGCAGGAATATTTCCATCCCTGTAAAGCTAAATCCAAATTTAATTATTTTCAAAAAGCTGGCCCCAAACATGACCGGAATCGCAAGGAAGAATGTGAACTCCGCAGCAACTCCCCTGGCGGCCCCGACCAGCAGTCCGCCGATGATCGTCGCACCGGAGCGTGATGTTCCGGGGATCAGTGCCAGTACCTGAAAGCATCCGATAATAAGGACCATCGGAATCGTCAGGTCCGACAGGCGTCTGACTGCCGGTTTCTTATGCTCGTGCTGCTTCTCTACCACGATAAAAGCTATACCATAGAGAATCAGTGTAATTGCCACTACAACGTAATTCATCAAATGTGCATCAATGAAATCATCGAACAAAAGACCAATCACAGCAGCCGGTACGGACGCAATCAATACCTTCACCCACAACTGCAGTGTCAGCATCTTCTGCTTCTGTGTCTTTGTACTGGAAAACGGATTTAACTTATGGAAATAAATCACAACAACCGCCAGAATCGCCCCAAGCTGGATCACCACGTTAAACATGGATATGAAGCCTTCGCTCATCTTCAGCTTTACAAACTCTTCCACCAGAATCAGGTGCCCCGTGCTGCTGATCGGCAGCCATTCTGTTATTCCTTCTACAATCCCCAGAAAAATTACTTTTAATGCTTCTAACATAGTTCTCCTCCTCTAAGAGCAAATTTTTCTATCGCCTTTGCCGCCCCCTGCTCATCGTTCGATACCGTTATGTAATCAGCAGCTTCTTTCACTTTTTCTATGGCATTCCCCATAGCAACCCCCAAACCGGCCTCTTTCAGCATATCGGCATCATTGTCTCCGTCTCCGCATGCCATAATCTCTTCCCGCTCTATTCCCAGCATTCTTCCAAGTTCTACGAGCGCTGTACCCTTATTGACCCCAGACGCATTAATTTCAATATTATAGCCCAGAGAACCGACCAGGGCGAGACCATCCTGCTGCTCCAGTTCAGCCCATGCCGCCTGTCTTTCGTCCATATCAGCAAACAGCCCCTGTATCTTATCCATGTCCCTGTTCTGTTCGTTCACCAGCCCCATAATATCGGGCACCGCCTTTCTTGTCGTCAGCAGATATTCCCACATATACGGGTTGTGATGATAACGTCCGATATGCTTCATCTTATCTGCATCAGCGTACCCCTGTCCGTCAAAGTATACCTCTTGTAATGTATCATATTTTGCCAGAGTTTCCAATGCTTTCTTCGCTTTTTCCAGAGGAAGAAGCTTTTCAATCAGGACTTTATTTTCCTGCATATCAACTACCCTTGCCCCGTTCGATGTAAGTGCATACCGGATGCCCGGATAAAGCCTGAGTTCTTCCGGTATTCCCATGAACGGCCTGCCTGTCGCCATCAATACGATAATCCCCTTTTCTATCGCCTCATGCAGTATCTGTTTTGTGTAAGGCAGAAGTTCCTTCTTTTCCGTTAACAATGTCCCGTCTAAGTCCAGCCCGATCATCTTTATATTATATTTCATCTGATTCCCATTCCTCATACTTTTCTTATATTTTTATAATTTACTAATCTCCCGATTTATGAAATAAGTATAACTTATTTTATCAAAATTTGCGTATTAAAGCAATTTATAGTATAATACAAACGCAAAACAATTTTTACCCTGTACAGGCTTGCCGGCAGGAAGTAAAAAACAATTAAGAAAGGATTTGGAAATTATGAAATTGCGCTCAAAACGCGGAGGACGGGCCATACTGGCATTTGTTTGTTCTCTCGTATTAGTACTTTCCGTTTTCCCCGTATATGCAGAGGACCAGGAAAGTCTGAAAAGCAAAACTTCTGATTTGCAGGATCAGCTTAGCGGCATCAACAAGGATCTTCTGGCCATAAGTGACGAGATCTCCACTGCCGAAATGCAGGTCGAAATAACTAATGGTGAAATCCTAAGAACGAAAGATTCCTTAGATGAAGCCAAGGCTAACGAGGCTAAACAATACGATGACATGAAGACCCGTATTAAGTATATGTACGAAACCGGCAACGCAACACTTTTAGAAATGCTGTTTTCAGCAGAAAGCATGACAGATTTCTTAAACAAGGCGGATTTTATCCAGAATATCAGCGACTATGACCGGGACATGCTGACCGAGCTTCAGAAGACACGTCAGGAAATTGCAGATAAGAAAGAAACGCTGGAAGCACAGCAGACTTCCCTCGTGGCGATCCAGAAAGATCTGGAGAAACAGGAGGAGCAGCTTAAGCAGAAGGCAAAGGAAACCTCAACCGATCTGGAAACATACAAAGCACAGCTCGAAAAGCTTAAGGCAGAAGAGGCAGCAAAAGCCGCGGCTGCTGCCGAAGCTGCAGCAAAAGCGAAAGCTGCCGAGGAGGCAAATGCAAAAGCCAACGCCAGTACTTCCGGTAATAATAATTCCGACAACGGCAGCTCAGGCGGCGGCAATTCCGGAGGCGGCGGGTATGATGACAGTGTTGTAAATGGCGGAGCCACGAATGTCGGCGGAAGTGATCTGGATGTATTCGCAGCTATACTGGACTGTGAAGCGATGCATGATTACAACTCCATGCTTGCTGTCGCAACGGTGATTATGAACCGTGTTTACAGTCCTATATTCCCGAATAGTATTACAGACGTTGTCTATGCTTCCGGGCAGTTCGAACCGGTTTGGTCCGGAAGGCTCGATGCTGTACTGTCGAGCGGCGCCAGTGATCTGGCATATACCGTGGCACAGGATGCGATAAATGGGGCAAGGCTTGCCGCAGTACAGGACTGTTACTATTTCCTCTATGCAGGGGCAACGGACAGGCCCGGCGTTAATATTGGCAATAACCTGTTCTTCCAGGGCTGGTAGGCACGAAATCCGGCTTAAAAAGAAGCACTGTACTATGGCGCATATTACTATGCATGCCATAATACAGTGCTTCTTTTATTTTTAATTTATCTTCATTCCTTACTGATAATCAAAAACGTCAATCCACTTCATAAGGAAATCTTTTTCCAGTTCATTATCCTTTGTCAGCTGTGCGGCTGCGACGATCGGGAGCCACTGCTGTACGTACTGCATTGCAGTATCGCTCTTTCTGCAGAATATCTTCATATACATATCTGCCGCTTCCTGATCCTTCAGGGCGAACAGGAGATATGTCATAGCTGCATCAGCGCTTGCATTTCCCTGTGTGGCATGTGCCCAGTCGACCACTGTCATCTTGCCGTTCTTTGCAACGATAACATTGCTCGGGTTAAAATCTCCGTGGCAGACTTTATTATGCTTCGGCATGCTTTCCAGTCTCGTGAGAAGTTCGTAGCGTGTCGTTGCATCCACTTCTTTCAGGCTGTTGATCTGGCTTGACAGCTTATCTTTCAGTTTATTCAGGCGCGGAGATGTCTTGCTGTGTACCGTAATCTGGAGGTCTACGAAGTCTTCCATATATTTCTCCAGATTGCCCCTGTCGCCTTCCATCATCTCTTCCAGTGTCTTTCCTGCCTTGTATTCAATTGCAATCGCCCATTTGCCGTCAATCTGGGTGACTTCCTTAACCTTCGGTATATCCAGACCGGTATCTTCCACTCTTGCTGTATTCAATGCCTCATTAAATACATCTGACTTCGGATGTGTCGTTTCAAATACTTTGACTACGCTGTCATCACATTTGTATACTTTCTTATAAGGACGTTCTACGATTAAATTTTTTTCTTCCAGCTTCATAAGTTATTCCTCCTGATTTTGCTGCCGTTTTTTAAGTTGTTTTTATTATACATCAACTTTTTTAACAATGTAAGCCCCCTGTGTAAATTTTGTGCAATTTTTAACTAAGTTTTTTATATTTTATATATTGTTATTTTTTTAACCAATAAATTACCCATGCAGAAGGCGGGAGGTTTTCTCTATCACGCACAAATGCAGGAGCGCGGCACCTAAATGCCGCGCTCCTGCCCGTGAGAAAAAATTTATCCTTATTGGACTACCAGGGTCAATAAGTTTTGAAAGGCTTATTTGCCGTAGTAGCATTTTAAGTAGAGCTCTTTGATTTCCTTCATTAATGGATATCTCGGGTTAGCTCCTGTACACTGGTCATTGAATGCCTGCTCTACCATGTCATCCAGTGTATCGAGGAAGTACTTCTCATCGATACCGTAGTCTTTGATTGTCTTCTTGATACCGATCTTCTCTTTCAGGTCTTCCAGTTTAGCGATGAAGTTATCAAATACTTCCTGGTCATCCTTTCCTGTGCATCCTGCAAAACGTCCTAATTCAGCATATCTAGCAAGTGCATGTGGATACTGGTACTGTGAGAATGTACCCATCTTGGTTGGTACTTCTGCTGAGTTATATTTCATAACCTCTGTCAGGATAACTGCATTTGCAACACCGTGTGGCAGGTGGTGGAAAGCACCCAGTTTATGAGCCATAGAGTGGTTCAGTCCGAGGAATGCGTTTGCGAATGCCATACCTGCCATACAGGAAGCATTTGCCATCATTTCACGTGCCTTCGGATCATTAGCCCCGTTCTCATATGCTGACGGCAGGTAATCAAATACGCTCTTTACAGCCTTCATAGCCAGACCATCTGTGAAGTCTGTTGCCATGATAGAAACGTATGCCTCGATTGCATGTGTCATAACATCGATACCGGACGCGCTTGTCAGTCCCTTCGGCTGGGTCATCATATTATCAACATCAACGATTGCCATATTCGGAAGCAGTTCGTAGTCTGCCAGCGGCCATTTAACGCCTGTCTCAGCGTCCGTGATGATTGCGAACGGTGTTACTTCGGAACCTGTTCCTGAAGAAGTAGGGATCGCTACAAAGTAAGCTTTCTCTCCCATCTTAGGGAATGTAAATACTCTCTTTCTGATGTCCATGAAGTCCATAGCCATGTCTTCGAAGTTTGCTTCCGGATGCTCATACATTACCCACATAATCTTTGCTGCATCCATTGCAGAACCACCGCCGAGTGCGATAATTGTGTCAGGCTCGAAGGACCGCATCAGGTCAGCACCCTTGCGTGCACACTGCAGTGTCGGGTCCGGAGCTACTTCGTAGAAGCATGTATGCTGAATTCCCATCTCGTCCAGTTTCGCTTCAATCGGCGCTACATAACCGTTCTTATACAGGAATGAGTCTGTTACGATAAATGCTTTCTTTTTATTCATAACTGTTCCAAGCTCATCCAGTGCCACTGGCATACAGCCTTTCTTGAAGTAAACTTTTTCAGGTACTCTGAACCAAAGCATATTTTCTCTCCTCTCAGCTACTGTCTTCACATTCAGTAAGTGTTTTACTCCTACGTTTTCAGATACGGAGTTTCCGCCCCATGAACCACATCCCAGTGTAAGGGACGGAGCCATCTTGAAGTTGTACAGGTCTCCGATACCGCCGTGAGAAGAAGGTGTATTAATAAGTACACGGCAAGTTTTCATTGCTGCCGCATGTTTTGCTATTTTTTCTGTCTGTGCAGGATGTACGTAAAGTGATGCTGTATGTCCATATCCGCCGTCTGCTACCAGCTGGGCTGCCTTTTCAAGTGCCTCATCAAAAGTTTTTGCTTTATACATACCAAGTACAGGAGATAATTTTTCGTGTGCAAATTCTTCTGATATATCAACTGATTCCACTTCACCGATCAGGATCTTTGTATCTTCCGGAACATCTACACCGGCCAGCTTAGCGATCTCATATGCTGACTTTCCTGGAATCTTGTTATTCAGGGCGCCGTTGATAATGATTGTCTTACGAACCTTATCCAGTTCTGCGCCTTTCTTCAGGAAGTAGCATCCGCGGTAAGCGAATTCTTTCTTTACTTCGTCATAAATGCTGTCCAGTACAGTAACTGACTGCTCGGAAGCACAGATCATACCATTATCAAATGTCTTAGAGTGGATGATAGAGTTTACTGCCATCTTCACATCTGCTGTATCATCAATAATTACAGGTGTATTTCCAGGTCCAACACCGAGTGCCGGTTTTCCTGAAGAATATGCAGCCTTAACCATTCCCGGTCCGCCTGTTGCGAGGATAATATCAGAATCCTTCATAACAGTGTTTGTCAGTTCCAGTGACGGAACATCGATCCATCCGATGATTCCTTCCGGTGCACCTGCTTTTACAGCTGCGTCCAGAACAACCTTAGCTGCTGCGATTGTACAAGCCTTAGCTGCCGGATGTGGGCTTATGATAATAGCATTTCTTGTTTTCAGACAAATCAGGGTCTTAAAGATTGCCGTAGAAGTCGGGTTTGTCGTCGGGATAACTGCTGCTACCAGACCGATCGGCTCTGCAATTTTTTTAATACCAAATGCAGGATCTTCTTCGATAACACCGCATGTTTTGGTATTCTTATAAGCATTGTAGATATATTCTGCTGCATAGTGGTTCTTGATAACCTTATCTTCTACAATACCTCTCTGAGTTTCCTCTACTGCCATCTTAGCAAGCGGAATTCTCATCTTATTAGCCGCAAGGGCTGCTTCATAAAAAATCTTATCTACCTGCTCCTGTGTGAAAGTAGCAAATACTTTCTGCGCCTCACGCATTGCTTTCATTTTTGCTTCCAGTGTTTCCACGCTGTCAACTACCTCAGGTACTACGACCTTATCCTTCTTTGCCATTTCAATTTTTCCTCCCGTAATTGAATTGTTTTTCTTAATTACAGGTATCAGTATATCCTATCGTTAAAATATTGTCAATACGCCTTTTGTCAAACTTTTAACGTTATATTTTTAACATTTATTGTATATATTGCACAAAACAGCCCCTATTCAAAACTAATGTTCGACCTTTTGACTTGTTTTTTTACCGCTATTCCTGAGCATCTGCCACCGATTGGACAGTCGCAAGTTCTTTTACCGGGTCTCCCCCTGCTGCCACATTCTGCATCGCAACCTGAATTGCTTTCTCAAGTTCACTGTTTGCAAGTTTTCTGTTTCCTGCTGCATCTGCCACATATTTATTAACATTATCGATAGACTGCTGCTGCAGTTCTCCATCCACATCTCCAGTGTAGGAGATCTCATTAGATACGGGAGACCCCTGCAGGTAATTTACCCAGTACTGCTGTCCCTCGCCGTCTGCCAGATATTCAATGAATTTCATGGCCGCTTCTTTTTCTTTACAATCATTGTTCATGCTGATCATTACATCCACACCTGACGTTCCAAGGATTTCATCGCTGTCTGATACAGATGGGAACGGTTCCATGCCGATGACATCTTTGCTGCTCTGGATCGCCGTACCTTCCAGCTCTGAATTAGATGGGGATGTTGGTCCTAAATGCCAGGAGCCGGTCATGAAGAATACTGATTTTCTTGCAAAGAAATACTGGTCACGTGCATCTGGGTAAGTTGCCACGCCAAGGGCGCCATCCTCAAAAACCCCGTCCGTGAAAAGTTTCTGCCATGCTGTCATTGTATCCACAAAGCACTGGTCCGTCCATTTACGTTCACCCTTTTCAGCCTCATATACGGCACCGTTTTCAAATTCATTGGATGCCTGTACAAACCAGTCAGAGTTTACCCAGTCATCGGCCGCCCCTGCTGCCACACATACATAGCCATGCTCTTTTGCCTTTGCCGCTGCATCCTTCAGCTCAGCATATGTAGTCGGGACCTTATCAATGCCGCACTCATCCATCAGTGTTTTGTTATACATCATCGTCGTCATACCTGCAACCAGAAGCGGCATGCCTGCCATTGTGCCATCTTCTGTTGTACACTGCGCTACTGCGTTCTCGTTAATCTTGCCTGACCATCCTTCCCAATATTCATCTGCCGTTTCCTTCATGTCTACAGAGAACTTTGCATACTGTTCCATCATGGAGCCAGTCGTCATACCGTAGAGATCCGGACCTGTACCGGAAGCCATCGCTACCTGTAGCTTTTCAAAAAAGTCATCCTGCTCGGTACGGGTATAATCAATTTTAATATCCGGATTTTCTTTTTCAAATCCTTCAATCAAAGCGTCCGACTGGTCGTTCGTCGGGAGCCAGGACCAGAAACTTAGTGTAACCTTCCCATCCCCATCTGCATCCCCTTTTTTTGTTTCCTTACTATTCCCCCCACATCCGGCTAGTGACATAACCATTGCTGCTGCGGTAAACAAGGCAAGAAATTTTTTCATTCTCTTCATTACTTTTTCCTCCTTAAAAGTTTGCTGTAACTGTTCTGAACTATGAACTTCCAGCATTTGTTTTTTGTATTTTCAGAATACACGAATTTTTCCCCTGCATTCACTCTATTTTTTTGCCTTTTCTTTTAATTTTTTGCAAACCTGTATTCTGTTATTTTGCTGTTTGTCAGACAAATCTGCACAGTCCTCTCTCTGCCGGTACTCTCCCGGATTTCCAGCTTTTTGCCGTCTGCAATCAGCCATTCCCTACCTCCGCGGCGAATGTAATATACAGAATACGCACGGTCTTCATGCTCGATAGAAATACTCTGTCCGTCATTCCATTTGAAAACTGTGCTGTTATCAGAGGCACAAGCCGCTTCAATCTGAAGCTCCTCCGTAAAGTCCAGAGCTTCACATTTTTTCTCCAATTTTAACGTATTTTCTAAGCTGCGCAGGCCATCTTTATCAGCCACTGCCGGGCTCACACAGTATATTTTCCCCAGATCCTGCAGGCCTTTACCCTCCAGAACCACTCCCCTTGTCAAAGTAAAACTATGCATCCTCACCTTTGAAAAATGAGAAATGATACCCACAGTACTTTCTCTTTGATCCATGTCACCAGCATGGACTTCAAAGGATATCTCAGGCGCATAGTCAATCCGGAGTTCATACCTGTGAAACTTCTTTTCGATCCGGATCAGATGGGGCACAGTATGTTCAAAATCCTGTTCTAATTTTTCGGTCAGAACACAGCCCTTGATTCCATCCGCATTCTGTATGGCCTTTACTTCATTTTTCCCGCTGCATATCTGGATTTCCAGATAATTATTTTCATTTTTATAGTCGGTCAGGATGCCATAACGCATTCCCGTATGGCTGTTTTGGGCAGATATCCAGAATTCAGCAATGTAAAAGGGGCTGCCCGGACAGAGCATCTGCTTTTCTGTAATATACGCATTCTTTATCTGGACCTCGGGATTCCCGGGACTTTCCTGCATCTGAGAAGAAGGACCGAAACAGACCACTTTATCCCCGCTAAAATAAAGCGGTTCTATATACATCTCGCGCTGTTCTATATCCGGATCAAGTATCTCCTCTGCCTTTCTTCCGTGGTAGATAATCCAGTCATCCAGCATATTCGGTGCTTTCTCTACTGTGTTGTGCCCGGTGCCCTCCACCATTTCATTCTTCTTCAGGAGAGGATACCAGATATCATCTGACGGATATTTCTTCCAGTTCATATCCATCAGTCTGTCTTTGCTGTCAGCAACGGTTGTACCAACAAAATAATCTTCGTTTACATAAGCATTCGCAGAATAAAGCAGCCAGAACCGCTGTCCCCGCACAATGGGAGCCGCCCCTTCAATGGTGTACCAGTCGCGGCCGTCACCGAACCGGTTCTCCTCGTAGATTTCCTGTTTCAGAGTAGGCAGAATTACTTTCCTTGGAGTTTTTGCAAACTGCTCCGGTGATACCATCTCGTCCACCAGAATACAGGTTCCGGCAATCTTCTCATCCGTCCCGATCCAATCGTTGACGGAATAGAACATATACTGTTTTCCATTCCACATCACCGGATGGGAGTCAATGGAAAATTTTTCAAAAAACGTTTTCTTCCAGAAGAACGGTCCTTCCGGACGGTCCGAAATGGCAAGCTTCAGACATTCCTCATGGCGGTCTGATGATTCAGCAGGCACATTGGAATAGTACATGTAAAAAGTGCCATTGATATAGATAACTGAGGGAGCCCAGTAATTTCTGTAAGTATCTTCCTTTATTGCATATCCCTCATAGCACCAGTCGGTCAGGTTCTTGGATATGCTGACCTTCACGCCAGACTCATCCGTAGCGTAACAGTAATAGTTCCCACACCATCGCAGGATATAGGGGTCTGGATTCGTGTGTCTTTTTCCGTCTGAAAAGACCACGGGATTACAAAACATATTATTCTCTCTCATTTCTCTATCCTTTCACTGAACCAGATGTGATACCTGCCACCAGAAACTTCTGGCTGACCAGATAAACCAGTATTGATGGCAGTGCCAGCATAATCATGACTGCATAAATCCTCGCCACATCCACCGGGCTCTGATACGTGCTGGACATAAAATACTGGGCCGCAAGGGTAACCGGATAATTTTCCTCACTCCTCATAACCAGAAGGGGGACCAGATAATCATTCCATGAATAAATAAAGGTCAGGATGAGTACATTGGCCACCATCGGGACACTTAGAGGAATCATGAACTGGCGCCAGATACAAAAGCTTGATCCCCCATCAATCCGTACGCTCTCCAGAAGTTCATCTGGAATCGTGTCAAAATAGTTCTTCAGCATCAGAAGCATCATGGGCGAATTAAAGGCAATCAACGGGAGGATTACGCCAAAATGTGTATCCAGCATTCCTAGATTCTTAATAGTTGCAAACAATGGGCTTGTCACAGCCGCCACTGGGACTGCCAGACATGCCAGCATGGCTCCGTATATAATCTTCTGCCCTCTGAAGTGCATTTTGGAAAACGCAAAAGCTGCCAATGCGGTAATCACGGTTACTGTAACCGCTGTCACCACTCCAATAAATAAACTGTTAGAAATGACACGGAAATAATTTATTTTTTCGTAGTTTAATACATAAGCATAATTTCCAAAACCATTGATCGTAAAGGATTTTGTCAGAGCAATGATCAGCGGCAGAATCCAGATAAGGGCAAAGAATATCAGGACTGCATAGGTCGGCAAAACTGATTTCACTTTCTTTTTTAATTTCATCTCCTTAATCCTCCTTTCCCAATTTAATCTGTAAGAATGACATGATCATAGCAATGATCAGGATGGCAACTCCAATGGATGCCGCGCCTCCCGCATTAAAATCATTGAAAGCCTTCTCATACAGATACGTGTTCATGACTGTCGTTGCCCGTCCCGGACCGCCACCTGTCAGCAGCTTGACCAAGTCGAAGGTCTTCAGCGATCCCACAATGCCAAGGATAATGAGTACATTTGTCGTTCCCTTCAGCATAGGGAATGTCACAGAGAACGTGGTCCTCCAAAAGCCTGCCCCGTCAATCTTCGCCGCCTCGTAGACATCATCCGGCAGGGCCATCAGCCCGGCATAATAGGTAATCATGGAAAATCCCATCCATTGAAAGATGTTGACCACGATAACTGAAATCAAGGCGATCTTCGGATCCCCCAGCCAGCTCTGTGCCAGTCCCCCCAGATGGATTGCCCGCAGGAACTGGTTGAGCGTCCCGTTGGTCGGGTCCATGATGATCTTAAATATGGCTGTAATGATGGATGTAGCCATTGCAATCGGCAGAAAATAGATGGCCTTAAAGACATTGGAACCAAATAGCTTTCTTTTCAAGAAAACTGCCAGAATAAAGCCCAGAAGTGCCTGGATGAACACCGTTCCCACAAAGAAAATGATATTATTGGCCACGGATTTCCAGAAAACACTGTCTGCCAGCATCTTTGTGTAATTTTTAAATCCCACGAACTGAAAGCTGTCAGACATGCCGTCCCAGTCCGTAAAACTTACAATAGCCGTATCAATAATGCAGTAATACACCAGCGCAAAGGACAACACCAGCAAAGGCAGGATATACAGATACGCTATCTTCTCATTCTTTTTTCCTAGTTTCTTCATTTACCTTTCACCTCCATGAAAAAAGTATAAAGGCAAACGAAGGCAAAAAAGACAACATAATTTTAGCTATTACTCTGTTTTTTTGCTGTGAACTCACTGGGCGTCATGCCCTCTATCTCCTTAAAGACCTTGAAGAAATAGTTGTAATTCCGGAACCCGGACATTTCCACAATCTGTTTCATAGATATGTCCCCACGAATCAAAAGGCTTTTTGCCTGATTTACTCTCTGATGATTTAAAAACTCTACAAACCGCATTCCCGTCTCTTTTTTGAACTCGCGGCTCAGATACGTATAACTGCAGTCCACCAGTTCCGCACACTTCTCTAAAGAGATATCACCCGCGATGTTCTGCCCTATATATTCGATAATCTGTCCTACTGATGAGGAATACCGCTGTTTCCTTTCCATTCTGAAAGACTGGATGCTCCTGCGGAACTGCTCCAGTATTTCGCTTCGAAACTGCTCATATTCCTCATACTCCTTCATGATTGAGAGCGTATCTTGTTTCTCTTTTTCTTCCAAAAGTTCTTCTTGCTGTAGTAAATTCAGGATTGTCCAACAGCTTTGGAAAACGCATTCCCACGTAAAACGTTTCTGCTCCATGAACTCCAGCATATCGTATATAGTGTCAAGGCAGCTCCCCATATGTTTTGACAATTCAAATACGAGCTGTTCCCACAATTTTCCCGGCAGCTCCCCGTTATAATACGTGATTCCTTTCGCCACAGCAAAAGAAAGAATACGGTTCCCTCCCAGATACAGTTTGTCTTCCAGCAGTTTTTCCATCATTAACGCTTCTGAGACTGCACTCTCCAGATTCCCGTGGATTTCGCCACTGATTACCGTAATGGTAGTATCCAGCATCCTTATGACCTGCCTCTGCAGGCGGTCCACCAGATTGCTCTGGGAATTAATCATATAAAGCATGCTGCGTTCTTCTTTAAAAGAAAGCAGGAGTATCATATGGTTCTTCTTTGTTACATAAATCAAATAGGGATATTTATCCGCCAGAATCTGTCCCAGCATGTCAAGAATTGCCTTGCATATATCTTGCTTATATTCGGATGGATTAACGCCCTTATGCAATTTAAAATCAGGGCTTATGGCTACCGGCACAGTATTCTGGGTGCTAAAATCAACTTTTCCCTCTTCTACCAGCTTCTGTATTCTTTCCGGCAAAAATTCAGATTCTTCATAGATACAGTATCCCTTTTTCCGGTAGATCTCCTTCCCCTCCGGCACAATGCGGTATTTATCCCGCACCTGATCCAATACCTTGAGAAGCTGTTCCTTTGTAAGCTCATGCTTGAGCAGATAGTTCGCAGCCCCATTAATCAGGCTCCCCCTGACATAATTGAAATCATCGTAGCCGCTGATTGCAATTACAGGCAGGTATTCGTCAATGATATGGACACTTCTCATCAGCTCCACGCCATTTATCTCGGGCATCTGCATGTCACAGAGCAAAATGTCAGTTTTATTTTTCCTTAACCATTCCAGTACAGCCTTTCCATTTGCAAAATCGGCTACTACTTCATAGGTGCTGCTGCCTTCCAGATATCTTTTTATGGTGTTTCGCGCGGTCAGTTCATCGTCCACAAGCACGATTTTTATTTTTGCCATCGGGTGTCCTCCTTTATCACCGGAAGTGTTAAAATACATCTGGTATACTTCCCCTTTTCACTCTCATAATCCAGTCCATATGGCTGCCCAAAATATAAGCGGATTCTCTGGTTGACATTCACAACTCCGATTCCATTAAATGACCTGTTTTTCTGCTTCCCCTTTTTCAGGATATCTTCCGCTTTTTGCATAGAGATTCCTTCTCCATTGTCCTCTACAGTAATTTTGAGGAAATCGTCCTGTATCTTTGTTGAAATCACAATCCTCCCCTGTCTGGATAGATCCTCTGGCATTCCATGATAAATAGCATTCTCAACAATAGGCTGCAGGATAAACCTTGGAATAAACAAAGACTGCGTATCTTCATCTACGTCTTTTTTCAGCAGAAAATCATAGCTTCCGCTGTACTCCATAATCGTCAGGTAATTATCCACATATTCCAATTCGTTCTTAAGATGGATGAGTTCCTTGTCCTGATGCATAACATTCTGCAAGAGTGCATTCAAAGAGTTCACTAAAGGGATAATATTATCCGCATGCTGAATTTTCGCCATCCAGACTACGTTATTCATTACATTTGAAACAAAGTGGGGATTAATCTGTGCCTGCAGAAATGCCATCTCATTGCGCCTTTTTTCCCTTTCCTCCTCTGTCACACGGTCCATCAGTTCCCGGATGCGCAGCACCATATGGTTAAACGTCCTCCCCATCTGGCCTATCTCGTCCTCCTCTTTAACTTCATAGCTGACCGTCAGATCCCCTGTGGACACACGTTTCATTTTACTGCTTAATACGCTGATTTCCGTTGTCATCCGGGATATTAAGACTGCCGACCCTAGCAGGGCAAGAAAAATAATAGCCGCCGTAATGAGAGCACTCATGAGGGCTGTCCGCTGGATGTCTGCTGTATAAAATTTAGAAGGGATTGCCATATGAAAGGTCCACCCTACGCTCTCTGCCCGATAGGTATTCTTTGCATAGCCATTTTCTAGAGAATCAGCATCAAACGCCTTGCTTTCATCATTTGAAAAGATAACAGCTCCCTGTTCGTTGACCACCTGAAAAAAGCTTCCTTTCGGAAGATTGGCAGAAAACATCTGGTCAATAACCCCATAGTCAAAATATAAAATGACATACCCCTTGACCTGCCCTTTGTCATCTACGATTCCCCGGACCGCCGGCAGCACGTAATCACTGGAAACCGTAGACTTCAGCCCTTCAAGGTGGAGGGGCTCCATCATTACCATAGAATACTTCAGTTTCTCCTGGTCCAGCTTTGTAATATCATCATAAAGTTTCTTTTTATCCTGAATAATATAATTTGTAGAAAAAACACACTCTTGATTGGCCGCAACAGCGATTCCCGATATATAGTATTTATACCCGTTCAGCCCCTTGATATAATCCATGATTGTCCTGCGGTTATTCAGATAGTTCTGGTTCCACTGCCCTTTCTGGCTGATCTCCTCGCTATTGAGCCTGACTACGGGCTGAATAATATTTGATTCATTGGTGGCAACCAATGTCGTCATGTAGGAGGTATCTGTCAGAAGGTACTCAAACGCGTGGTAGGCATCCCTCATCGCACTTTCAGACACGTTTTTCAGATAGGTATTCGACAGTCTTGAACTGGTGTGATACCAGATGCCTGTAATTATAATTCCAATAAATAGCAATGTCGCCATCCATGTAAGCAGTATCTTATTTCTGATTCTCATGTTATCCCCTCCTCATAAACACCTTTTTTTCATTATAACCGAATTCATGCAAATATTTTATATAAATCTTTGCGTATTACTCTTCTTTTTTGCTGTGTCCTTAAGCCCCTCTTGCATAACATTTACTGGAGCCCGATGCTATTCAGGAGATTATACATCAGGAAAAGAATATTTCAAGAGACAAAAAAAGAACAGAAATATGAATCTCTTCATATCTCTGTTCTCTATATTTTCTAATTGCTGGTAGAATTAAACTAATTCGATCAGAACTTCCATAGCTGCATCACCTTTACGCTGGCCAATCTTTACGATTCTTGTATATCCACCGTTGCGGTCTGCATACTTCGGAGCGATCTCTGAGAATAATTTCTCTACAAGGTCAACTTCCTTCGTATTTTTCTTTCTTCCTGCAGCTGCTGTAGGAACTTCTTTTACAGGGTAAAGAACTTTCAGCATTTCTCTTCTTGCATGAAGTCTGCTTGCCATGTCCTTTTTGATCTTCTTGTCTACTTCGTCATATACAGTAACTTTCTTTCCATCAACGACTTCTTTCACTCTCTTGCCGTCTTTGTCCTTGCGGGCAACTTTAGCTTTTACTGTAACTTCTTCGAAGTTGTCTTTTTCTTTTACAGCCATAGCAATTAATCCTTCTGCCACTTTGCGGATCTCTTTTGCTTTCGCTTCTGTTGTAACAATCTTACCGTTGTTCAGTAATGCTGTTACCTGATTTCTAATTAAGGCTTTTCTCTGGCTTGATGTTCTGCCGAGTTTTCTATACTTTGCCATTGTTCTTATCCTCCATTTTTAAACATTTGGTTATGCGTCTTCGGTCTTATTAATCAAATGCTCCCGCCATGCCCTTCGGTCTTACTGACAGGATAATTCAAATAATATTACTCATCACCCTGGTTCAGCTCAAGGTCTAATTCCTTCAGCTTAGCCAGCACTTCTTCCAGTGACTTACGTCCAAGGTTACGCACCTTCATCATATCCTCAGGTGTCTTGTTGGTAAGCTCCTCTACGGTATTAATGCCGGCTCTCTTCAGACAGTTGTATGAACGTACTGAAAGCTCTAATTCATCAATGCTCATTTCCAGTACTTTTTCCTTCTCGTCATCTTCTTTTTCAATCATGACTTCAGCAGCCTGAGCCACCTCTGACAAGTCAATGAACAACTTCAGATGCTCGCTTAAGACTTTAGCCGCAAGGCTGACAGCCTCGTCAGGAAGCAATGTTCCCTTTGTCCATACATCTAATGTAAGTTTGTCATAGTCAGTAATCTGGCCGACACGTGTGTTCTGAACTGTCAGATTCACACGCTCTACCGGTGTATAGATGGAATCAATCGGAATAACACCAATCGGTAAGTCTTCGCTCTTGTTTTTGTCTGCGCTTACGTATCCTCTGCCTTTTGTAATGGTAAGTTCCATGTACAGCTTGCTGTCCTTGCCACCGCTTAATGTAGCGATAACCTGTTCAGGATTCATAATCTCGATATCGGAATCCGCCTGGATGTCAGCACCTGTTACAACGCCTTCACCTTCAAATTCGATATATGCAGTCTTTACTTCGTCTGATTCTGATGTGTTCTTGATTGCCAGTGATTTCAGGTTCATGATAATCTCGGTCACATCTTCTTTTACACCCGGTATGGAGCTGAATTCGTGCAGAACTCCGTCGATCTTTACAGAACTGATAGCTGCTCCCGGAAGAGAAGAAAGCATGATTCTTCTCAGGGAGTTGCCGAGGGTCGTTCCATATCCTCTCTCAAGAGGTTCCACAACAAATCTTCCATATTTTTTATCTTCTGAAATTTCTGTAATTTCAATATTAGGTTTATTAAAATCAAACACTACACAGACCCTCCTTATGGGTTAAAATATGTTGAGGGGGTACGATGTCTCCGTCACAAGCTATACCTAAAGATTATTTAGAATATAACTCGACGATTAACATCTCATCAACAGGAACATCAATTGCTTCTCTTCTTGGAAGCTCTTTTACTGTACCCTTCAGGTTTTCTGCATCTACATCTAACCATTCAGGAACCATGTTTCCGCCTGTTGCCTCTAAGATATCTTTATATCTCTGGCTTCCTTTGTGCTTTTCTTTGATTTCAATAGTATCTCCGGCTTTTACAAGGTAAGATGGGATGTTTACCTGCTTGCCGTTAACAAGTACGTGCTTGTGGTCAACAATCTGTCTTGCTTCTTTTCTTGTTCTTGCGAATCCCATACGGAACATTACGTTGTCCAGTCTGGTCTCAAGAATGATCATCAGGTTTTCACCTGTCATACCTTCTAACTGTTTTGCTTTAGCATAGTAGTTTCTGAAAGGTTTCTCTAATACACCATAGATAAATTTAGCTTTCTGTTTTTCACGTAACTGAAGACCATACTCGCTCATTTTTCTGTTTGATCTTTTTAACTGTCTGTTAGATTTTTTGTTGATTCCTAAATAGATTGGGTCCATACCTAATGAACGGCATCTTTTAAGAACTGGAACTCTATTTACTGCCATTTCGCTTCCTCCTAAAATATCAGCGGAAAATCATATCCCTCACAGGGGCTTTGCATCCGCACAAAAGTTTCTCCTGAATATCTGTTATCGACTCTGATATCTCTCGATCACTATACTCTTCTGCGTTTCGGTGGGCGGCATCCGTTATGTGGTACCGGAGTTACGTCCTTGATGCTTGTTACATCAATACCGCATGCCTGAAGCGCACGGATTGCTGCTTCTCTTCCTGATCCTGGACCCTTTACAAAAACGTCTACCGTTTTCAGACCATGTACTAATGCTGCTTTTGCTGCTGTCTCAGCTGCCATCTGTGCTGCATATGGAGTAGATTTCCTTGAACCTCTAAATCCCAGACCGCCTGCACTTGCCCATGAAAGAGCATTTCCCTGTGCATCTGTTAATGTAACGATTGTATTATTAAAAGATGACTGGATGTGTGCTTGTCCTCGTTCAACGTTTTTCTTGACACGTTTCTTTGTCACTTTTTTGGTAACTTTCTTAGCCATTTAAACTAACCTACTTTCTTGAATACTTGTTATTTTCGATTTTCTGTCATGTGCTCTAAGCCGCATAGCAGATGCAGCTTAATTCAGGCACATTATTTTTTCTTATTCGCTACAGTTCTCTTAGGACCCTTGCATGTTCTTGCATTAGTCTTAGTCTTCTGACCACGTACCGGAAGTCCTTTTCTATGACGGATTCCGCGGTAGCATCCGATTTCCTTCAGTCTCTTGATGTTCAGCTGGATTTCTCTTCTGAGATCACCTTCTACTGTCTGAGTCTCATCGATTACTTCACTGATCTTCTTTACTTCTTCACTAGTTAAATCTCTGACACGGGTATCAGGATTGATTCCTGCCTCTGCCAGAATACGGCTTGCGCTTGTTCTACCGATTCCATAGATATAAGTTAAGCCGATTTCTACACGTTTGTCTCTTGGTAAGTCTACACCTGCAATACGAGCCATGTGTCTTTCCTCCATTTCAAATCTGTTTTCATATTGTCCCTAACTGGGATGTCCCCTGGTTTCCAGAAAGGTGTTTCTGTTCTCCAAAAGCATCCAGGCACACACATTCATGCACGCCCTTTCCCGGCACGGTTTATTTCCCGCAAATGACACCCGGGTATTATAAGCAATATACAAAAGACACCACCACTGCATTTTCTGCATTCCAAGCAGTACGGTGTATCCCTACTGTATATTAAACAGCCCCACACACCTCCTGGCGTGTCGCGCTGTCAGCCGCCTAATTAATTACACAAACATTGCCTTGCTTCTCCGGTCCTTTTATAAGGAAGTTCGATTCACTAAACTCGAAAATACCTCGTTAAGTTCCTTCAAACAGGCTTTGCACTAACCTCAAGCTTCGCTTACAGCTTGCTTTCGCTAAGTGCTCTAGCCTTGTCTCTGTTTGTGTTTCGGATTCTCGCAGATTACTCTGACGCTTCCTTTTCTTTTAATGATTTTGCATTTTTCGCAGATTGGTTTTACTGATGATCTAACCTTCATGTCAAATCCTCCTTCCATCC
Source organism: Clostridium sp. AF19-22AC (assembly GCF_003479085.1). Classification (NCBI taxonomy): domain Bacteria; kingdom Bacillati; phylum Bacillota; class Clostridia; order Eubacteriales; family Clostridiaceae; genus Clostridium; species Clostridium sp. AF19-22AC. Next base: position 182,924 of record NZ_QUGN01000007.1, on the reverse strand, counting down.
TTTGCTTTACCATATGTTACGAGCCGGTTTTGGGCACACCTATCCAAAAACAGCCATTTCATATTGTAACACTGTTCTTGCGGTAAAGTCAATACTTTTTTTACTTATCTCTCCAGACAATTCTTCCCTTGCTCAGGTCATATGGAGACATTTCCAACGTCACTTTGTCACCTGGTAAAATCTTAATGAAGTTCATACGCAGTTTTCCGCTGATATGTGCAAGCACAATATGCTTATTCTCCAGCTCCACCTTAAACATTGCGTTAGGCAGCTTCTCTACTACGACTCCTTCAATTTCGATCACGTCAGCTTTTGACATACTTTCTAATCCTCCTGCACGTTTGGCACTTTACTATTCTCATTCGTGTCCAAACGAGAATAACTACTAATCTTTTCCTTAATCGCTTCATCATCTGCATAAGAAGGACAAACTGTCTTCTTTATTACCTGCAGATGCTTTTTATTCTTTCGTTTTGCATGGCAGACAGTTCTATCCAAACCGTCTGCCAGATATATATATTCAGCATTGACATCAATTATGACATATATACAGCCTTTGTCCCGTCCTTTTTTAGATCTGACAAGCATTCCCGGTGAAAATACCATATTATTCTCCAAGTATCTTCACGATCTCTGCAAAGACATCGTCAATATCAATCGTTCCGTCTACCTCTCTCAGGATACCAGCGTTTGTATAATATTCAATCAAAGGCTGGGTCTGCTCGTGGTAAACACCAAGGCGCTTCTTAACTGTCTCCGGTTTATCATCATCTCTTAAGATGAGTTTCCCCTTGCAGACATCACAGATTCCTTCTTCTTTTGTCGGAGCATATTCCAGATGGTAAGTAGCTCCGCAGTCCACACATGCTCTTCTTCCTGACATACGGCGGATAATGTTTTCATCAGGCACTTCAACATTGATGGCATAATCCATCTTCTGTCCTAAACCTGAAAGTGCCTTATCCAGAGCTTCCGCCTGCGGAATTGTTCTCGGGAACCCATCAAGTACATATCCCTTTGTGCAGTCGTCCTGATTGACTCTGTCTACTACAAGGTCTACCACCAGTTCGTCCGGAACAAGGAGGCCCTGGTCCATAAAGGTCTTAGCCTTCTGTCCAAGCTCTGTCCCATTCTTAATATTAGCTCTGAAAATATCACCTGTGGAAATGTGAGGGATATCATACTTTGCTGCAATTTTTTTTGCCTGTGTTCCTTTGCCTGCCCCAGGAGCCCCTAACATAATAATCTTCATAAATGTATCCTCCATATAGCACTTTAACCCGCCGGTTTTATCCTTATTGGGACAAAACTCAGGCGAGCTAAATAGTTTAAATTAATATCCAAGGAAACTGTTCTTCATGGAATTTCCTTTACTATTCAAAAAACCTGTATAATTACGTACAAGCATCTGTGCCTCAATCTGTTTGATTGTCTCCAATACTACACCAACGATAATGATCAAAGATGTTCCGCCGAAGGAAACATTTGCTTTGAATACACCGTTGAAGAAATATGGGATTACCTGAACAATAACAAGTCCACATGCACCGATGAAGATAACGTAGTTCAGTATCCTCTGTAAGTACTCAACAGTCGGCTTACCCGGGCGGATACCTGGAATAAATCCACCGCTCTTCTTCATGTTGTTTGCAATTTCCAGCGGATTAAAGGTAATTGATGTGTAGAAATATGCAAAGAAAATAGTAAGTGCGATATACACAATCAGTCCTAATGAATATATTAAATTTTCAGGGTTACACCAGTTATTGGAATTCATACCCTTCAGGATCTGGCTTCCAATTCCTGTGCCGTTCCCTTTTCCTAAGAAGGAAGCGATAACGGTCGGGAACTGCATCAGTGATGATGCAAAGATAACCGGGATAACACCAGCTGTATTCACTTTCAGCGGAATATGTGTAGATTGTCCGCCGTATGTTTTTCTTCCCTGTACCTTCTGGGAATACTGTACTGCAATTCTTCTCTCACCACCCTGGAGGATGATAACGAAGACAACTACAACCAGTAAGACTGCAATGATAATGATTGCTGCAAGTCCTCCCTTTGCGATCGTCTTGCCTTTTACAAACTGTGTAAAGAGCTGGGCAAAGTCATCGGGTATTCGGGAAATAATGTTAATAAGCAGGACGATGGAAATACCGTTGCCCACTCCTTTTTCTGTAATACGCTCACCAATCCACATCAGGAATGCGGAACCTGCTGTAAGTGTACATACTACAATAGCAGCATTTACAAAGTTATATTCTACAAGAAGTCCCTGACGTCCGAATCCAACTGCCATAGCAATTGATTCAATCAGTGCAAGTGCAACCGTGACATAACGGGTAATCGCTGCGATCTTCTTTCTTCCGTCTTCGCCTTCTTTCTGCATCTCTTCCAGTTTTGGAATCGCGATGGTAAGAAGCTGCATGATAATGGAAGATGTAATGTACGGTGTAATGCTTAATGCAAACACTGACATCTGAGTAAAGGAACCGCCGGTGAATGCATCAAAAAAATTGAATGCATCACCGGTCTGATTCGCGAAAAAATTCTGAATATAGGTCGGATCCACTCCCGGCGTTGGCAGCTGGGAACCAAGTCTTACAACGACCAGCATTACGAAAGTATAGAAAAGTCTTTTTCTGATATCTTCGATATGAAATGCTCTTCGTACAGTATCTAGCATTAGATCACCTCTGCTTTTCCACCAAGGGCCTCTATCTTTTCAGCTGCTTTTGCACTAAATGCATTTGCCTGAACAGTGAGCTTCTTAGTTAACTCTCCATTTCCAAGAATTTTAACACCGTCTTTTGGATTCTTTACGATACCGCTCTCAATTAATGTTTCAACTGAAACTGTAGCGCCATCTTCAAATGCTTCTAAAGCATTTAAGTTAATACCAACAATTGTTTTAGAGTTTCTGCATGTGAAACCTCTCTTTGGTATTCTTCTGTATAAAGGCATCTGACCACCTTCAAAGCCTGGTCTTGTTGCTCCTGAACGGGCTTTCTGACCTTTATGGCCTTTACCGGCTGTCTTACCATTTCCAGAACCGTGTCCACGGCCCCTTCTGAAATTATCACTCTGCTTAGAGCCGTCTGCTGGTCTCAAGTTTGATAAGTCCATGATATTACCTCCTTATCTTTTATAATTTATGCTTCTTCAACTTTCACTAAGTGTCTAACCTGCTGTACCATACCTCTGGTAGCTGCATTATCAGGTAATACAACTGTCTTGTTGAGCTTTCTAAGTCCCAGAGCTTCAACAGTCTTTTTATGTTTAGGCACAGCACCGATTGTAGACTTAACCAGTGTAACTTTTAAATTTGCCATCCTATTTTACCTCCTACGGAATGCTTCATATGCGCTAGAGCACAGCTCCAGCTTCTTAGCCTACGATCTCGTCTACTGATTTACCGCGAAGTTTTGCAACTTCTTCCGGAGTCTTAATCTCTCTGAGTCCCTCGATTGTAGCAAGAACTACGTTCTGCTTATTGTTAGAACCTAAAGATTTTGTACGGATGTTCTTGATTCCTGCCATCTCGATTACCGCACGTGCCGGTCCTCCGGCAATAACTCCTGTACCATCCGGAGCTTTCTTCAGTAATACAGAAGCACTTCCGAATTTTCCGATAACATCATGTGTTACACTTTCGTTGTCATCCATTGCAACAGTGATCAGCTTCTTAGCTGCATCCTCTTTTCCTTTGCGGATAGCTTCCGGAATTTCAGTAGCTTTTCCTAAACCTGCACCAACATGGCCTTTACCATCGCCAACAACTACTAAAGCTGTGAATCTGAAGTTACGACCACCTTTAACAACTTTGGTAACACGCTTAATTGATACCACTTTTTCTGTTAATTCCATCTGGCTAGCATCAATACGTTCTTGTTTCATATGTGTTCTCCCTTCTTAGAAATTCAGCCCAGCTTCTCTGGCTGCGTCTGCTAATGCTTTGATTTTACCCTGGTATATAAAGCCGCCTCTGTCAAAGACAACATCTGTGATACCTTTTTCTTCTGCCTTTTTGGCAATAACTTTTCCTAAATATGCTGCTGCATCAACGTTGTTGGTTTTCTCTAATTCTGCTTTCACGTCTTTCTGAAGAGTGGAAGCTGAAACAAGTGTAGTTCCAACTGTATCGTCAATAATCTGAGCATACATATGATTATTACTTCTAAACACAGCTAAACGTGGTCTTTCAGCAGTACCGCTGAAACGGTTACGTAATTTCATGTGTTTTTTTCTACGAACTTCGCTTCTAGATTTCTTACTAACCATTTTCACACTCTCCTTAATTATTTCTTACCAGTCTTACCAACTTTACGTCTGATTACTTCATCAGCATACTTAATACCCTTGCCTTTGTATGGCTCCGGTCTTCTCTTGTCTCTGATTTCAGCTGCGTATTGGCCTACTTTTTCTTTATCGATACCTTTGACAGTAATTTTATTCTGACCTTCCAGAACGGTCTCAACACCTTCCGGATCAGTCATCTCAACTGGATGAGAGTATCCTAAGCTTAATGTCAATTTGTTTCCTGCTTTTGCTGCTCTGTAACCAACACCGTTAACTTCCAGAACCTTCTGGTATCCGTCTGTTACACCAACAACCATGTTGTTGATCAGTGTTCTTGTCAGACCGTGTAAAGATTTCATTCTCTTCAGGTCATTCGGTCTTGTGACGATAATTTCTTCGCCTTCTTTTTTGATTTCCATCTCTGTCGGAAGCTCTTTTGAAAGAGTTCCTTTAGGACCTTTTACAGTCACTACATTATTCTCTGCAATATCAACAGTAACACCTGCCGGGATTGCAATTGGCAGTCTTCCTATACGTGACATACCGTACCTCCTATAACTTAAATTCTCGGAGAAGCTGCGAAGGCTTCTCTGTTTTCAGTTTCGTTGTATGGAAGTTCTTTTTCTTAAGCTCGAAAAAACCTCGCTAAAGTAAAAGAACAACCTCGCACTAAGTTCATCCGGCGCGCAAGCGCTTGGATTCACTAAGTTGCTTTCGGTTTACCAAACGAAGCAAAGAACCTCTCCGCCTACGTTGAGCTTTCTGGCATCTTTGTCTGTGATTACACCTTTGTTTGTAGAAATGATTGCTGTTCCAAGTCCGCCCAGTACTCTCGGGATGTCTTCGCTGTTAGCGTATACACGAAGTCCTGGCTTTGAGATTCTCTTCAGACCGGAAATAACTTTTTCGTTCTTATCTGCACCGTATTTCAAAGTGATGTGGATTGTCTTGAAGTTTCCGTCTTCAACGATGTCATATTTTGCAATATAACCTTCATTGAAAAGAATCTCAGCAATCGCCATCTTCATCTTTGATGCAGGAACATCAACTGTATCATGTTTAGCAGTATTTGCATTACGGATTCTTGTAAGCATATCTGCGATTGGATCACTCATAGTCATTGATTATTGACCTCCTATTTCTTTTAAAGTTGACAGCTTCCTTTTTGTAAGGATGTTCTTCGTGCATAAAGCCCGAAGAACGGCTAATTTTCTAAGTGTGCGCTTTGCGCGCGCTAAGAAAATTATGCCTACCAGCTTGCTTTTCTTACACCTGGGATTTGTCCTTTGTATGCCAGTTCACGGAAGCAAATACGGCAGATTCCATATTTTCTTAAATATCCATGTGGACGTCCGCAGATTCTGCAGCGGTTATATTCTCTTGTAGAATATTTTGCATCACGCTGCTGTTTGATTTTCATTGATGTCTTAGCCATGAATTTCCCTCCTTTACTTAGTGAATGGCATATTGAACTGAGTCAATAATTCACGAGCTTCTTCGTCAGTCTTAGCTGTTGTAACAAAAATTACATCCATACCTCTGACTTTATCTACTTTATCGTACTCGATTTCAGGGAAAATCAGCTGCTCCTTGATACCAAGAGCGTAGTTACCTCTTCCGTCGAATGCGTTCGGGTTAACACCTCTGAAGTCACGTACACGAGGCAATGCAAGGTTGATCAGGCGATCAACGAATTCATACATTCTTTCTCCTCTTAAAGTAACTTTACATCCGATAGCCATGCCTTCTCTGATTTTGAAGTTTGCGACAGAGTTCTTAGCCTTTGTAAGAACTGCTTTCTGTCCTGAAATCTTCTCAAGATCAGCGACTGCTGACTCTAATACTTTCGCATTGTCTTTCGCTTCGCCTACACCCATGTTGATAACAACTTTATCAAGTTTCGGCACTTCCATAATATTTTTATATCCAAATTTTTTGATCATTGCGTCAACGATCTCATTCTGGTATGTTTCTTTCAGTCTACTCAAAGTTAAAGGACCTCCTTCCTTGAATTAATCAATTACGTCGCCTGTTGATTTAGCAAAACGTACTTTCTTATCTCCATCCATCTTGAAACCAATTCTTGTAGCTGTTCCTTTGTGTACATACATTACATTGGAAATATCGATTGGTCCTTCCTGATGGATGATACCGCCATTCTGGTTAGCAGCGCTTGGTTTTGTATGCTTTGTCAGCATGTTAACGCCTTCAACCAGGACTTTTCCGTCTTTTTTATTAACAGCAATTACTTTGCCTTCTTTGTCTTTATCTTTACCAGCGATCACTTTAACAGTGTCACCTTTTTTGATCTTCATAGTTGACATTCTCGGCACCTCCCTACAGTACTTCCGGAGCTAAAGAAACAATCTTCATAAACTTCTTGTCTCTGAGCTCTCTGGCTACTGGTCCAAAAATACGTGTTCCACGTGGGTTCATATCGTCTTTTATAATAACAGCAGCATTTTCGTCGAATCTGATATAGGAACCGTCTTTACGACGTGCGCCTTTAACAGTACGGACAACTACAGCTTTCACAACGTCACCTTTTTTTACAACGCCGCCTGGTGTTGCATCTTTAACAGTCGCAACGATCACATCTCCGATATTGGCATATCTTCTTGTAGAACCGCCAAGTACACGGATACACAGTAACTCTTTAGCACCTGTGTTGTCTGCTACTTTAAGTCTACTTTCTTGTTGTATCATGCAGGTAAACCTCCTTCAAATTATACGCTTATTGAACTTATGTCCAACATAAACCTGCTTTATGGACAAAGTGTCCAACATAATGCGGGCATATTATTTTGCTTTTTCCATAACTTCTACAAGTCTCCATCTCTTATCCTTAGATAATGGTCTTGTTTCCATAACTTTTACTGTATCTCCAACGTTACACTCATTTTTCTCATCATGAGCTTTCAGTTTATAAGTTCTTTTTACGATCTTCTTATAAAGTGGATGCTTAACGTGGTCTTCAACTGCGACAACGATTGTTTTGTCCATTTTGTCACTGACAACCTTGCCTGTACGGGTTTTTCTAAGATTTCTTTCTTCCACAGTTTTACTCCTTTCAGGATGTTTATATATACATAATGAAGTTCTTTTCGCTAAGCTCGAAAAGACTTCGCTAATCTCAAAGAACGGCCTGCGTGCTAAGTTCGTAAATAACCTCACTAATCACTATCAGCCAAGAACAGCCTACGTGCTAAGTTCGTGAGAAACCTCACTAAACACTATCGGCTTGCTTCTGTTATCGCTGTCTGGATACGAGCGATATTCTTTCTTACTTCTTTGATTCTGCTTGTATTATCTAACTGATTAGTTGCATTCTGGAACCTTAAGTTAAAAAGTTCCTTCTTAGCAGCTACTAATTCTTCATTTAATTCTTCTACAGATTTTCCTCTTAATTCTTGTACAAATGTATTAATTTTCACTGTTATCACCGCCTTCTAAGTCTGCGCGAGAAACGATTTTGCATTTGCAAGGTAACTTATGCATTGCAAGACGAAGTGCCTCTCTAGCTGTTTCCTCAGGTACTCCTGCAATTTCAAACATTACACGGCCTGGCTTAACGACTGCAACCCAGTACTCCAATGTTCCTTTTCCACTACCCATACGAGTTTCTGCTGGTTTAGCTGTTACCGGTTTGTCTGGGAAAATTTTGATCCAAACTTTACCACCACGCTTGATATAACGTGTCATAGCAACACGGGCTGCCTCGATCTGGTTAGAACGAATCCAGCATGGTTCTGTTGCAATAATACCGTACTCTCCGTATGAAATGGTATTTCCTCTTAAGGCTTTTCCTTTCATATTACCACGGAATTGTTTACGACGTTTAACTCTTTTTGGCATTAACATTATTTATCGCTCCCTTCCTTATCTGCTTTAGTCGGAAGAACTTCACCTTTGTAAATCCAAACCTTTACACCGACTTTTCCGTAAGTTGTGTCAGCTTCTGCGAATCCATAATCAATGTCAGCTCTCAGTGTCTGAAGCGGGATAGTACCCTCGCTGTAGAATTCTGTACGAGCCATATCAGCACCACCAAGACGTCCTGATACAGATGTCTTAACTCCGAGTGCACCTGATTTCATTGTTCTTGACATGCAGGATTTCATAGCACGTCTGAATGAAATACGGTTTTCAAGCTGCTGAGCAATGTTCTCAGCTACTAACTGAGCATCTTTGTCAGGTCTCTTGATTTCTTTAATATCAACAATCAGCTTCTTGTCTGTGAACTGCTTTAATTCAGCTTTCACTTTTTCGATCTCAGAACCGCCTTTTCCGATTACTACACCAGGCTTAGCTGTATAGATGATGATCTTAACGCGGTCAGATGCTCTTTCGATTTCGATTCTTGAAACACCTGCGCTGTATAATTTCTTTTTAAGGAATTTTCTGATTTCATGGTCTTCTACCAGGTTGTCTGCGAAATCTTTTTCTGCATACCATTTGGAATCCCAGTCTTTGATAACGCCGACTCTTAAGCCATGAGGATTAACTTTCTGTCCCATTATTGCCCTCCTTATTATCTTTCATTAAGCACGATTGTGATGTGGCTCATTCTCTTCTCGATTCTATAAGCTCTGCCCTGTGCTCTTGGTCTGATTCTCTTCATTGTTGGTCCCTTGTTTGCGTAGCATTCTTCAATATAAAGGTTCTCAACATTCATACCGTTGTTATTCTCAGCATTTGCGATCGCTGATTTTAATAATTTCTCTATAATACTAGAAGCATATCTTGGATTGTAAGCTAAAATACCAAGTGCTGTCTGTACGTCCTTACCTCTGATGGCATCCAATACGAAGCAAGCCTTCTGAACTGATACTCTTGCGTAAGAAATCTTAGCTGACGGTCTTGTATCTTTCTGTTCATTTCTTTCTCTCTTGATTTGGGATCTATGTCCTTTTGCCATTGATAAGCCCTCCTTTCGAATATCTTGCTATTATCTAACTTTTGACTTCTTGTCGTCTTTTCCGTGTCCTCTGTATGTTCTGGTTGCTACGAACTCTCCGAGTTTATGTCCAACCATATCTTCTGTAACATATACAGGCACATGTTTTCTTCCGTCATGGACAGCAAATGTGTGTCCAATGAATGACGGGAAGATTGTAGAACGACGTGACCATGTCTTAATAACTGATTTATCACCTGCAGCGTTCATAGCGTCTACTTTTTTCAGTAAGCTTTCGTCTGCAAATGGTCCTTTTTTAAGTGAGCGAGCCATAGGTTCTAACCTCCTTGTAAACTGAATTATTTAATTGCTTTTCCATCTCTTCTTCTTACGATTAACTTGTTAGAAGCTTTGTTTTTCTTACGTGTCTTAAGACCGAGTGCCGGTTTACCCCAAGGTGTACATGGACCTGGACGTCCGATACCTGTCTTACCTTCACCACCACCATGTGGATGGTCGTTCGGGTTCATAACGGAACCACGTACTGTAGGTCTGATACCCATGTGACGCTTACGTCCTGCTTTACCAACGTTGATCAGGTTGTGCTCTCCGTTTCCTACGACACCAACAGATGCTCTGCAAATGATTGGAACCATTCTCATCTCACCAGATGGAAGTCTGAGTGTTGCATACTTTCCTTCTTTAGCCATCAGCTGTGCGCTGTTACCTGCTGAACGAACAAGCTGTCCGCCTTTTCCAGGATATAATTCGATGTTATGGATCTGTGTTCCGACCGGAATCTCAGAAAGAGGCAGGCAGTTTCCTACTCTTACTTCTGCTTCTGGTCCGTTCATGATTTTCATTCCGTCCTTTAATCCTTCCGGAGCAAGGATGTAAGCCTTCTCGCCGTCAGCATAGCTGATCAGTGCGATGTTAGCGGATCTGTTCGGATCGTATTCGATACCGATTACTGTTGCCGGAATACCGTCTTTCTTTCTCTTGAAATCGACGATTCTATATTTTTTCTTAGCTCCGCCCCCGCGGTGTCTAACTGTAATTTTACCCTGATTATTACGACCAGCTTTTCTGCTCTTGGAATCCAGTAAGGATTTCTCAGGAGTAGTCTTTGTGATTTCAGAGAAATCAGAACCAGTCATCTGTCTTCTGGAAGGTGTATATGGGTTATATGTTTTGATTCCCATTACTTTCTCTCCTTTCGTTTACCGATTTATTTGTTGTCACGCTTTTATGCGTATATGGGCCGCTTTACGGGTTTCCCCGCGCTTCGCGGCTATAGTGCCATCTTACAGACCTTCGAAAATCTCGATATCTGCACTGTCATCTGTTAACTGAACGATGGCTTTCTTTGTCTTAGCTGTCTTTCCGTAAGTCATACCACGTCTCTTTGTCTTACCATCAAGATTCATAGTATTTACGCTTTTTACTTTTGTTCCTGCGAACATTTTTTCAACAGCTTCTTTAACCTGAGACTTAGTTGCTTCTGTGTGGACTAAGAAAGTATATTTCTTATCTGCCATCAGCTCCATTGTTTTCTCAGTTACTACTGGTTTAAGGATTACATCATAATATTGAACGTTAGCCATTATGCGTACACCTCCTCAATACTTGCAACACCAGCTTTTGTAGTGATTACTGTGTTGTATTTTAAGATATCAAATACGTTGATTGTATTTGTATGAGCTGTCTTTACGTTTGCGATATTTCTTGCAGAAATTTCCACGTTTTTGTTGTCATCTTCCAGAACAACCAGTGCTTTGTTTACATTCAGGTTGTTTAATACTTCCTGGAATTTCTTTGTCTTGATTTCATCGAACTTTAATTCGTCGATTACGATGAACTTCTGTTCTTCTACTCTGGAAGTCAGAGCAGATTTCAGAGCTGCTCTCTTCTCTTTTTTGTTCATTTTGAAAGAGTAGTCTCTCGGTACCGGAGCAAATACAACTCCACCGCCTGTCCACTGAGGAGATCTTGTAGAACCCTGTCTTGCATGACCTGTTCCTTTTTGTCTCCATGGTTTTCTTCCACCTCCGGAAACTTCAGAACGTGTTTTTGCTTTCTGTGTTCCCTGGCGATTATTTGCGAGCTGGCTTACAACTGCCATGTGTACTAAGTGTTCATTCACATCAACACCAAATACGGCATCGTTCAAATCGATTGTACCAACTTCTTTACCTTCGATATTATAAACAGATACGTTTGCCATCTGTGTGTTCCTCCTTTCTTCGTCAGTCAGACTAGTTAGCAGCCTTTACAGTTTCTTTGATTGTCACGAGACTCTTCTTCGGTCCCGGTACAGAGCCTTTTACTAAAAGCAGATTGTTTTCAGCATCAACTCTTACAATTTCAAGATTCTGAACTGTTATTTTCTTGTTACCCATCTGACCAGGCATCTTCTTGCCCTTGAATACTTTACTCGGATCTGAAGCAGAACCGTTAGAACCAGCGTGACGGTGGAACTTAGAACCGTGAGTCATAGGTCCTCTGCTCTGGTTGTGACGCTTGATTGCACCCTGGAAACCTTTACCCTTTGATACTGCAGTAGCGTCGATCTTATCTCCTGCTTCAAAGATATCAGCTTTGATTTCCTGAGCCAGTGTATACTCCTGTGCATTGTCAAATCTAAATTCTTTTACATATCTTTTGCCTGAAACACCTGCTTTGTCAAAGTGTCCTTTTTCAGCTCTCGTCACACCATTTCTGTGTGCGATCTCTTTTTTGCCGCTCTTGTCTTTTGTGACAATCTTTTCTTTCTTGTCAGCAAAACCAACCTGAACAGCATTGTAACCGTCATTTTCTTCTGTCTTGATCTGTGTTACTACACATGGTCCAGCCTGAAGTACAGTTACCGGAGTCAATACTCCATCTTCGTTGAAGATTTGAGTCATTCCGACTTTAGTAGCTAAGATAGCTTTCTTCATTATAATTACCTCCTGTGATTTACAGCGGAACGCGTTATGCGCTCATCCTAAATTTTAGGAATACTGTTTATTTGCTTTTCATTTTGATATCAATGTAAACACCGGCCGGCATTTCCAGTCTGGATAATGCGTCCACAGTCTTCTGTGTTGGTGTAATGATATCGATGAGTCTCTTATGAGTCCTCTGTTCGAACTGCTCTCTGGAGTCTTTGTACTTGTGTACAGCTCTTAAGATTGTAACTACTTCCTTCTTAGTCGGAAGTGGCACTGGTCCACTCACTTGTGATCCGTTCTTTTTTACAGTTTCGATGATTTTCTTTGCAGATGCATCAACCAGCTGGTGATCATATGCCTTCAATGTGATTCTCATTACTTGACTTGCCATAAAAAAAGTCGCCTCCTTTTCGTACTTTTGCTTTAGTACGACAAGCGGTGACTGTACACTCTCCCGTGTGTGTCGCGAGAAACTCACACGTTGTTTCATACCTCTTATCTTTGATAATCAGTAATCAGTTGTGATTCGTACAGTGACTTGTCGTCAGTTTCCTAACTTGACATTCGCTCCGTGGAAAACCTGCCATCTTGCTCTTTGCAATCGGCAGCAACCTCACACTTCATCGCTATCATGCCACAGCTTTTTCAGTATAACGGATTCATCCATATATTTCAAGTGGTTTTTAATATTTTTTGTATTTTTTTTCGTACAATCTATATTTTAGAAAATCCCACTCATTATTCATATTTTCAAAACATATTTATATAGAAGAAACTCTTTAAAATACTCTTCTTTTCCATTATCCTGCCAGAAAAGTATAACGCTGTTTCTATAGAAATTGCAATGTTTTTATGCTTAACTGACATAAAAGTCCAAAAAATTATTTTTATGCGCTTGACATCACCGTGGTAAAGTGATATAGTGTAAGCAACTTACAGGACAGCGACTAAAGGCGGTTTCCCCAGATTCGGAAAGCGCCTTTTTATAAAAAAGCCTCAGCATATGATTTTATACTTCCTGAGCTGTCCGGATTCAAGTTATCATTCTGCTATGCAGATAACCAGACCATACTTATGGTTGCTGTTGCAGTTATGCCATCGCCGACAGTTTCCCCCAAGAACTGTCCTGCGCTGGTAAACTCCAATTAATATATACATCCTCATTGTAGGACATTCCCCAGATTTGTATATGATACAAACTGCAAGGCAACGAGGAAAAACCTCTCAATGACATACCAAAAGCGAAAAGCACGACCACGGTCGTGCTTTTCGCTTTTTAAATAGCCAGTCTTTTCCTATACATCCTTTCTTTCATGCTGTCTCATCTTTAGCTTCAGCATAGCCGTCACTTTTCTTGCATCCAGCTCTGTGATATTATTTTCTCCAACCACACATGTCTCGATACCCTCTTCGCTTTTATTCGTATCCTTTATTCCAGAAAGATAATTATTCTGTACAACAAAGCCGCCGTTTACACCGCTGAATTTCAAACCCGTAACCGGAATACCACGGATTCCGAGCTGTTCACACGTGTTTGCAAAATCTACATCGCTGTTTCCCCATCCATCAGATGACAGAATTGCCCCGTCGGCACGCATACACTCAGCCATAACCGCGGCGCGCGTTCCGACGAGCATCTTTTCTTCATTATCATCCGGGGTCCCCACTATAATCACGCCCAGTAGGTCTATGTCTTCATCCGATGCCACAACATCCAGAAGGGGGTCGCGAAAATGGTGAAGCGTTGTTTCTTTCGTTGAAGGCCCTATTCCCATCTTACATTCCTCCTATTCTTACTGCATAGAACGTATCATTCCGTCCCGGTATTCATTGGGTGTCAGAACCAAAGGCATATTTTTCATATCAATAATCGAATGTCCGCCTTCTACTCCCGACGGCTCCTTCGGGAACAGCCACGTATCATACATAGCCCCCTGCCCAGCCACCTGCTTTATAATGACTACTTTTTTCCCGCCTTCGCGGACCACATCGTGATATTCATGCCGTTCTGTGCACAAATCCCCTTTCATCTTCTTAAGCTGCTCCCTGAAAATCTGGATAAATCTGTCACAGGCCCGGTGTGCCGCCATCGGCCCTGGCCGTTCCTGTCCCATGCCCGCTTTCAAAGTTACATCGAAAGAAATGATGTAATCCTCCCCCGAAGGAGTCCCCGCCCGGTTCAGATAAAGCTTATCCCGCAGCACACCTTCCGAAGACCCAAACTCATGTGTCTGTTTTCCTTCCGTATCCACTCCTGTCAAAACAACATAGACACCTGTCAGGGTATGAGTAATCCCTTCTCCCAGCTTCCCCAGCACCTTTGTCGAAACCGGGATAATATCCATAATCGTATTCGTCCAACAATCATGCCCGCCCGGCGGTATCACCCTGATCCCGACATTCTCAATCAGGGGTTCCGCTTCAATCATCTTCGCAGCACATCCTTTATTTATGGTCATAAGTCCATCCGGAGTTATCCGGTTTTCCTCGCCCTCCATGACCCGGTCCATATGAAATGCCTTGATAACCAGACGGCGCAGATCCTTTTCTGACATACAAATCACCTCCAAATTCTCAAAGGGGTCAGACCCCTTTGAGGTTCGTTTTCTGAGTTGTGTGACAAAAAAGGGACAATTCCACCGGAATGCCCCTTTTTGTGTCTGTATATTACACTTTTGTGTAACTGTTCAGAACCATGAACAGTTACACCGCAAGCCCATAAAAATCGCCTTTGGCGATGGGGCTTGCTCCTGACAGTCCAACGTTTTCGCACGGACCGTGCAGTAAATGCACAGTCCTGTACTAAGCAGTTACACTTTTGCTACATATTCGTACGGCAGCGGTACTATCTTGCCCGGTGTCTCGATCTTGATGAGCTGTTCAAGTGTTGCTTTTACAATTGCTGTCTGCATTTCTACATCATTCGGCGCACCTGCGTTGGCACCCATCGGTACTAACGGAGCTACGGCGCGTGGTGTACCGGTCTGACGAACGACCGGAGGAAGAGCTGCAATAATGATTGTCGGTATTCCAGCTTCTTCAATTGCTCTCTGCACCAAAACTGCAGAGCGGTGGCAGGTGCCTCAGCCAGCGGTCAGGATGACTGCATCTACATCTTCTTCTTTGAACATCTGTGCAATTGCAGGTCCTGTTTCGTTTTTGAATTTCTCCTGGTTTCCACCGCCACCCATGAACCCGGCATGTACCGGTGCACAGGATCTGATGAATCCTTCTGCTGCCAGTTCGTGGATTCTGTCTATCGGGAACATACAGTTGATGTCTTTGTTCACATCACCGTTATCATATCCACCGTGGGATACCATCAATTCACTTGATGGTGTATCGTTCGTTATCTTTCTCCATGTAGAGTCACCTGCCAGATTGAATCTGTCCTGACTCTTGCAGTGTACCCCGGCTGCTGTTGCAAGGGCGATGGACATATCCTTTAACTCTTTTGTTACAGGTGTCCAAACTGCCGGAGGAGTAATCGGAACGTAAATTTCTGACTGTAAACCTTTTGTGGTTGTCAAGCTCATTCTTCTACCTCCTTGGTTTCTGCGTTCGCTTTACGCATTTCTTCCTGGCGTCTGTTATATGTGTCCAGATTACTCACGTATTTCTCATTGGCTTCCGGTCCAAGCTGTTCCACAAAACTCATGTTCCATGCCACTTCCTGTCCCACGACCAGAGGATAATCTGTAATCAGCATCCTCATAGGTATCTTTAAGTATCCAAGCCGGCCCTTCAGGTCAATTCCGACACAGCCGTCATGAATCTCTACAATAACCCCTTCCATACGTATAATCTTATCACCATACATTAATTCTTTCATCTTAGTCGTATTTCTCTTTTCTCTTCTGGCTCATTGGCAGAGACTGCTCATTTTTTACAAGCTCAACAGGTTTTCCTGTTACATTTGAAATCAGCTCAACGTTTGTCGCTTTTACGTTTGGATTCCATTTTCTCTCTGCTGTCTTAACCTCTTCGCCTGACATTGCATTCTTCAGCATTGCAAGAGCCCTGACTGCGTCTTCGTGGCAAAGTGTGTTGCATGCGAGTACTTCGTTCTCAATACCAGATTCAGATTTATTGTTATCAACCATATTGGTCATGTATTTGTTACCAACGACCAGAGCCCCCTGAACTGCGCAGAAAGACATACCAACAACAGGGATTCCGCGCATTCCGATCTGCTCGTGATGACTAGCAAAATCAATATGGTTGTTACCGAAGCCTTCTGTAGTAACGAATGCCCCATCAGCATCCATCATCTCTACCATCATACCAACGCGTTTTGAAACATAGAATTTCTCTGCGTTGATCTGCGGGCTTCCAACGAAGATGACACCGCAAAGATCCACTTCTGTATCATGAAGCGCCTCAAGTACGAGCGGCTCTCTCCAGTAATGTCTGGACATCTCCTTTGATGCAGGTCCGATACAGGTCAAAGCGTGGATACATCCATCCAGCACCTCTAACGGAGATACGCAGACAGGTACGTTGCCAAGATCAACATTCGGCTTTGCCCCAAGTACGCCGACCGGTTCTACCGGGAGAATCAGGTTATCATGCATAGCACCTTGTCCCATGATTTCTTTTACAATAACAACTTTTTTCTTACCCGGTCTTCTGATCTGGTTAAATGTCTGTGTATCAACAACCAGTGAGTCGTCCTCCAATGCTTTTAACGCCTCTCTGATCTCCTGTGTAATGTGGTCTGTAGCCGTATGAGCTGCAAGAGGGCCCGGTCTTTCCATGTTAGTTCCCTCTTTAATCGTTACCTGAGTCTTGATGAAGATTTCACCTTTGTCAGGTGCTCCCGGACGGTTCCACATGATATTCTCATCCAGATAGCCTTCTGAAGAGCCGAATTCCCCAATCTGCACTCCATTTGCATCTGTACCTGTAACCATCATGATCACGCCGTCCAGTACTCTTGTTGTACCGCTTCCGATTTCATCTTCACCTTCTTTGCAGGCGATCGGCTGTACGTCCATGATTGTCTCTGAATATGTGTGGTAATCTTCTGGTGTGATAATATCGATCTTCAGGTCGTAAACCAGTTCCTGAGAATCGATGCAGTCTTTTTCAATTCCCTCACGGATGTACAGTGTTGTTCCTTCGATCTTTGTCTCCGGTCCGCGCTTTACTTCCGTAATGTTATAATGCTTTCTTGTAAGAGTCCTGACAACCTTCTCTTCAGCAGCTGGTGACGGAACTGGTGCCACAACTGGCGGTACAGGTACCGGCGGTGCCGGAACCGGTGCAGCTCCCCCTGCAATTCCTACAGGAAGCTCTATATCAATATCCTTACCTTCCCCAATATGAATCTTCAGCACTCCGCCCGGTGCAGATGGTGGTACTGGCGGCGCCGGCGGTGCGATAACTTCCGGAGCTTCTTCTGCAGCAGGTGCTTCCTCTTTAGCTGGTTCTTCAATCACCTTGGCACCTTCTACAACATCCGCTGTTAAAGGACACAGAGAATCACAGGTCTTTGTAAGCTTTGCGCCTAATACCTGTTCGATCGTCAATGCACCTTCCAGGTCCAAAAGTCCTGAATCTACCAGATCATCAAAAATGGCAGGATCTTCCAGGTTGGATGCCTGAATTGTTATGCCTTCTTCTGCCCTGCAGCAAAGCACCGCAGGATCCTTCGCATGTTCTTTCGCTGTTTCAGCTGTAATTGACATACTTTCTTTCCTCCTTTTATCTTATATCCCAAGGACCGCTGTGCTGGTCCTTCAGGCAGGCACACACACTTGTGCGGCACTGTATATGGACTGACGTATCCGCCGGTTCCATATAGTAACATTGTAAACACCTTCCCGGATATCAACTCCCCGGGAAATATCTATTTTCCAACAGGGCTCTCAGTCTTACCGGCCGTCCGGAAGCTGGTCCACCTGCTTAGAAACTGTTAATCTTCTATATAATGGATGATTAATTGTCCTCATAATATGGTCTGTCTGATGGAACACTTTCAGTTTCATCTTAGGTGCAGATCCCATAACTGTATTGGAACAATCAGAGCAGTTGCCGATGATAATATATTCGGCACCGTCCTTCTTAAACTGCAGACACTTCTGGGCCTGTCCCGGACAGTTGCCCGGATTCTCACATTTCAGTGTCCCGTTTTTCATCTCAATCGCCTGCTTACATCTTGCTACAGATACAACCTCTCCATGCATCTTTTCGCAGATATCACGCATACGCTCTTCATTTCCACCGCATGCGCAGACAAGAAGCCCTACCGGTGCGCCGTGCAGGTCCGGTAAATCTATTGTTACAATAATACCCCCGGTCGTCTTTGTAACCGGTGCATCCATCGCAACTGCCTTTCCTGTAAATGGTCCGCCCATGATGATTTCCCCATACACACCATCAATTCCACCGGAACATTCAATCATATCCTCCACGCTTGTCCCTACCGGAACATCCATATAAACATGCGGCTGGTTCCCGCCGTTTAACTTGCCAATGACCGTCAGGTTCTTGCTATAGCATGGCTTTCTCAGTTCTATCGCTTCTGCAACACGCAGTACTGTCTCTACATTAATCACAACCGAATCCGCTGCTGACGGAAGCTGTGTAGGATCAAGCAGCTTTCCGAGAGTCTCTCTTACAACCGCACGTTCCTCGCCCATTGGATAAATATCCGGAAGCAGGTGGATAGAGATATTTTCCTCTCCTTTAATCGCTTCACGGATAGTATCTACCGCTTTTTTATTCTTAGCCTTGATTGCAAAAATAGCTTTTGCAGCATTGGAGATTTCCATACAATATTTTACACCTTTGAGAGTCATCTCCATATTCTCTTCAATCTGACGGATATTATGGTACAGTCCCGGTTCACACTCAACCGCATTCACAAGAATGTAACCACCTTTTAAATCTGTCCCCAGTTTGACGCCTGTCGGGAATCCGGCCCCGCCCATTCCGACCACTCCGGCTTCCTTCACCATCTCCAGCGGGCTGCCTTCATGGATCTGTACAAACGCATCCTTCTGTTCCTCATCCGGAACAATGACGATTCTGTCTTCAAGAACAGACTCGACACTTCCATAGACACTGGAAAAAATGTTGGCTCCCAGTCCATTCGGGACGGCAATCAGTGTTCCCTTCTCCACTTTGTCCCCGGCTTTCACAACCGGCTCACATGGAGCACCTACATGCTGTCTTAGCAAAAACTGTAACTTTCCCATGACCTGTTTCTCCTTTTAGATTATATATTATTTATCTTTTCTATAAGTAAAGCGGCTGACACACGGCATCTGCCATGCTTCTGCAGGCTGTTTTATCTCTGCCCGACCAGCTTTTACAATATTTTTTCAAACAAAAGGCAGCATACGCTGCTCCTTATATATAGTAAGTTTGTGAAATTAATCTCACAAATCTGATTTTTGGCGGAGGCATGTGGGAATCGAACCCACCCAGGACGCTCCTAACGCCCAACACTGGTTTTGAAGACCAGGAGGCACACCAGTTACCCTTCTACCCCCATATTCAGTTTTTCCAAGCTTTCCGGGCCGTTGTCACTTTAGCCGCGGATATCAAATTATCAAAATTACACATTCAATTTGATATTTTATTTTTTACTTTATCTGTTTTTTATATTAACAAATAATCGTTGACTTTTCAAGGGTTTTCGTACATAATAATTAATATAAACTGAACTTCGTACTAGAACGCGGTCTATTCGTCGATTTTTTATCAATTTGGGCTCCGTATTTTGCAGGATACTTTCTATATAATAGGTTATTTTATTCCTGTTATTAAATCGCTTATAGACAAGTTCTATAAACTACCAATTAGGAGGAAAAGTAATGAATTACAATCCCAAAATTAACCTGGATGCATTCGAAGCATCATTTAAGGCAATCGACACACACACTGTCGGAGAGTTCACCCGTATTATTATGTCAGGATTTCCTGAGTTAAAAGGGGACTCCATGATGGAACGCAAGCAGTACCTTGCAAAAAACTATGATAAATACCGTCAGGCACTCATGTTCGAACCGCGCGGCCATCATGATATGTTTGGTGCACTCGTTACAGAGCCTGTTAATCCGGAAGCAGACTTCGGTGTTATCTTCATGGATACGGGTGAATATCTGAACATGTGCGGACATGGGACGATCGGAACAACAACGGCTCTGATCGAAGCCGGACTCGTTCCTGCTGTTGAACCGTATACAGAAGTAGTATTAGACGCTCCGGCCGGACTTATTCGTGTAAAGGCAGAAGTTAAGAATGGAAAGGTTCTGAACGTAACCTTGACAAATGTGCCTGCTTTCTTATATAAAGAAAATCTGACGACCGTTGTCGACGGCAAAGAAGTAAAATACGATATTGCATTCGGCGGAAGTTTCTTCGCCCTCGTAGATATCGAGCAGATGGGCTGGACAGTTAACAAAGAGTCTATTCCTGAATTAACCAATTTCGGAATGAAGGTCATTGAACAAGTTAATAAAGAAGTAGAGATTAAGCATCCTGAACTTGACATCACTACCGTAGACCTGGCTGAGCTTTACTGCCATACAAAAACTGACGGATGTGACTACCGCAACGTAGTTATTTTCGGTGATTACATGGCTGACCGTTCACCGTGCGGAACAGGAACAAGTGCAAAGCTGGCAACACTTTACTCCCGCGGCCAGATAAAGATCGGAGAGCCTTTCGTATACGAAAGCTTTATCGGTTCCCAGTTCAAAGGCGTTATAAAGGAAGAAGCAACAGTAGGGGAATTCAAAGCAGTCATTCCTCAAATTACAGGAAGCGCCTATATCACAGGAGAGTCAACTTATGTAATCGATCCGGATGATCCGCTCAGATACGGTTTCAAAGTATCCAGAGGAAAATAAGAAACAGTCCTAGTCCTTATATATAAGGGGAAAATGAAGGGGAAATCTTCATTTTCCTCTTTTTGTTTGTAGCGGACTCCAACTTATGCTATACTATAATACAAGCTAAAAAGAAACAACTGTATGCAGCCTCTCAGTTATTATTCACATATCCTGACAGCTGCGCATTTACAAGGAAGTGAGGGTATTATGCCACGTAAAAAACAGACAACCAAAAGCAGAATTGTAAAGGCTGCCTGGAATTTATTTTATAAAAACGGTTACGACAATACTACCGTCGAAGACATTATTAAGTTGTCAAAGACATCCAAGGGAACCTTTTACCACTATTTTAAGGGGAAAGATGCCCTTCTTTCTACTTTATCTGATCTGTTCGACCAGAAATATGAAGAAATCAACAATACTCTGGACCAGTCACTTTCTTCCAGAGACAAGCTGTTACTGCTGAACCACGAATTATTCTATATGATTGAGACGAGCATCGACATGAACCTGCTTGCATCCTTATATTCCTCCCAGCTTGTAACTAAAGATAACCGGTCACTACTGGATGATGACCGTTATTATTTTCAGCTGATTACAGAGATCATAGCGGCAGGGATAGATACCGGGGAATTCAGCCGGACTTCTACTGTTGACGGGCTTGTGAAAATCTACACCATGTATGAGCGTGCGCTCTTGTATGACTGGGCACTGTGTGAGGGTAAATATTCGCTTTCCGCTTATAGTGACAAGTTACTGCCGCATGTACTGGATAATTTTGAAAAAGGAATATGATAGCTGCAAATCATTGTGTTTTTCGACAAAAACTGATATGATTAAGAAAAATCTTAATGGAGGTATTATCTGTGTCTGAAGAATCTACACTTGTAAAAGATGAAACTGTTAAATCAACTGCTGAAGGCACTGTAACAGCCGGTGAGGATGCCGTTACTCCGACTAATGCAGATGCTTCGAATATTGTTCCTTTTAATTCCGAAGAACCGGCTGCCGTGAATACCGCCGAGGTTTCTGAAGAGGCTCAGGATCCTTCCGTTAATATAGCAGAAACTGCCACACCTGCCGAAGGGGCTGCTGCAAAGGTTGTCCAAAAAGCTTCTGATATTGCGGATAAAGCCTCTGCATATACGGAAAAAGCTGCCGATTTTGCAGGAAAGACTGCACAAAAGGCTGCTTCACGTATCAAACCGGAGCCAGAGGATGATTTTCTAAATGAAGATATTCCTGAGAAGAAGCGCTTTCATTTCAAGAGGGACGATAAAGAATTTTTCCGGGATAAATGGATTCTTTCCCGCATCAGCGAGGAAAACCTGATGGAATATCTTAAGCTTGAACAGCGGCGCAGTGAGTTGCAGCAGGAGGCTAAGAATATTAAGGAAAAACGTATTCTGAAAGCTTTTGAGATGACACTGGGCCTTGCTGCCATTGTTGCTGTTATCTATCTGCTCAGGGACAATCCGTCCATACTCGTTAATATCCTTTACATAGCGGGTATACTGGCTGCTTTCTGGGTATGGAAGAATCCCAAAGATAAGTAGAATATCATATATACATTCGTTCTATAGTTCCCATATGTTTTAACAAAAGCCCACCGTACAACATTTCCGGCTGTACGGCGGGCTTATTTTATTCTTTCAAATCATCAATCTTCCCTTGCATTTCTTCTACCTTGTGATACAATATAGTTAAGAATATTGTTATACAAGGTAGTGAACGAAGGAGGGAGGCTTATGGATAAATCCCAGTTAATGAAAGGTATTCTGGAAGGATGCATCCTGAAAATCATTGAACAATCTGAAACCTACGGATATGAGATAGTCACGCAGCTTCAGGAAAATGGATTTACAGAGGTGAGGGAAGGTACACTTTATCCGCTTCTGCTCCGCCTCGAAAAGAAGAAACTAATCACTGCAACTTATAAACCCAGTCCATTGGGCCCCAGCCGCAAATACTATACACTTACTCCGGACGGTAACCAATACCTCCACTCTTTTTTGACCAGCTGGAAGGATATCTCGGAGTCGGTGCACAATATTTTTAAGGAGGACATACTATGATGCTGTTTACCAATCAATTACACAAGCTCGAGCTGGAAAACAAGGATTCTTTCCAATCTGTACAGAACGGGGACAGCCGCAGGGAGATTGTAAATATGATGAAATATCTGTCTGCATCTTCTCTCTCCCTCTACCAGATCCAGATTATACGAAAAGACCTGATCGGGATGGCTATTGAAGGGGAAAGGAAAGGTCTTCCCCTGAAAGAGGTCCTCGGCAGTGAGCCGAAGGAGTTTTGTGATGAAATTATCCAGAATTCGGGGGAATATGCAGGATGGGAGCATTTTATGAACCTCCTGCTAGAATATTTACAGATGGCCACACTATTCTACTTCATCCGGTTTATTTTCATAAGCTCGGCACCTGCCAGTTTTGGACTGGATTACTCATTCATGATCTGGCTGGTCGTATGGTGTGTGGGTGGAGTCGTGCTGCCTGATTATATCGGAAGAAAGTTCTCCATATCCAAGAAACCCTATGGCAGATATCTTGGATGGGTATGCCGCCTGCTTGCACTTTTAAGTTTCATCTGGCTGAGCAGCTCACCATTAGCCAGACAGTTTCTATTCAGGGCCAACGGATGGCTCATCCTCGTTGTCATGTTACTGATGCTTGCTGCCGCCACCGCATCCATGAACAGGCACTGGGCAAGATGCGCACAGCGTTTTCCGCAATGACGCAAAAAACGGGAGGCTGCTCTCTTCCTCCCGTTTACATTCCTTGCTTATAATATTTATCACACAAGACACTCCTGCATTGCTTCCATTTCTATCCCTGCGTTTTCCATCGCATGGCTGACCACTTCACGTTTTTCCAGTTCCGTACACCAGGACAGTCCGCATCCGGCCGAAAGGACACGGGGTACCGGAATGAGCCTGCCGGGAACCTCTTGTTCCTTACACACCTTTTCCATCGCCATTGCATCTGCTGTTGTATGAAATGTCACTACTAATTTTAATTCTTTTTTTCTCATCTTTCTCTTATTCAATGATGGCAGGATCTGCACCCCGCATCTGCTTCCTTCATCTTATTTTTGCAAAGGGGTCTGCCCCCTTTGAGGCTGATTGATAATAACTTAACAACCTGCTGTATTAATCGGCAGCGATCTCCCGCACTGCTTCTATGGCAGCATCTACTTCCTCTTCCGTATTATAATGTGAAAAGCTAAATCTGACCGCCCCCTGTTTCTCGGTTCCGAGGGCCTTGTGCATCAGGGGTGCACAGTGCGCCCCCGGCCTGGTGGAAATACCGTAAGCGACAAAAAGCTCATCGCTGATTTCTGAAGAATCATAGTCCGCAATGTTAAAAGTTACGATCGGGCACCTCTTTTCTGCCTCAAAGTCTCCGTATATCTTTACACCTTTGATTTGGGATATTCCCTCGTAAAATCTTCTCATGAGGTCAGTTTCTTTCTTCTCTATCTCTTCAATGCCAGTCTCCTCCAGATATTTCAGCGCCGCATTCAGGCCGGCAATCCCATGTCCGTTCAGTGTCCCGGCTTCCAATGCCGTCGGCATTTCCTGCGGATGATGCATGTTGTACGTGTCAACGCCGGAGCCGCCGCAAAGGAGCGGGCGCACGGCCAGCCCTTCCCTTACATACATGCCGCCAGTCCCCTGTGGTCCCAGAAGACTTTTATGGCCAGTAAAGCAAAGGATATCTATATTCATTGTCTGGACATCAATCGGAAATACGCCTGCCGTCTGGGATGCATCTACTACAAAAAGAATACCGTGGCCTTTTGCTATACTTCCCACCCGGTGTATATCCACCATATTCCCTGTCAGGTTCGAACCATGCGTGCAGATTATCGCACGAGTATTTTCACGGATGGCATTCTCCATTTCTTCATAACAGATATTCCCTTTTTCATCTGATGGAAGTATGGTGAGTTCAACGCCTTTATCCCTGCACTCATATAGCGGCCGAAGAACGGAATTGTGTTCCAGCACCGTCGTAATCACATGGTCTCCCGGATTTAAGGTTCCTTTTATGGCAATATTCAGACTCTCCGTAGAATTAGCCGTAAAGACGATCTGCTTTGGGTTTTCCGCATGAAAAAAACGGCTTAGTCTCTCTCTTGTATCATATATGATTCTCGATGCACTTAAGGCAGCCTCCGTAGCTCCCCGTCCTGCATTACCGATTGAATTCATCGCCTGAACGACAGCCTCCGTCACTTCTTTCGGTTTTCGCATTGTCGTTGCGGCGTTATCCATATAAATCATAGTTCATCCCCCATTTCCATACATGTTTAGTATACCCTCCCTTCCCATAAGAGTCTAATCGAAAACATAAATAAATAAGGACTATTATAGATGTTCTCTATAATAGTCCTTAAAACCACTTTCCATTCCATTCTCAGCTAAAGTGAAGGATACACTTTATCCACCACCCGCAAGAACTTTTCTGCAAGAGATGATAAATGAAAGTTTTTATTATACACAACATTAATGTCACGCCTGCCAGACTCTCCGTCCAGTGAGAACTCCAGCATTTTGCCCTCTTTTATCTCGTCCCCCGCGGCCAGCCGGGAAATGATGGAGATCCCCATCCCCCGGCTCACAGAACGCTTAATCGTTTCCTGATTCTCCATGCTCGCAACAATCTTAAGAGAGTCAAAATCCAGGCCCATCTTCTTCAGCAGCTTTTCTGCCTCTTTACGGGTGCCTGATCCTTCTTCCCTGAGTATGACCGGTTCATTCTGAATCCATTCTTTCCCAGCCGCTTTTCCTGCGCCTGACTTCTTAAGATTTCTAAACCTGTCGGTATTCGGGGTAATCACAACCAGTTCATCTTTATAAAACGGAATATACTGGCAGTATTTTTTATCCAGTACCGTACCGGTAAATCCGATGTCGACGTTGCCGTTTACTACCTGTTCCACCACTTTTGCACTGTCAGTTTCCATAATCTTAAAATGTTCCTGCGGATACTTTTCACTGAAGCGGGCCAGTATCTGCGGGAGGAGGTACTGCGAAGGCACGCTGGATGCCGCAATATGGATGCAGTGGCTCCCATCTTTTCTTGTCTGGTCATAAGTTGTCTCTATTTTTTTCTGAAGTATGATCATCTGTTTCGCATATCCATAAAGAATCTTTCCATCCTCAGACAGATTTACTTCTTTTGTATTCCTGATAAACAGACGGACCCCCAGTTCCTTCTCCAGAGAAGAAATATGAGCACTCACTGTAGGCTGGGTTAAGAAAAGGGCCTTTGCCGCTTTTGAAAAGCTGCCTTCCTCTGCAACCGCTGCAAATGCTTCTAACTGTTTCAGATTCATAGATTTGATATCCTTTCACTTTCTCCGCCTGTTTTCCGGGTTACTTTGATGCTGTCCATGTACTCCAGTATCGGCTTGGCGCTTTTCCTGCTCGTAGAAAACATATCCCGAATTTCGGCTATCGTGATTTTTCCATCTGCTTTCAGCTTCTCAACGATCTTTTCTTTTGCCTCGGCCATATACACACCCGGTGTATACATACCTTCGGCAACTTTTATGATTTCTCCGCTGTCTGTCATAAGAAGTAAGATATCGTCCACAGTCCGTGCCGGCACGCCGCCAAAATCAATATCAGCCAGCCTGACAAAATCGAATTTTGCAGGCTTAATAACGCCAAGCAGTTTTCTCCTTACTTTCTCAAAGGTTTCATCCCGGACTACCTCATATCCCTTCGGCGCAAGGAATTCATCATGCCTTGTCAAAGCATCCTGTTCCTCCAGATATTCTATATACCTGTCAAATACATTCGGCTTTACCCGTTTCATGAATGTACTGTGTACCTCCGCTTTCGGCATTCCATACCTGTAAGGATACTTTTTGATGTAGTCCTCAAGCGCCCCGAGTATCTTTTCCCTGTATGCGTGTTCATCTGCCATATGAAGGACATAAGTATCCTTTTTCATCGGGAATACGCACACAAGCCCCTGTGTGGCCAGCTCTGTCACTGCGGCCTCCGCCTCTTCCTTTGATAAAGCGGTCAGTTTTGCAAGTTCTGAAACCGATGCCATTGTCTCTGCAAAGTCTTTCACATGAAGCTCGATGACATCCTCTGCGGTGCCTGATTCTTTCTGCCTGAGACTTTCAATTGTTTCTTTAGAAAAGCGTTTCTTTCTGGCCGCATTCGGCTCCAGAACCACGCCGCCGCCAATCGTTTCCATTGGGGAATAAAAGCGGACAACAAACCGGTCACCTCTTCGGAAGGCTACATCCTCTTCCATTCTCAACTGCACATACCCGCTGTCCCCGGGTCCCAGCTCCTCGTCCCCTAAAAGAACCGCACGGCACAGAACTTCACTCGTCCCGCTAAAGAAATGGAGCCTTGCATTGTTGGTCAAAAGCCGCATGGTAGAATCCAGCATTTCCAGCTTGACATCCATGAGCCTTGAATCGGTCATGCTGCCCGGAGGTGCAAGAACACAGCCTCTTTTTAAATCTTTTTTCTTCATATTAGATATATTAATAGCGACTCGCTGTCCCGCATAACATTTTTCCACATCCTGGCCGTGCACCTGGATATTCCTGATCTTGCATTCCTGTCCATTCGGAAACATTTCCAGTGTGTCTTCCTTTGAAATCGTACCGCTCACCAGAGTTCCCGTAACGATCGTGCCAAAACCGGATAACGAGAAAACCCGGTCCACAGGCAGTCTCGGGATGGTGTGGATATCCTTTTCCTCCACCTCTTCCTCTGTGAGACGCTCAACAGTTTCAATCAATTCCGGAATGCCTTCCCCTGTCGCGGCCGATACCTTGACGACAGGAGCCGTTTCCAGAAATGTGCCCTCGAGTTCTTCTTTGATTTCCTCTTCGACCAGTTCCAGCCACTCCTCGTCCACCAGATCACATTTGTTCAGGACGAGAATACTTTTCTGGACGCCAAGCATCGCCAAAATATCCATATGTTCCCTCGTCTGGGGCATAATTCCCTCATCAGCCGCCACAACAAGCAGTACCATATCCATGCCGACGACTCCGGCAACCATGTTATTGATGAACTTTTCATGTCCGGGAACATCGATGATCCCCGCGCGGTTTCCGTTTGGCAGGTCAAAATACGTGAATCCGAGGTCTATCGTGATCCCCCGGCGCTGTTCTTCCTCCCAGCGGTCTGTATTACGTCCGGTCAGCGCCTTGATCAGTGTCGTCTTTCCGTGATCAATATGTCCCGCTGTTCCGATAATAATATGCTTCATATTGATTTCCTTCCTTTTCAAGGACATTCAGTTCCTTTAGTATTTTCGCAAAATAGTTCATGAATTGCCCGTCAAACGTCCTCATATCGAGCAGAATCCTGTCATTTGCCGTGCGGCCGATTACAGGCACTGGAAGATGTCTTAAACGTTCTTCCAATTCAGGGGTCGTAATCTTAAGCGGACGGATCGTGACCGCAGTGCTCGGGATCCGCTCGAGAGGCAGGGATCCGCCCCCGATCTGTGACTCGCATTCCTCGATATCAATCTCGGCCGGTAAGTCTGCCCGCTTCAGCAGCCTCCGGAACTTCTTTGCATCCTGTTCTACTTCCTCCACCCTCTTTGTGATCATATGAAGTGCAGGTATATTCTTCACTGCCCTTTCTTCTGATAAATACTCCCTAAGCACGACTTCTAAAGCCGATGCAGTAAACTTATCAATACGCAGGGCACGGGTCAGCTGGTTTTTCTTCATCAGGTCAATGTATTTCTTCTTCCCGACAATAATTCCCGCCTGCGGGCCGCCCAGAAGTTTATCGCCGCTGAAGCACACGACATCGGCTCCGTTTCTCACGGAATCCTGTACAGTCGGTTCATAAGTCAGTCCATATTTACTCAAATCTATCAGTACACCGCTTCCCAGATCTTCGATCACGGGGATGTCATATTTTTCTTTTAAGGATACCAGTTCCGATATCGGCACGGTATCCGTAAAACCAACAATTCTATAGTTACTTGTGTGTACCTTCATAAATACTTTTGTTTCTTCTGTCACCGCATCTTCATAGTCGGAAATGTGGGTTTTGTTTGTCGTGCCGATTTCTCTTAAAACGGCGCCGCTCTGTTCCATGACATCCGGAATCCTGAATTTACCGCCCACTTCAACCAGTTCCCCTCTGGAGACGACCGCTTCCCCGCCTTTTGCCATAGAGCTTAAAATCAGCATAACAGCGGCGGCATTATTATTCACGGCCATAGCTGCTTCTGCACCTGTAATCTTGCAGAGCAGTTCTTCAAAATGGGAATACCTCTCCCCTCTTTTTCCTGCCTCCAGATCATATTCCAGATTCGAATATCCTGACGCAATGTAGGTCACCTGTTTTAAATGCTCCCCACTAAGCGGGGCACGTCCCAGATTCGTATGGAGAATTGTCCCCGTCCCGTTCAGCACCCGGGTCATGTTCGGCCGGTACATCGCGGCTACATTCAGTTCTATCCGCTCGCAGAGACGGTCTATATGCTCCTGGGCCTTTTCTTCCTCCTCACAGGAACCGATATAGGTTCTTAGGGCTTCCAGCTCCATGCGTATCGCTTCCAGCACACTGTCGTAGCTGTAGTAATCTATCATTTTCTTTATCGTTTCATTTTCCAGCAGAACATCCACCTTTGGAATCCTGCGGAATAAGAGGTTCTTGTTCATAACCTTCTCCTTTTATTATCTTTACTCCCGGAAGGGATCATACCTGCTGTTCGTAAATGCTTGTTTCAAGCTAACGCAGCAGGATTAGTTTTTCCTGCTTTTCCAGTACGCGGCCGATCACAGACACTTTCGTATCCAGTCGTTTTTCTTCAAGATCACGGAGAAATCCTTCGCTGAAGTCCTCCGGCACGCTGAACAGAAGTCCGCCGGATGTCTGCGGATCATAGAGCAGGTCCAGATAAAATTCTTCTACACCACCTGCATCCACCATGTGCCCGCTATGTTCCCTGTTCTTATATGCACCGGCCGGTATCAGCCCCATTTTGGCATACCCGACTGCTTCTTCTATATATGCCGTATCACGTACATGGATTTCCAGTGTCACACCGCTCGCAGAAGCCATTTCCGCGCAGTGTCCGAGAAGCCCGAATCCCGTGATATCTGTACAAGCACTGACAGGATACTTTTCGGCTGCTTCCTTTGCTTTTTTATTCAGTGAGGACATGACTGTAATCGCTTCCTCTTCTGCCTGTTTGGATGCCATTTCCGCTTTCACGGCCGTATTAACGATGCCGCTGCCGATCTGTTTTGTCAGAATCAGCACGTCCCCCGGCCTGCATCCGTAATTTTTAAATATTCTGTCCGGATGTACAAATCCCGATACGCTTAACCCGTACTTGGGTTCATCATCCTGCACAGAGTGCCCCCCGACAAGGACCGCACCGGATTCCAGCACTTTATCCGCACCGCCTTTCAGTATCTCCCCCAGTATTTCCGGGTCAAGACAGTTTGGAAATCCAACGATATTCAGGGCAACTTTCGGCTCCCCTCCCATCGCATATACATCGCTTAAGGAGTTGGCCGCTGCAATCTGTCCGAATGTATATGGGTCATCCACGATAGGGGTGAAAAAATCCACCGTCTGGATCATGGCAATGTCATCTGTTACTTTATAAATCGCGGCATCATCTGATGTTTCAATTCCAACCATGAGATTCTCATCCTGGAATTTCGGCAGCCTGCCCAGAACCTGGGCAAGGGTCTCAGGACCTATTTTGGCCGCTCATCCGGCCGTTTTTGCCATCTGGGTAAGGCGTACATCTTTGCCTGTCGTCATAGTATTATTCTCCTTTTTCGTTTCCGCAGAACAGACAGCGCAACTTTGACCGGTGCGCTGTCTGTTCATCATTTTCTTTGACTGTTTGTACTTCTTCAGTAAGACTAAGGACGTATGATCTTTCCCGCCTGATTCATCGTCTCCACGATGCTGTACATATTCGTCACGGTTCCGACCTTCAGCTTCTCCTTCAGACCATAGTAATCCAGGCATGTCCCACAGGTCATGATTTCAACTCCCTGTGCTTCCATTGACTTCAGGTCCTCCAGAGAATCAGAACCTTCAGAAGTCAGTTTAGCACCCCCGTTATAGAAAAGGATTGCTTTCGGCAATTCATCAAGCTGTGATACGGCAAAAATGAAGCCTTTTATCAGGACAGCCCCGAGCTCATCATTCCCTTCCCCCATGCGGTCTGATGAAATCACGACTACCGTATCTTTCCTTTTGTCTGTACGGCATAAGACCGGTTCTTCCATAGCCTGGGTTTCTCGTTTCGGCATCGTTCTGTCTGTTCTTATAATCACTTTGAACTCCTTCTCACTGATTTTCTCTGAAGTGACATCTCCCCCTGAACTGGATGCCATCTTCGTCACATTCTGGACCGCAATCTCGTTATCCACCAGAACCTCCAAAACATCAGGTCCCTCCAGCTCCTGCAGAGCCTTCTTCGCTTTAATTACCGGTATCGGGCAGGCATCCCCCATAGCATTAACTGTTATCATCTTGTAATCTCCCTTCTGCTACACTTATAGATATATTCTATCACTGAGTTGCTGTCAGGTAAACACCTTATCTTAAAAAAGTGGGGAAATAGCTTCACGTTCCCTTTTCTCCCGCAGTTTCATCCACATTCCGTATTGAAAAAGTCGGGGTTTTATGAGATGATAGGTTTAGTTTTCTGCCTGTTTAATTTAACTGGCAGTTTCCGAGAGAAAGGATTAGATAAATATTATGTGGATAGCTGACAATTGGAAAGATTATGAAGTGATAGACTGTTCTAACGGTGAGAAGTTAGAGCAATGGGGAGATTATCTCCTAATCAGGCCGGACCCGCAGGTTATATGGGACACGCCTAAGACACACAAGGGATGGTCCCACCCGAACGGACATTACCACCGCAGTAAGAAGGGCGGCGGTGAATGGGAGTTTTTTGACCTGCCCCATCAGTGGCAGATTCATTATGGAAGCCTTACTTTTAATCTAAAACCTTTTAATTTCAAGCATACCGGGCTTTTCCCTGAACAGGCTGTAAACTGGGACTGGTTCTCCGGAAAGATCCGTGAAGCGGGCAGACCGGTGAAGGTACTGAATTTGTTCGCCTATACCGGCGGTGCGACTCTTGCTGCTGCGGCTGCCGGGGCACAGGTTACACATGTGGATGCATCGAAAGGGATGGTGAACTGGGCGAAGGAGAATGCGGCTTCTTCCGGGCTGAAGGATGCCCCGATCCGCTGGCTTGTGGATGACTGCGTGAAGTTTGTGGAGCGCGAGATCCGCAGAGGTAATACTTATGATGCGATTATAATGGATCCGCCTTCCTATGGCAGGGGACCCAAGGGCGAGATATGGAAGATCGAGGATATGATCCATCCTCTGATTAAGCTGTGTACCCAGATTCTTTCCAAGGATGCAGTCTTCTTCCTGATCAACTCTTATACTACAGGGCTTGCTCCTGCTGTCCTGACTTATATGATTTCTACAGAATTAAAAGCATGGCGTGGTACAGTAGACTCACAGGAGATCGGGCTTCCGGTCAGCCAGAACGGACTGGTCCTCCCTTGTGGGGCTTCCGGACGCTGGGCACGGGATTGAGACCATATCAATCTTTAAAACCCATATCCCCACTGGAATCAACGTATAAAAGCGTTAAAATTCCAGTGGGGATATATTTTATATTTACTTAATATTATGATGTTGTGGCTTATCGGCTTCATAAATGCCACTGTCAGAACCCAACAATACATTTATACCTGTGATTTCACATCCTTTGCTTTCATAATAGCGCAGCATTTCGTCAATCTTCCTTTTATCATAACTTGTAATACAATCTGATAAAACATTGACTCGATAGCCTGCTTTGCGCAGGTTGTAACAGGTTGATTTTACACAGGCTGCCGCATCTGCTCCTGTGATGTAGAAGTCATTTATTTCATTTTTATCAATAAAGTCTGCGAATGCCTCGCTGCTTAATGCATTTCCTTTATACTTTGTGAAGATATTTTTTGATACAATTTTTAAATCTGAAACTAATTCAGCCCCTCGCGTATTGGGTTTAAAAGTCCTTGTCCCGCCAGATAAATTTTCATGTCTTATGTAGACGACATGAATATCCTGTTTTACTGCCCAATCTATGGATTGGTTTATACGGTCAATGATTTCCTTGTAATTCTTTGTTATATCATTTTGAATGTCTATTACTACTAAAGCTTTTTTCTGCATAGCGGTTCCTCCTGATTATGTGATTTATTTACCGCTATTATAACTGATTATTTATGACAACTGTATGTCACTAATCTTTGTAAAGATTTTGAATTTGGGAGGATTTTTCTTTCAGCATATCAATGATCTCCCGGGGTTCCAGCACCTCGACTGAATCACCGAATCCGAGGAGCAGGGAGAGCCACAGCCGCTCATTTTCTTTTACATGCGTAGCTATAACAAAATCACCATTTTCATGTTCTTCGATGATTTCACCTTTCATGTATTCCATAATGGGAATTCTTTCTTCCGCTTTACACCGTAATTTTACGGGAATATAGCGCTGGGTATCACTGCCCCATTGTTTTTCCAGCAGTTCCGGGACATTACCGTGTCTGCTGTCCACCGTTCTGCCGGTAACTCTTAAATTCGTTAACCGGTTGAGCTTGAAGAAACGGTAATCGTTTTTACAGGTGCAATACGCCAGCAGATACCAGGCATACCAGCGGTAGTTCAGTGCCAGCGGTTCAACGGTCCTATGGCTTTTTTGTCCTGACCCGTTGGTATAATCAAATTCAACTATGTTTTTATTGTGGATTGCCTCTTCGATTTCACGCACAAATACGGGAATATTTCCACCCTCGCTGACTACACCGAAGTCAATGAATATACGCTGTTCCTTATCATTATAATGGCCCGCGGCCAACAGCTTTTCCAGAGTCGTATTTATTTTCTGGCTGTCATAAGCCGAACACATGCCCTTGAGTGCGGTGATGATAAATAAATAATCTTCCATTGTTGTAATCTGCTTATCCAGCCTGAAAGTATCAAGTATTTCGTAGCCACCCGATGCCCCTGTTGATGATGTTACAGGAATACCTGCAATGGACAGAGTCTCTACATCACGCACAATCGTCCGGATTGATACCTCGAACCGCTCAGCAAGCTCTTTGGCTGAAACGACATTACGGTTCATCAGGTACATCGTGATTCCGATGAGGCGGTCAATTTTCAACTGTAACCACCCCGCTCTCTTTTTTCTATATTAATAATCATTTAAAACTGTTCCCAGTGCACTTTGTCTATCGGCAGTTCGTCCAATTCGTATGCGTCTTTCTGTTCATCCGGCATACCCAGGGACAGGATTGCTTCTAGTTTATACCCTTCCGGATATTTCAGTATGGAACGAAGAAAAGCTTCTGTTGTGCCTCCGTCAGGCGTTTCCCTCAGGCGTCCCTGTATCCAGCAGCTTCCCACACCGAGGCTGGAAGCCATCAGATGCATGTTTGTCATTGCTATGGAACAATCTTCCGTCCATACATCTGTTATTTCGGGGTTTGCAATCACAACGACCGCACAGGCAGCATTCTCAAGCATTTTTGCTGCCCCGGCCCTGCATTTGGACATGAGCTTTAAGGTTTCCCTGTCTGTTACGGCAATGAACTCCCACGGCCGTCTTGTCCTGCTCGATGCAGATAATAAGCCCGCCTGCAGGATCTGGTTGAGCACTTCCTTTTCAACCGGCTCGTCTGTATATTTTCGAATGCTTCTGCGTCTTCTCATAGTCTCAAGAAGCTCCATATTATTCTTCCTCCTTTTGTCTGTTCTGTATATGAAATCTGTTAACGAACTTCGATCTGACCCAGAATCTCCCCGATTGGCGCAGAAATGTTAAGTTCGGCCCTGACTGCTTTCGCGGTCCGGGATTTATTTATAACAACAAGGTGCCTCCCGTGGAAATAATCGATGAATCCTGCCGCCGGGTATACGACCAGGGATGTCCCGCCAATAATCAGCGTATCCGCCCGGGCTATGGACTCCACTGCACCCTGTATGGTACTTGAATCCAGCCCTTCCTCGTAAAGCACGACATCCGGCTTAATGATGCCCTCACACTCGCAGCGCGGAATCCCTATGGATTCTTTCACAAACTGTGCGTCATAGAACCGATGACATTCCATGCAGTAATTACGGTGGATACTGCCGTGAAGCTCATACACGGTCCTGCTGCCTGCGGCCTGATGCAGTCCATCAATATTCTGGGTGATCACTGCTTTCAGTTTCCCCGCCTGCTCTAATTCTGCCAGCTTGAAGTGGGCCGAATTCGGACGGGCATCAAGAATCATCATTTTTTCTCTGTAGAAATCATAAAATGCTTCTGTATACTGCATGAAAAAACTATGGCTCACAACTTGCTCGGGTGAATACTTGTACGACTGGTGGTAGATACCGTCCGCACTTCTGAAATCCGGAATATGACTCTCTGTTGATACTCCTGCGCCGCCGAAAAATACGATGTTCTCACTTTCATCTATGATTTCCTGCAGCTGCTCTACTTCTTTTTCATACATCTCACGCCCTCCTGTCTTTTCCTGCTCTGTTACCCCTACTCGTCTTTCAGGTTTCCTTTTTCGAT
The DNA here is from genome assembly GCF_003479085.1 of Clostridium sp. AF19-22AC. Classification (NCBI taxonomy): domain Bacteria; kingdom Bacillati; phylum Bacillota; class Clostridia; order Eubacteriales; family Clostridiaceae; genus Clostridium; species Clostridium sp. AF19-22AC. The sequence goes on along the minus strand of NZ_QUGN01000007.1, from coordinate 147,313 downwards.
GTGCGCCTGTACAATGGCCTGCATACATTTCCATACATCTTCTGACGTTTCTTCAATCTTCTCGTTCCGCTTATATACCTGTGACTTCTTCACGCCGTGTTCAGCCCAGCTTTTTCCGCCACTCGCGTCATTGAGCAGCAGAGGCTGGAAATTGTCCAGCAGGTGTGCAAATTTTGCATCAGGTGTCTGATACTCTTCAAATTCTTCCCACAGACTGCGGAAATACTTTCCCTGGTCTTCCGGAAGAAGCCCGAAGATTCTCTCCGCCGCCTTCTCTTCTCTCGCCCGTTTTGTCTCGGCTCCTGCGGAATCATAGGCATATGTATCCCCTGCGTCAATCTCTACCAGATCATGGATCAGTACCATAATCATAACCTTTGTCAGGTCTGTTCCGGGCACATATTCCTGAAGGAGTACTGCCATCAAAGTGATATGCCAGGAATGCTCTGCATCGTTTTCTTTCCTCTGACCATCTGCCAGATAGGACTGCCGGTAAATATTCTTTACCTTGTCGATTTCCGTAATGAATTGAATCTGCTGCTCTAACCTTGTCATTTTCGCTGCCCCTTTTCTTTTCTGTTTTTGGATCTCTATATTTTTATTGTAAACTCTCTTGTCCATTTTTACAATCGTTACTGTTCACAGATAACCTGTAAACAGTAACTAACAATTGCTAATGTTATGCTAAAAAATATACCGGTTAAAAATGAAAGACTCCGGATATGAGCATTTTTCAGTCCCATATCCGGAGTCTTTCTATTATGTATAATGAGCATTTTATAAGTCTACTTTCCCTGTTGTATCACCATTAATTACATAATACGCCGCAAATTCTTCCGGCTTCAGATAGATCTTTACATCTTTCATATCGCCGACTTTGTTTTTCAGTTCTTTTGTCCAGACATTTTTCACTTTCTGGAGAACTTCTTCCTGAGTATACTCTCTTCCCGCAAACTGAAGGAATAACTCCGTCTTAACCTCTGCTTTTTTCGCTGCTGTTCTTGCAGTTGGTTTTGCAGCTGTCTTCTTAGCTGTTGTCTTGGAAGCAGTCTTCTTAACTGCTGCTTTCTTCACAACTGGTTTCTCTTCTTTTACAGGTTCCGGATCTTTTAAAACTGCTGCTCTGGTCTCTATCGCTTTCGTCGTGTCTTTCTTCGTTTCAATCGCCTTTGCCTGACCGGCTTTTGTCTCAATAGCTTCTGTCTTAACCGGTGCTTTTTTAACAGCCTCTTTCGCTGGTTCAGCCTTAACTGGTTTCACAGCCTCTGTCTTTTCAGCCGCTGTTTTAACGGGTTCTGCAGCCTCTGCTTTTGCAGCTGCTGTTTTTGCCGTTGTCTCTACAGCCTTTTCTGCTGCCTTCGCGGTTACTGGTTTCTTTGTTGTTTTCGTTGTTGTTTTTCTGGTTACCATACTTGCTCCCTCCTGCTAAAACAAACTCAAGTATCTTGGCTTCAACATAAACATTTTTTTGTTACAAGGGGTATTGTACCTCATTTTCCCTGAAACGTCAAAAAAAAATTTCCATAGTCACTAAAATGGTCAAGTAACTGTCATTTTTCTTCTTTGTATCCGCGGAAAAATTTTGAGAGGCTTTCGAGTGTTTTGAGCAGGACCGGCATCTCATTTTCGTCAAGACTCTGGATCACCGCATCTGTCATCTGCATATGGAAATCTTCATGATGCCTGTATGCCCGGCGCCCCTTTTCAGTCAGGCGGATGTATACGACACGGCGGTCCGTTTCGCTTCTTTCGCGCACCACATATTTTTTATTTACCAGGCTGTTTACAGACGTAGTAAGAGACCCGGCAGTAATGCCGAGTTTCTTGGCTACCACGGACATCGTGCTGTCGCTGCCGAGTCCGATGGCCTCTATGATATGCATGTCATTATTGCTGATATCTTTATACTCATCTGTAATAATGGCATCTTCCTCCAATTCCCAGATTTCATTAAACAGATGTACGAGGATATCATTGATTTTCTCATGTGCATTCACAGATGCTGTACTCCTTTCCTGATTCCTATTATGATGTCAGGACTCTTTACGGTCAAACAGGGAATCTATCACTTCTTTCACAGTTTCCATGCGCTGTGCCTGATAAGCTTTGGCTCCGCAGAATAGTAATGCATGGTCTACATCTCCTTTTGCGGCGTTGATCAGGCCGTCTGTGATGCAGTATGGTATCTCTGCCGGATTACATCTTGCCAGACAACCGTGGCATGGTGTGTGTTCTATTTTCTCACCTAGCATAACACGTTTCATGAACGGATTCAAGATTGCACGTCCGGGCATGCCTACGGGACTCTTAACAATTACGATGTCATCCTTTTTTGCATCCAGATATGCCTGTTTATACCGGATATCGGCATCACATTCCTCTGTTGTTACAAATCTGGAAGCCACTTGAACGCCGTCGGCACCAAGTGACAATGCATGTATGACGTCTTCTCTGTCATGGATTCCCCCGGCAATTACCACTGGGATTTTTGTCTGGTATTCTTCTTCATAAGAATGTACAACTGCTATAATTTTTTTAATCTCGTCTTCGTAAACTTCCGGTGTGTATACTTTCAGTTCATCTTCCTTAAATCCGAGATGACCGCCGGCCTTCGGGCCCTCGATGACAACAAGGTCTGCTGTGCGGCGGTATTTTTTGCCCCAGTATTTCAGAATCACCTTTGCCGATTTCTCGGTCGATACGATTGGCGCAATCTTTGTACTGCTGTCCCCCACAAGTCCCGGCAGTTCTGTTGGAAGTCCCGCACCGGAGATGATGATGTCGGCTTTTGCCTGTACGGCGGCTTTTACATGCTGTTTATAATCTCTTAAGGCAACCATAATATTATAGCCGATCAGGCCGTCCGGTGAAATAGCCCTTGCCTTATCCATTTCTTTTTGAATCGCCCGGACATTAGCCTCAGAAGGATGCTGGTCAAAATCAGGTTCCCTGAATCCAATCTGGGCCGTGGAAATGATTCCCACTCCGCCTTCTGCCGCTACGCTGCCGGCCAGATTTCCAAGACTGATACCGACTCCCATGCCCCCTTGAATCAAAGGAACTCTCACCGTCTTTCCACCAATTTTAAATGGATCCATATACTACCTCTTTTCTCTTACATCCTTCTGAAACGCTGATATCGTTTTTCTGTGAGATCAGCCTCTGGTAAAGCTCTATATTTCTTCAGAAATTCTGCGATTTTGATTTCCAGAGTATTGCAGACTTCTGTCAGGTTCTCTTGTGTATAATGCTCCGGTTCTGGAATCACCTGCTCGATGATTTTCAGCTCCAGAAGGTCTTTTGCCGTTAGCTTCATAACTTCCGCAGCCTCGCTTGCGCGTTTGCTGTCCTTCCACAGAATGCTCGCAAAGCCTTCCGGGGAGAGTATGGAATAAATGGAGTTTTCGAGCATCCATACCTCATCCGCAACGGCCATCGCCAGGGCGCCGCCGCTTCCTCCTTCTCCGATTACAACAGATAGGACCGGGACCTTCAGGCCCGACATCTCGAACAGGTTTCTGGCAATCGCCTCACCCTGTCCGCGCTCTTCCGCCTCTAATCCGCAGAATGCCCCGGGGGTATCTACGAAACAGATAATCGGACGGCCAAACTTTTCGGCCTGTTTCATCAGGCGGAGGGCTTTTCTGTATCCGTCAGGGGATGGCATTCCGAAGTTCCGTTCGATATTTTCCTTTGTTGTCTTCCCTTTTGCCTGCGCAATGACCGTCACCGGCATTCCTTTGAAAGATGCAATACCACCGATGATTGCCTTATCATCTTTGTAGTAACGGTCTCCATGAAATTCCACAAAGTCTTCGAATAAGTTTTCAATATATTCTGCCCCCACCGGACGGTCCTTCTTGCGGGATACCTGCACGCGTTCCCATGCCGTATGGTGTTTGCTGCTTTTCGCCTGCTGTGGTTCTCTGCCTTCCGGTGCGCTCATTTTTTCTTCAGATATAGTTTCCTGCAATCCGGCAACCTCTGCATTTTTACAGTGGAGGCTGAGAATATGAGCCAGTTCCTGCTTCATATCTTCGCGATCCACAATTTTATCTATAAAGCCATGCTCCAGCAGAAATTCCGAGCGTTGGAAACCTTTCGGCAGTTTTTCCCCGATTGTCTGCTCGATCACACGCGGGCCCGCGAAACCGATCAGGGCATTCGGTTCTGCCAGAATAATATCCCCCAGCATTGCAAAGCTTGCTGTCACACCGCCTGTCGTCGGGTCTGTCAGTACAGAAATATAGAGCAGTCCTGCATCACTGTGGCGCTTCAAAGCAGCCGAAGTCTTCGCCATCTGCATCAGGGATACAATCCCCTCCTGCATTCTGGCACCGCCCGAACAGGCAAAGATAATAACTGGGAGCTTTTCCTCTGTAGCACGCTCCACCGCACGTGCGATCTTCTCGCCCACGGCTTCGCCCATGCTCGCCATCAAAAAGCGGCCATCGCACACGCCGATCACGGCCGAACGTCCGTCAATCACAACCTTGCCGGTAACAATCGCTTCCTCCAGATTCGTCTTCTCCTTAAGTACCTCAATCTTTTCCTCATATCCCTTAAAATCCAGCGGATTCCCCGTCACCAAGCCACGGTCCCACTCTTCAAAAGAACCGGCATCGGCAATCATCTCAATCCTCCGGTACGCATGGACACGAAAATAACCGTGGCACTTCGGACAGATATAAAACCCATTTTTCACATCATCCGCAATAATTGCCGCTCCACATTTATTACACTTCCGAAGCAGCCCCTCCGGGACCTCCGGTCTGGATTCCTTCAAAGAAATATAACTTTTTCTGCTCGTCTTTTTAAACATATTCTGTAACTTCATAGACAGCTCCTAACTTTATACTGCAAAGGGGTCAGACCCTTTTGCGGTCCGTTTTCTGATAATTCTGAAAATTCCCCTTTCATTATCATGACATTTTTTCTATAAATTCAATATCTATATCGCCTGACTCGAAATCTGGATGGTGAAGAATTTCATATTGATAATCTACATTCGTGTCAATTCCCTCAATTATGATCTCGCCGAGGGCACTGCGCATTTTTCGAATCGCTTCTTTTCTGTTTTTCGCATGCACGATCAGTTTTGCCAGCATGGAATCGTAGTAAGGGGTTACGGTATAGCCGCTGTAGATCGCGGAGTCGATACGCACGCCTTTTCCTCCGGGCAGGTACATGTCTGTGATCGTACCGGGGGACGGGCGGAAGTTCTTCTTCGGATTTTCTGCGTTGATGCGGCACTCGATGGCATGGCCCGTGATGGTTACGTCATCCTGTGTATAACTCAGTTCTCTTCCATCGGCGATTTTTATCTGTTCTTTTATTAAGTCGATTCCGGTTACCCATTCCGTTACAGGGTGCTCAACCTGAATTCTTGTGTTCATCTCCATGAAATAGAAATTGCCGCTTTTTTCTAACAAGAATTCAATTGTTCCGGCGTTTGTGTAATTAGCCGCTTTTGCCGCTTTCACGGCTGCCTCCCCCATTTTCCTGCGCATTGCGTCTGACAATGCAATGGACGGGGACTCTTCTATCATTTTCTGGTGGTTCCTCTGAACGGAACAGTCACGCTCCCCCAGATGAATGACATTGCCATGTTTGTCTGCCATGATCTGGAACTCGATATGCCTTGGGTGCTGCACAAAATGTTCAATGTACATTGTGTTGTCACCGAAAGCCATCTGGGTTTCTTTCTGTGCCGTATTAAAACTGCTTTCAAACTCGTCAGGAGTTTCAGCCACGCGCATTCCTTTTCCGCCTCCGCCGAGGGCGGCCTTCACGATAACCGGATAACCGATTTCATCTGCTATGGCGGCACCTGTCTGCGCATCGTAGATTGGTTCTTTACTGCCCGGTATTACCGGAACACCTGCAGCAACCATTGTGTTTCTGGCTTCCTGCTTATTCCCCATCTTCCGGATCACTTCTGATGACGGCCCGATAAACGTGATGTTGCACTGCTCGCACAGTTCCGCGAATTTACTGTTCTCGGACAGAAAACCGAAACCCGGATGAATCGCATCTGCTCCAGATACAAGCGTCGCGCTGATGATTCGTTCCATACTCAGATAACTTTCCGTAGAAGGGGCAGGCCCGATGCAGATTGCCTCATCCGCCAGCTGGGTATGCAAAGCCTCTTTATCCGCCTCCGAATACACAGCTACCGTCTCGATCCCCATCTCCCTGCAGGCACGGATAATGCGCACGGCAATCTCTCCGCGGTTTGCAATTAATACCTTTTCAATCATAACCTGCACATCTCCTTATTTTCCAACCATGAAAGTCAGTTCTGCACTGACAACGACCTTGCCGTCCACAGTCGCAACCGCCTCACCGACTCCGACAGGTCCCTTCTGCTTGATGATTTTCGTTTCCAGCCTGATCTTATCTCCCGGGTTCACCATGCCTTTAAACTTACATTTCTGTACGCCCCCGAAAAACGCGATTTTGCCGCGGTGTTCCTCCTGGCTCAGAATCGCGACTGCACCGACCTGCGCCAACGCTTCCAACGTCAGCACTCCCGGCATAACAGGATGGTCCGGGAAATGTCCCTTGAAAAAATCCTCCCGGTAAGTCACACATTTATAACCAACGGCAAACTGCCCCGGCTCATAATCCTCGATATAGTCCACCAGTAAAAACGGATGTCTGTGAGGAATAATTTCCTGAATCTGCTTAATATCTAATCTGTTCATGCAAAAACCTTCTTTCTTTATGTCAAGCCCAAACTGACATTTTCGTGTAAAAGTAGATCACTTGTGTTACTGTTCACACCGTGCCGTGCACCCCGCTGCACGGCATCGGGCCAATAAAGCGATGGCCCCGGAGCATCTGCTTCTCGCCGAAGGCGACTTAAAATAAGCAGATGCGGCTACTGTGCACGCCTGAAAGGTGTGAACAGTAGACATTTTCAAAGGGGTCTGACCCCTTTGCAGTTAATTGACTATTTTATAACAAACAATGGCTGTCCGTATTCTACTGTGTCCCCGTTTTGGACCAGTATTTCTGCTACTTTTCCAGAAAAATCACTTTCGATTTCGTTCATCAGTTTCATCGCCTCTACAATTGCAATGACCTGACCTTCTTTAACGCTGTCGCCGACGCTTATAAATGGCTCTGCCTCTTCTGAAGGCGCAGAATAAAATGTCCCTACCAGTGGAGATTTTACGACTTTACCGTCTGCTTTCTTTTCTGCCGGTGTATCTGAAGCTGATGCAACTGCCATATATGCTGTCTCATCCGGTGCCATCTCGGCCGTAACAGCCGGCTTTTGTGCGGCTGCAGGTGATACGGGTGCCTGTGTATACGCCACTGCATCTGTAGCGGCATACTGGACTGCCGCTGCCTTCTTCAGAGAAAGCTTTACTCCGCCTTCTTCATATTTAAATTCCGCCAACGCGGATTTGGATACTGAATCCACTAACTGTAATATTTCTTCTATTTTCATGATATCCGCCTTTCGCGTTATTACCTGTTATTGATACTTCTTTACGAGCAGGGTTGCATTATGGCCGCCGAATCCAAGTGAATTGGTCAGTACATAATTGACATCCTTTTCAATCGGGGAGCCGAATGTGTAATTCAGATCACAATCTTCTTCTGCCTCGATGCTTCCTGCCGTCTTGTGAATGAAACCGTCCTGAATACTCTTCACGCAAACGATAAACTCGACACCGCCTGCTGCACCGAGCAGATGCCCGATCATAGATTTTGTGGAGTTGACCGCAACATCTTTCGCCGCATCCCCGAGCGCATATTTGATCGCCCTCGTCTCAAACAAATCGTTATGATGTGTGCTCGTTCCGTGTGCATTGATATAGTCGATCTGCTCTGGAGCAACGCCTGCTTCCTTCATCGCAATCTTCATCGCCATACCGGCCCCTTCCCCGTCTTCCTGTGGGGATGTGATGTGGTATGCATCTCCTGTAGAACCGTAGCCTGCCAGCTCGGCGTAGATCTTTGCCCCTCTCTTCTTTGCATGCTCAAGTTCCTCAAGAACAACGATACCGGCTCCCTCTCCGAGCACAAACCCATTTCTGTCTTTGTCAAACGGAATGGATGCCCGCATCGGGTCCGTGGAAGTGGAAAGTGCGGTCAGTCCTGAAAATCCGGCCACGCCTGTCGGACAGATACAGCTTTCCGTACCGCCGGCAACCATGATATCCGCATCATCATACTGGATTGCACGGAACGCATCACCGATACAGTTTGTTCCGGAAGCACACGCAGTCACAACATTTGTACATTTCCCTTTTAAACCTAACTGAATCGAAACATTCCCTGCCGCCATGTTGGAAATCATCAGCGGCACCATCAGCGGATTGACCCTGCTCGGTCCTTTTTCCACAATCTTTGTATAATTCTGTTCTACAACCTGGAGGCTTCCGATACCGGAGCCGACAATTACGCCTGCGCGGTATGCGTCTTCCTTCGAAATGTCTATACCAGAATCTTCAAATGCTTCCTTTGCCGCAGCAACCGCGTACTGGGAAAAAGGCTCCATACGTTTTGCCGCCTTAAAATCCATTCGCTCTTTTGCCACAAAATCTTTCACCTCTGCAGCGATTTGCACTTTATATTCAGATGCATCAAATTTTGTAATTGGTCCGATTCCGACTTTTCCTTCACGAATCCCGCTCCAGAATTCTTCTACCGTATTACCGATCGGAGTCACTGCCCCCAGTCCGGTCACTACAACTCTTCTTTTCATACTAATCTCCTTTTACATTGCCATTCCGCCGTCTACACACAGGACCTGTCCTGTAATGTATCTTGCTTTTTCCGATGCCAGAAATGCCGCCGCCTCGGCGATGTCTTCCGGTTCCCCGAACGCTCTAAGCGGTATCTGCGCGATGGAGGCTTCTTTTACCTTCTCCGGCAGTACCTGTGTCATCTCCGTATGAATGAATCCCGGTGCAATGGCATTTACCGTAATCCCTCTGGATGCCAGTTCCCGTGCCGCCGATTTTGTCAGTCCGATCACCCCTGCTTTAGATGCACAGTAGTTTGCCTGCCCTGCATTTCCCAAAACACCGGATACGGATGAAAGGTTGATAATGCGGCCGCTTCTCTGTTTCATCATCTGTCTGGATACGAAACGAATACAGTTGAAAGTCCCCTTCAGATTCGTATCGATTACCGCGTCAAAATCATCCTCGGACATTCTCATCAAAAGACCATCCCTTGTGATTCCTGCATTGTTAACCAGAATGTCAATTCTTCCAAACTTTGCAGTCACTTCTTTTATAAAATTCTCACAGGCCTGGAAATCGGATACATTACACTGCATCACTTCCGCTTTTCCGCCGTTTTTTTCAATCTCATTCTTAACTTCCTCTGCTCTGTCGGCAGAACCATTATAATTAATCACGACAGCCGCGCCTTCTTCTGCCAGCTTGAGGGCGACCGCTCTTCCGATGCCTCTCGATGCGCCTGTAACAATCGCTGTTTTTCCTTCTAACATAATTCGCTAACCACCTTGTCTACATCTTCCCATGTGCCTACATTGTATACTTTTACCGACTTATCAATCTTTCTCATGAACCCTGCAAGTGTCTTACCGGGCCCGACTTCCACAAATGTATCCACACCATCGGCAATCATGTTTTCGACACTCTGCTGCCAGCGTACAGAAGACGCCACCTGTTTTTCCAGCAGTTCTTTCGTACTGCCAATATCCTTCACATACTCTGCCGTAACATTCGTCACATAAGGGATATTCAGAGACTTCAGTTCAACACCCTCAAGCACCTTTCCAAGCTCTCTTCCCGCCTCTGAAAGGAATGGTGAGTGGAACGGCCCGCTCACATTCAGCGGAAGCACCCTCTTGGCCCCGGCCTCTTTCAAAGCCTCAGCCGCCTTTTCCACACTGTCCTTTAATCCTGTTATTACGATCTGGCCCGGACAGTTATAATTTGCAATCCCTGCTCCTTCAATGCCGCTTAGCACCTTCTCAATCACATCTGCACCAAGTCCCAGAACAGCAGCCATTGAGCCTTCGCCTCCCGGCACTGCATTCTGCATGAGGATCCCGCGCTTTCTGACCGTAGTAACCGCGTCCGCGGCGCTCATCCCGCCTGCTGCTGCAATCGCACAGTATTCTCCCAGACTTAATCCCGCTGATACATCCGGTTTCAGCCCTCTTTCTTCCAGTACTGCCGCCATTGCAAGGCATGTAGTAACTAATGCAGCCTGTGTATATTCTGTCTGGTCCAGCAGATCATTTTCTTCAAAACATAATTCTTTCATATCTATATTAAGCAGCTCAGATGCCATATCAAAAATCTCTGCCGCCGTTTCACTATGTTCATAAAAATCTTTTCCCATCCCGGCTTTCTGTGCGCCCTGTCCGGGAAATATAAATGCAGTCTTACTCATAAAAACCTTTTCCTCCAATCAGGTCATCTGTCTCTTTTACCAGCTTCTGGATCAGCTCCTGGCAGGACATCTCTTCCTTAACCATACCGGCAATCTGGCCTGACATCACGCTTCCGTTTACCACGTCGCCATCCACAACAGCCTTCCTTAAACCGCCCAGTGTCAAAAGCTCCAGTTCCTCAAAAGATGCCCCTTCCTGCTCCTTCTGTAAGTACAGTTTCGTCATCTGGTTGCGCAGTGCACGGACCGGATGCCCTGTCGTGCGTCCTGTCACTCTGGAATCAATGTCTCTCGCTTTCAGAATACATTTCTTATAATTGTCATGAACAATAGATTCATTCGTAACCACAAAATGAGTTCCCATCTGTACAGCCTGTGCACCCAGCATAAATGCTGCTGCGATTCCTCTGCCGTCCGCAATACCGCCTGCCGCGATAACCGGGATGCTCACCGCATCTACAACCTGTGGTACTAATACCATCGTTGTATTTTCACCAATGTGTCCGCCTGCCTCTGTCCCCTCTGCAACAAGGGCATCTGCACCGCAGCGTTCCATACGCTTTGCAAGTGCTACAGATGCAACGACAGGAATTACCTTTACTCCTGCTTCCTTCCACATCTTCATATATTTTTCAGGAGATCCGGCACCCGTTGTCACAACCTTAACGCCTTCCTCCACAATTACATTTGCCACCTCATCCGCATAAGGACTCATCAGCATAATATTTACGCCAAATGGCTTTTGGGTAAGCTTTTTCGCTTCCCTGATCTGTTCCCGTACCCAGTCAGCAGGCGCGCTCGCCGCACCAATCAGCCCAAGCCCGCCAGCTTCTGATACGGCGGCTGCAAGATGATATTCAGCAACCCATGCCATTCCACCCTGTATGATCGGATATTCGATTTCTAATATTTCGGTTACTTTTGTCTTCATACTAACAACCTTTCTTAATTTATGAACTACTTTATAAAATTTCTTATTTATGAGCTTCCAGATACTTGATTACATCGCCGATTGTTGCGATCTGCTCTAAGTCTTCAGACGGGATCTCTACGTCGAATTCTTCCTCGAAAGCCATGACAACTTCGAATAAGTCCAGAGAATCTGCTGCCAGATCATCTTTGAAGGAAGTCTCCTCTGTAAGTGTACTGATTTCTGCCCCTAATGATTCTGCTACGATTTCTTTTACTCTTTCTAACATGATTTTAAATTCCTTTCTTACTTCCATTTTTCTTTTTATTTATATGTGTAATCCGGTCCATGCCGGGTATTACCAAAACTACCATTCAAGATAAGCCGCGCCCCACGACAGGCCTGCCCCGAAACCGGACATCACCAGCTTATCACCTCTTTTGAGCATCCCCTTCCGGTTCATTTCATCCAGAAGAATCGGAATGCTGGCGGAGGATGTATTTCCATACTCATCCATGTTCATAGGAAACTTGCTGATGTCTTCCTTCAGCCTCTTTGCGACTGATTCCACAATCCTTTTGTTTGCCTGGTGCAGTACAAAATAATCGATGTCGCTCACCGCGATACCAGTCCCTTCGAGGGTCTCCCGGATTACCTCCGGCACACACCTGACTGCGAATTTAAAAACCGCCTGGCCGTTCATCTTCATATAAGAATCCAGATCCTCCCCTTCTATGGGCCGGTTTTTTCTGTGCCTGCTCATACAGGTCAGGGCATCTCCCATGCTCCCGTCCGAATGCGTTACCGGCCGGACAGCTTCGCCTTCTTCCGCTTTCAAAACCGCCGCCCCCGCGCCGTCACCGAATAAGATGCAGGTCCCGCGGTCCTCCCAGTTTACGGTATTAGACAGGCTCTCCGCCCCGATGATCAATACGGTCCTGTAAACGCCTGAGGCTATGTATGCCTGGGCTGTATTATAGGCAAATAAAAAACCGGTGCAGGCTGCATTCAGGTCAAAACCGGTCGCATTTACCGCCCCCAGTTCCTTCTGTACCTCGCAGGCCGTGCTGGGCAGCAGAACTTCTGATGTAAATGTAGAAACCAGTATCAAATCCAGTTCCTCCGGATCAATGCCGCTGTTTTCCAAAGCCCGCTTTGATGCTTCTACGGACATGGATACGGTTGTCTCGTCTACTATAATATGTCTTTTTACGACGCCGGTCCGTTCGCGGATCCATTCGTCGTTTGTATCTACAATCTTGGCCAAATCATTATTGTCCAGAAAATGAGCCGGCACGTATGAACCTGTTCCACATATCTTTCCTATCATAATCGTTCTCCGCGTTTAATTTCATTTCCAAATATTTTTAATTTAAAATACTTTGATTACCAAAGTATATCATAATAATTGTAAATGTCAAGAAATTTTGTGCAGAAAAAAGGATATAGGAACATTGTGCATGCTTAACACACCCCCTGTTCCTATATCCTAACGGACAGTTTTTTTATTTTAGTGCATATTTAAACTTATCCCCCCGAACGACCTGTTTGGTTATATGCAGCGGATTTTCATTATTATCATAAACCAGATCTTCCACGAGCATAAGCGAGGACCCTCTCGGCACATCCAAAAGCTTTGCCTCCTCCTCTGATGCATAACATAATTCAATGGTTTTGCTGCCGGCCAGAGGCTTGATATTATACTCTGATTTCAGAACGGCATATAAAGACCCATTCAGGTTTGCTTCCATTAAGGAATCATATTGGGACGAAAACCATGTTGTTTCCACACAGATCGCAATCTTATCCACAATCCTGAGACGCTTAATTTCCAATACCATCTCACCGGCCTTCAGTCCAAAGAATGCCATCTGGCTTCGGGTGGGTTCTATATGGGTCCTTGATATTGTCTTGGTTGTCAGTGTCTTCCCCATAGATTTTACATTATCCGTGAAACTCAGGAATGTGGACGAATGCTGGTTCATCTTCGGTGATGCAACAAAGGTTCCCTTTCCGTGCGCCTTGACAAGGAGCTTTTCGGAAACCAGAACAGAAAGTGCTTTCCGCACCGTACTTCTGCTTATACTGTACATATCGCTGAGTTCAAGTTCAGAAGGGATCTTCTCTCCCCGGTTAAACTTCCCTTCATATATATCATTACGGATCCTCTCTGCAAGCTGGTCATATAAAGGAATACTTGTGCCATTATCTAGTGTCTCCATGCATTTGTCCCTCCTTGATTCATGATTGGTAACTGTTGAAAGGCAGGCCCTGAAACAGTTACATATGTTTTACATGTACTATTATAACAAATGGTCGTTAAAAAGCAAGATGTGTGTTAATGTATTTAGTAACTTTTAAATACAAGTTATAATACAAGTGTATAATATGCATAATTTGCCCGTGCTTGTATTGTGATGTATTCACAAAATTACAAAACCAGTCTTTACACGCTGCATATTCCGTGCTAATATATAGCCATGTTAATCACTTGTATGCAGACATCTCCCTACAAGTAGCTAATAATAAAAACAAAGGAGTACAATTAAATTATGGAAATCAAACAGGAAGTAAGACAGGTCGTCGAAAAGGTATTAAAGGAAAAAGAAGCAGCTGGCGGAATTAAGAATGTTGTATGGATCGCAGCAGGGGGGTCTAATGGAGGTTTTTTCCCTGCACAGTATTTTATGGACCGTGAATCTAAAACATTACGCTCCCAGTCCTTTACAAGCAATGAATTTGTTTATGCAGCACCTGCTTTTGCAGGAGAGAATACGCTGGCGGTTATCTGTTCCATGAGAGGAACAAAGGAGACATGTGTAGCAGCAAAAATAGCAAAGGAGCTGGGCGCTGCAACTATCGGCTTATATGTTCAGGAATCTGACCTGACCGATACATGTGATTATAACATTCAATATGAAAGCATCGCGATAGATGAAAGCAGGACCGAAAGAGTAAATTCCAGTATCGGCGTTAACATCGCCATGAACCTTGTAGAACTGACAGAAGGATATGCCGGTTATGAAGACGCAATGGCAGCCTTTGACATTGTAGATGATATTTACAGAAAAGCTGTTGAATATGCAGAGCCGCTTGCCAGAAAATGGGCAGAACAAAACAAAAACGAAAAGACCATTTATGTCATGGGCAGTGGTCCTGCATGGGGCTCCGCATACATTTTCTCCATCTGCAATATTGAGGAAATGCTCCAGATAGATTCCCCGACAATCAACACCTGTGAATTCTTCCACGGACCGTTTGAAGTACTGGACAAAAACACTTCCGTATTCCTGCTTGTCTCTGAAGGAAGATGCCGGCCGGCCGATGAACGTGCCGTGAAGTTCCTGAATACATACGGCGGCGATAAGGTTTATATTCTGGATGCCAAAGAACTGGGAATCAACAGGATTAAGGATAGTATCAGTGAATACTTTAACCATATTTTATTCTCGCCCGTTTTAAACAACGTATATATGAGACAGTTGTCATACGCAACTAAAAACGATTATAATACAAGAAGATATATGTGGAAGGTAGAATATTAAGCACTGAGAATATCGGAGGATACTGTTATGAGAAAATTTTTATTTGCATCCCATGCCTATTTAGCCAAAGGAATCCTTAGTTCACTAGAACTCATTATGGGGCACCAGGATAACGTCAAGGTGTTATGTGCATACACCCAGGATGACTTTGACATCAAACAGGAAATCAAGAATCACATTGACGCCTTGTCCTGCCATGACGAGCTTATAGTCGTAACAGATGTATTGGGCGGAAGCGTCAATAACGAATTCATGTCCGTCTTAGGAGGCACCGATAAGAACGTATATCTCGTTGCAGGATTAAATCTGGCGCTGCTTATGAGCATGGCTGCAAGAAAAGATGAAGACACTGCAACAGAAACTTTAATTACGGAATGTGTGGAAGAAGCAAAAGAAACCATTGTTTTTTGCAACACGCTGCTCCAAAAGACCGAAGAACCAGAAGACGAAGAATTTTAATTCAGGAGGATGAATCATGGTATTAATGACAAGAGTGGACTGCAGATTATTACATGGACAGACAGCAGTATCCTGGACATCAGGACTCGGTGCAGATTGTATTTTAATTGCAAACGATGCCGTCGTAGATGATAATCTCAGGAAAACAACGATGAAACTCGCAAAACCCGCAGGAACGAAGCTGGTAATCAAGAATATAGAAGATTCTATTACTGCTTTAAACAGCGGAGTCACAGACAAATACAAATTATTTATTGTGGTGGAGTCTATCGAAGACGCCGCAAAATTGGCACTTGCCGTCACAGCAGTGGATAAAGTGAATCTTGGTCTGGTAAAAACCCGGGAGGGTACGAAAAACATTTCCAAATCTGTAAATATTTTACCTGAAGAAGAAACGCTCATACGTAAAATGGCAGAAGCCGGAATTGAGGTCGAGATCCGGCAGGTTCCAAACGACAAAAAGATTGACGCAGTGCGCGCATTATAAAAAATAAAAATACGAAAACCAAGAATAGAGGGTGGAATTGAAATGATAAAAGTTCTATTAATTTTCCTCATTGCATGTTTCGGATACAGTGATTATTTCACAGGGAAGTCTTTGCAGACAAGACCTTTAGTCCTCGGCCCGCTGGTAGGGCTTGCAATGGGAGATTTACAGGCAGGGTGCGTCATTGGCGCAACAATCGAACTGGCGATGATGGGTGCTGTTGGTGTAGGCGCCGCGCTTCCGCCGGAAGTTGTTTCAGGAGCAATTTTAGGGACGGCATTCGCCATTTCCGGAGGCAGGGACGCAGGCATGGCTGTTGCGCTTGGACTTCCAATTGCCATGTTAGTCATGTTACTCCGTAACTTTTTGTTCATCGTAGTTGTGCCGCTCTTTGCCAACCGGGCAGATAAATACGCGGCAGAAGGCGATATAAAGGGAGTTGCCAGGATGCACTGGTTCGGCGGCATCTTTGGCATGTACCTCCCGATGGCTGTTCTGGTGGCTATTGCATATTATGCCGGAAGCGGCGTGATGCAGAATGTATTGGATGCCATACCGCAATTCGTACAGAACGGACTTACTATCTCCGCAGGAATTCTTCCCGCACTTGGATTTGCCATCCTGCTGCGGATGATACTGAACAAAAAAATTGCTGCCTTTCTCGCAATAGGATTTGTACTGACGGCGTACGTGGGGCTGCCAGTCCTTGGCGTGGCAATTATGGCGGTAAGTATTGTTATGATTATGGCATTCGGTGACTTCAGCATTCAGAAAGCCGCCGCAGAAGGCCCGGCAGAAATGGAGGAAGAAGATGACGACTTTTAATGAAACACAGACAGAGGAAGTATCTGTCATCACAAAAAAAGATTTAAGAAATGTATTCTGGAAATCACTTCCATTCGAAATTTCATGGAATTATGTAAGACAGGACCATTTAGGGTTTGCATATGCGATGACCCCTATTATTGAAAAGTTATACAAGACTAAGGAAGAACGTAAGGAAGCGTTGGAACGGCATACTGAATTTTTTAATATCACGGTCTATTTCTCAACACTTGTACTGGGGATTGTAACTGCTATGGAAGAAAGACGGGCGAAAGACCCAAGCTTTGACACATCCTCCATCAGCAATGTAAAAGCCAGCCTTATGGGGCCGCTTTCAGGAATCGGCGATTCTATCTTCCTCGGAACACTCCGTATTATCGCAGCAGGCATAGGCTGTTCCCTGCTTATGAACGGCAATCCGTTCGGGGCACTTTTGTTCCTTCTGCTTTACAATATCCCGGCATTTGCGGTCCGCTACATTGGTATGATGAAGGGATACCAGTTAGGTACCGGTCTTCTTGAAAAACTGCAGAAATCCGGACTCATGGACAAGGTAACTAATATGACCGGGATTGTCGGTCTTATGACCATCGGTTCCATGATCGCAACAATGGTTACCATGAAAGTCCCGATCACCTTCGGTTCAGGGGATGGCATAACGGAACTCCAGGGAATTCTGGACTCAATTCTCCCCTGCCTGCTTCCCGTGTGCGTCACAGCCTTTATCTATTGGCTGCTTGGCAAAAATGTAAAATCAACCTATATTTTACTGGGAATTATTGCAATTTCAATCGTGTGCGCAGGACTTGGTATTTTAGCTGCATAGGAGACATAAACACATGGAATTTTCAAATATAATTTTCATATCTGATATGGATGAAACCTTATTTGATAATCAGAAGAATATATCCCTAATTAACAGAAATGCAATTCTGCGCTTTCAGGAAAAGGGCGGCCTGTTTACAATCGCAACAGGCCGTTCTATCACGGGATTTAAACCATATGTTGATGTACTGAACATCGTCCATCCGGTAATCCTTTATAACGGCAGTTGTATCTATGATTACCAAACCAGTAAAATAATATGGAAAATGGAACTCCCTTGCGCTTCAAAACAATATCTGCACCAAATCATGACCGCGTTTCCCGCATTAGGAGTACAGATCATGACAGAGTGTGGAATTTACAGCCTGCATCCTACACCTGCTTACCTTCAATTTATGGAGAGAGAGCACCTGCCATATATAAAAGTGTCAAATATACAAGAAATCTCCGGAAAGTGGCTGAAAATAGAAATGACATCCGATACTGTAAACCAACAGGAGTTAGATGCCTTTTTAAACAAATCCGTACCGCCTGAAGTCCGTTGTCTGACAACCGGTGCATATTCCAGAGAATTAATGAATGCGGGTGCATCCAAGGGCAGCGCAGTTATTGCTTATAAAAAGATGTTTCAGCTGGATGATAAGATTCTATGCTGTATTGGTGATCATAATAACGATTATGAGATGATTCAAAACGCAGATATCGGATTTGCAGTAGGAAATGCATTGGACAAAATTATCCGGTCAGCGGATTTCGTTGTGAGGGATAACGAACACCACGCTGTTGCGTCCGCAATAACGGTTTTGGAAGATTTGGAATTAGAGTAAAATGTACCTTTAATAAATCGCATAAAAAAATTAAAAAAATTGTAAAAAAGGGGTTTACAAATGAGGTGATTATATGCTATTATATCACTTGTCGAGCGGAAGTGGCGGAATGGCAGACGCGCTAGATTCAGGTTCTAGTGGGAGTTTATCCTGTGAGAGTTCAAGTCTCTTCTTCCGCATAATTGCTGTAATCCTTGTGATTACAGCTTTTTTGTTTTTCTGCGTGGCTGACACGTTTGGAGGATTAGCGGGCTGCTCAGTTCCTTACGGAAATATACATAAAATATGCGATATATTGTTGCACTTATTCAGATAATTATATGATAGAATATTTTTATGAGATTGGAACTAATCTCCTCGCCAACAAAATTAGTTCCTTTCCCACCACAAGCCCTGAGTCCAGTACTGGATAACGGGCTATTTTTTATAGAATAGCACATAATTATAATAATACATCCAAAAATCCCCGCCGCTGCTTTTGCCATGCAGGGCGGGGATTTTTCCTCTAATACAATTCCGAAATAATTTCATATGTTTCAGGGCGGCGGTCTCTCAGATATACGACTTCGTTTTCCCGATAGTATGCCACTTCATCGAGGTCTACCGTACAGGTCAGCAGTGCCTCCTCATTTACAGGTGCCTCAGCCAGCAGCTTCCCTCTGGGGTTGTAGATTTTATTATTCCCAAACATCTCACACTTGCCTTCAGTGCCCACCCTGTTAATTCCTGCAACGAAACAGCCATTTTCCAGTGACCGGGAAGCAAAGTAGATATCCCACATGTCTTTGTCCCAGATCGGAAAGGCACTAGGACATAAGATGAGCTCGGCACCTTTTAATGTCAGAATCCTGGAGACTTCCGGAAATCCTCCATCGTAGCAGATCATCATTCCGACTTTTCCAAACTCGGTCTGGAAGACCGGATATTCACTGCCTGACCTGAACCAAAAGCGCTCTCCCGCCCAGAGATGTGTCTTATTATAGGTTCCCATCAGGCTTCCATCTTTCCCTACCATAATAAGTCCATTATACAGTACTCCGGGCATGGTGCTTTTTAAGACAATTGGGGCGGCAATATACATACCGTATTCTTTCGCCCTCTTACTTAATATCTGAAATGTTTCGCCATCCGGCTCCTCTGCAAGCTCCAGATATTTCCCCTGAATCAGGTCAGGGCTGTAGCCTGTTGTGCACATCTCGGGGAAACAGATTATATCCGTATGCTTCTCAGAAGCCTCTTTTAAAAATTCCAGCATCCTTGCTATATTTTTTTCTTTATCCATTAAAACACAGTCCATCTGCACTAACCCAACGGTTACTTTTCTGCCCATATTCTTCTACCTCACTTCAACTGTTTTCTATAAACTATTTGTTCTTCTCTATCAATTTAGTCCAGATAAAATGGACGAGGAATGCTGCCAGCATACCGTCAATACTCGGCACGGTTGTCAGCCGGACGGCAGTATACGTGGTAATAAATGATATAGCAGATCCTACTACCCATGCCACACATGCCGGTGTTTCGATGTTTTTCACTTCCCCTGCCAATTCCTCCTTGTATCTGGCCTTATGGAAGAAGTAATAATCAGATGCAAGTACACCGCCCATCGGTGGAATTAATACTCCAAGGTAATTCAGAAAACCTGTTATATTCTGTGCAATTCCCGTCAATGCGAGCAGAATTCCAATTACACCTGAGATTATGGTGATCTGATATTTTTTCAGTTTCTTGAATACAACGGCAAATCCCAGAGCCGCGCAGTAAAGATTATTATCGTTGGAAGTCCACTGTGCCAGCATTAATACCAGAAGAGCGGCAAATCCCCAGCCCAGCCTCAGCATAATTTCAATAATATCAGAAGTTCCTGTCACCTGTGCCATAAGGCAGCCTACAACAAGCATAACCGGAACAACAATAGCGAAGGCAAAGATTGCCGCAAGTATTGTATCTTTCGCTGACTTCGCATATCTGGACACATCGGGTGCTACAACTGCCCCTACAATAAATGAAGCGATTGCGCTGGATATCCCATAACCTACGGTAATCGCCTGCCCTGCTGCCTGAAACTCTACAATTTCTCCCATTGAATATCCCTGCATCACCTTTATAACGGATGCCACCAGAAGGATAATCAGAAGCGGAACTGCAATCTTACTTAGCAAATCCAGACTCTTATACCCGAATGTAGAAGTCAGAATCATCAAAATACCTCCTACAATAACACATAAGAAGGTAGGAAGCAAAACCCCAGTTGCCATCTTTACCGTTGTACTAACCGTCTCACCAAACAGCCCCAGTTGAACACCAAACCAGCCGTAGGAGCCAAATGCCTGAATTAATGCAATAATCACAATAGCCGCTTTTCCAAAAGTAAATGAACTGATCATTGCTGTAGAAAGATGGGTGTGTGCCCCTATCACACCGCAGACCCCCGTAACAATCGCAAGTACAATTCCTCCAATAAATGCAGCGGCAACCGCCTGTTTAAAGCTCAGCCCGTTTCCAAGTGCACCACCAATTACAATCATTCCCAGGTTGATGCCTACTCCTGCCCAGATCAGCCCCATAGACAACCAATTATAAGTCCTTTCCTCCGGTACAGACGATGTTGCATAATCATTCAGTACATTTGTCTTCTCCTTCTCATTTCCCATTATGCCCTCTCCTTTCTCACTCCTGATAAAGACCTGCCTGTTCAGAAAAAGCTGCACCCAAAAATCAGTACAGCTTCTTTGCTCTTTATCACATTTAGTTTACAAATAAAATATAACATACAGGACGTCTTCATGCATCATTCGTCCTGCACAAATATCTCTTCCAGGGTTGGGCATACTGCACCTAAAAAACAAACCTTCTAATTTTAAAAGCTATCGTAAGCTTCAATATCACCTCATGATCATTCAAATTAAATCCGGTAATCTCTTCAATCTGGCTGAGGCGGTAAAGCAGTGTATTCCTGTGGAGAAACAGTGCATCTGCCGTTTCCTTGCGTGCACCGGCCTTTTCTGTCAGCATCTCAAGTGTTTCCATGAGCCTGCTCTCATGGCCTCTGTCGTACTCCTCCAATGGTTTTAACAGGCTGCTGCTGAAATTCCGGAAATACTCCTGTCTGCCCATCTCTAAAAATACAGATTCAAGCGCCAGATCATCTATGAAGAAAACAGACCGGCCTGACCGTTCTTTTTTTCCGATCTCGACCGCTGTTTTTCCTTCCTCATGTGCTTCGCCAAAACGGCTGAATTGTTCTATCATGTTTGAGGCTCCGGTTGTCATGGTGAGCATAAACTTCTTTTTCAGCCTTATGCATATTTCACCGATCAGGTCCGTAATCTGAAACTTATCTGCACTCTGCGGAAACAGACAGTAGAAACGGTCACTGAGATTCGTAACAAAGAATACGTGAAACTTTTTCTTAATTACAGACTTGTATTCCTCTAAGATATCGTCCTTAATATTCTGGATCTCCTGCTCACTTTTCCCCTCTGCAAAGCTCTCAAAATCATCGATATCAGATATTGTCATACGGCACGGGAGCACCGCCCACCCGTGGCCCCTGGCCCTCTTTTGTGCCTCATCCTCCGATAAAGTGTTCTCATTGATCAGGTCCAGAAAGAAGCCTGTGTCCTGATGAAACTCTCTTTCCTCTGCAAGTCCCTTTCCAGAGAATTCCAAAGCGGCATAAACGGAAGCCTGCCTGACTGCGATCTGCATCATCTCTGTCAACTGTCCTGACTTTCCCATTACATACATATATCCCCGGCATTTGCCTTTTACATTAATCATACAGGCCATCATCTCGCCGCCATCCTCCAGACGGACCAGACTGCCGCCCTGACAAAATTGGGGGTCTTTCAGAAAGTCCTTCAGGAATACACCGCCTGTCCCGTTATCCTCGATCCACCCGGACATGCTCCCCTGTGATGCCTGATAAGAACTGATTACTTCAAAATTCCGGTATGTAATCAGGACATCACACTGGATCAGGCTGCCAAGCATACTGCATATAGAATCAAAGCTTCCGCCTTCGATCTGCAGATTCAGAAAACGCTCATTCATCTGTTCCGTAAATTCAAGCTTCATATTCTGTTCATCCACGATCTGTTTCATCAAAGGATGGATGATATCTATAAAAGGGAGTTCCGGCGGAATTACGATAATCGGAATTTCCAGTCTGTCTGCCAATTCTGTGATACTGGGCGGGATATTGCCAATAAATCTTGTCTTCAGGGCAATCCCCGATGAACCGGCATCATACAGCCCCTGAATAATTCCCAGCAGGGCACCTTCGTCGTCTTTGACCGCATATCCGGTCGTAATCAATAATTCATCCTTTTTCAGCCAGGGCAGGATGTTCGGCACTTCCATCTCGTCGACACAGGAGATCGGCCGGTCCAGACCCGCTTCCCCGGCAATCAGACTGCAGCCATTAAACGCTTTTGATCTAAGTGCCTCCCTTACAGTAACAGTCATTTACTCACCCCTTTACATTTCATCGGTTTTTCATCTATTCAAAACCATGAACAGCTATCCTCTTCCTTACTATTTAACATGGTACGACACACATCTTCAAAAGTCAAACAATGGTATTCAAAAATATCCAATAATAAATGAAAGTATAAGGGCGAACAGGGTATGGCACAATCTAACAAAAGTATAAAAATTTCAAAAAACAGAATATTTTTACTAAAAATCAATAGTTAAACTCGTTATACTTATTTTATCAAGAACAAAGTTTCCCAGGAGGTAATATATGAAGATGAATATGAAACAATGGATCGCGGATACGATTAATAACCCTGTTAAGAAGGCAATGCCAGTGTTGTCATTCCCGGCAATTCAGAAGATGGGGATCACAGTAAAGGATCTGATTTCCAGCAGTGACCTTCAGGCACGCGGTATGCAGATTGTTGCAGAAAGTACAGATGCATCCGCTTCTGTAAGCCTTATGGATCTGTCTGTCGAAGCTGAATGCTTCGGCTCCACAATCCGTGTATCAGATGAGGAAGTTCCGACTGTTATCGGAAGTGTTGTCAATACAGAAGAAGAGGCCGATGCGCTCGAAATCCCTGAAATCGGTGCAGGACGAACATCCACTTATATAGAAGCAATTGAAAAAGCCGCAAAGTTAATTGAAGACCGCCCCATTCTCGCTGGAGCGATCGGACCATTCTCGCTTGCAGGAAGGTTAATGGATGTATCCGAGGCTATGATCTATTGTTATGAAGAGCCGGATATGGTACATACTGTGCTTGAAAAAGTCACAAAATTCATCATTAATTACTGCCGTGAATACAAAAAAGCCGGAGCAAACGGTATTGTCCTCGCAGAGCCTCTGGCAGGACTGCTCTCCCCGTCACTCGCTGAAGAATTCTCTGCTGACTACGTAAAACAGATCGTAGATGCTGTTCAGGATGATGAATTCATTATCGTTTACCACAACTGCGGAAATTGCACAATCCAACAGATCGACTCTATCATCGCAACAGGCTGCCCGCTCCTTCATTTCGGAAATGCGATCGACATGGCTGAGATGATGCCGCACATTCCCGCACACATCATAGCTGCAGGAAATGTAGACCCGGCCGGCCAGTTCAGAAACGGAACAACAGAATCTATCAAAGCTGCTACAAAGGAGATCATGGACAAATGCTGTAAGTATCCAAACTTCGTCATCTCCTCCGGCTGTGATATCCCCCCGCTTTCTAAGTGGGAGAATATCAATGCATTCTTCGAAGCGGTAGATGAATTCTACGCCGGATAACATTCAGACAGTCTGCAGGTATAAGCAGAAGGCGGTAACCGAAGCTCCCACTCCGTTTACCGCCTTCCTCTATTTTTCCCATCTTACTATTACTACATATATCTGCCGAATCCGCCTCCATAACCGCCTCCGTTACAGCACAGTCCGCCTCCGCCACAGCAGAGATTACACACAAGGTTAGCGATACACAGCTTCATACAGAAGTTGCTGCCTCCCATGACCGGATAGCCATAGGCGCTCTGCCTCTGCTGATACCATCCCCCGGTTCCCTGAAGACGATTTAAAAGCATCTGGTACTGCATATTGTCCGGATCAAGCCTTACCGCTTCCTTGGCATGTTCCTGCGCCGTCACATTATTCCCCATTCCGGAATTAGCCGAAGCGCTGTAAAAATACCAGAGGGCGCTGTGCTCCTTGATACCATCCAGAACATTGAGTGCTTCTTTGTAATGGCCGCTTTGTATGTAATTTGCCGCGGCTCTCAAGTGAATGTCTGATTCACTGTCCCCGGTCTGGCTGCCATAGGAACGGTTCCCTCCGAAGCCGCCAAAGCCACCGAATCCTCCAAAACCACCGAAGTCACCATAACCGCCCTGTGAACTGCCAAAACCACCCTGGCCGCCTGAATATCCTCTCTCCCGTTCATCCATAATCTGCTGATAGGCCTGCTGTACTTCTTTAAACTTCGCCTCCGCTTCGTCCTTCAGCGGATTGTCGATATTCGCATCGGGATGGTACTTTCTGCTCAGCGTCCTGTACGCTTTCTTTATCTCGTCATCGGAAGCATCCTGTGACACTCCCAGCACTCTGTATGGATCATTCATTGTTCCCTTATACCCTCACTTAACTTTTCTTTATGAATGTATTGCTGCATTTTGGGCAGCGCACTTCAATCTTTCCTTTTCCTCTCGGGATCCTGATCTTCTGTCCGCAGCCCGGGCATTTATATATATGGTATGCCTTTCTCTGTTTAAACATATTCTTCTGTCTCTGGAAAAAGCAGCGGATCTTGTATGTCCTGGCCATAAACGACTGGTTCTCTGCATACCGTTTCGTCACATTCTTAGAAAACATTCTGAAATAGCAGTAAATAATCAGGACCCATCCCAATACATAGCAGATTGTTCCGACCGTCTTTCCCGCGAAAAAGGATGAGAGCAGCACGACAACCAAACCTAAAACGAGCAGAAATTTTGAAAATGTATCTACTCCGTACCGACCCTGCATAAACCGTACCAGTTTTTCTTTCATTCTATACCAACCTCACTTTTTTTCTTGCCCGCAGTTTTCTGCGGGCTGTATGACTACATGAAAGACATTTTCCTCTGTTTTTCGCGGATTGTCAAGAAAACTCTTATTAAATAACTATAAATTTATTCTTCATTCAAAATATTTTTACATATTTCTTCCGATATCAGATAGACAATTCTGGAATCATTCATCATCACGTATCTGTTTCCGCTGCCGTCCGTCCCGCCGATATAGAGGGTAAGTGTCTTTTCCTTATCATCTGACGTGTAAACTGCCTCTACCGTTGTTCTGCTGCCTTCATCCAGGCCGAATCCTGCAAGGTCTTTATCCTCTACAGAATAGTCAGCCGCCTTACTAAGCGTGACTGCACCGAGTCCGCCTGCAACCGCGGCGATATTTTGGGCATCATCGTCATTCTCTGAATCATAAGTCGTTGTCTGACCGCCCTGTGTGATCACTTCCTTCTTCAGGTTGCCGCTTCCGATGTTTGGATAAGTATCCATCTGTGCCATATCTTCCAGCGAATACTGGAGGTCTGATATGGTAGTACTGCTTACCGTGTAAACCTTTCCCTCATCACCCACGGTGACATAATAGTCATCTCCTGCCGCATTTCCATAATACAGTGTTGTCTCGCCGCCTTCCCCATCTGTCAGGGATACCGTATAAACTGGTTCCGTCAGGCCGTAATCCTCAAGGGAATCGCCATCCTTCAGTTCACGCTCTGCCTTAAGTTTTTTGAACGTATCTGCCATCTGCTCCGGGTATGACTGTGCCAGCGGAAAGTCTTTATCAGCAGTAACATACCATGTGCCGTCTTCCTTGGTGAATTCCATGTCACCGCTGCCAATATTATATTTTATGTCTGTTATTGTATCTATATCCGTAATATAAATGTTTTCTGCCTCTTCTTTTGCCTGTTCCTTTTTGTCCTGACTTTTATTCCATGACTGGAGAATGAAATATGCCGCCACGAGCACCACAAGAACAGCAAACAGCAGAATCATAGACTTCTTCTTTTTCTGTCCCATCTTATCCTCCTTATGCCTATGCCTTCCTTCTTCTATACCATACCGTGAATCCTGAAATAAGGATCAAAAGCGGGATTCCAAATATCACCAGAAGGCTGAACAGTCCTGCATGCTGTACCGTATTGTATTCGGTTCCCAGACTCTTTGCTTCAATTGAAATATTCTGGACACCATCAAAATTGCTGCTCACCGCATTCATAAACAATGTTGTATTCTCGAGCTGGGTAAAGGTATCCGTTATCTGCGAGTCAATCAGACTGCCCGCTGAAATCACTGTAAGCCTGCCCGTCTTCTGCTCTTCCTGCTCCGCATCATCTGACTCGCCGTCATTTTCACTGGTATCCGCATCTGTCTCTCCTGCGGAATCCCCGCTGATTGTCTCCTCGGCCACTGCCCCGAGCGTATAAGCCCCCTGTTTCTGAGCTTCTTCTGTTACTGCATAAGCATTCTCAGATGTCGTCATAAACGGACTTGTCGTTATGGTGTCTCTCGCCGGATCTACCAGATTCATGCCGTGGGCGTTCGTCAAAAGGACCATCTGTGAGGTAATTCCCTTTGCCATATCCCCTGATACAGAGAGTTCTGGAAAGATATAATAGTAATTGCCCTGATAACATCTGGACGGGTCTGCGATATAACCGTCTTCTGTTTCCATACCATATTCTTTCATGACAGAAGCAATGTTCGGCAGGTCTGCAGAACTGGTTTCTCCTAACAGTATCATCACCTTGCCGCCTTTGGCCAGATAATCTTCAACCGCAGTCTTCTCATCCTCTGTCAGGTCTTTGGATGGTGCATACATCAGAAGAAGGTCACACTCTTCCGGTATGGAAGTATCCATCACGAGATTTAGTTCATTCACTTTATAGTTGTTTTTCGTCATCAGTTCCGAAACAGAACTGGATAAAGTAGCCTCTCCATGTCCGGTAGTCCTGTAGATGTTCTTATTCGAATCGCTGACTACATAATTCACGGCACTGGTCAGCTGGCCCTCACCATCGAATTCGGATTCCGTTGCATTCCCGGTATAATAATAGGAAGAAGTATCCATCACGATGATGTCACTGAATGATACGGTTGTACTTTTCCCTGTATCATCACATGCCACTACAATCGTATTGGCAGAAGTATCGTACTCCGACAAGGCTGATGGGTGAAGTACCGGGTCAATCCATTCCACTTTTATATTTTTCGATAAAGAACTGTATTTACTCAAAAACGTCTTGATCCTGTCATCCGCGCCCGCTTTTTCCGCCAGCACCGTGAAGGTCACCTTCTGGTCTAAATTCTTTAAGAGCTCTTTACTTGTATCTGTAATGTCATAAATCTTCGTGCTGCTGACATCAATGTTTTTATATTTTTCCGGTATCTGTCCGAAAATCAAATTGGCAACTACAACGATCGCAATGACAATCACTGTCAGTCCTACACTGTATGTTCCATTCTTAGTCCCTGTTGTTTTAAATATACTTTTTATTTTCTGCACGCTCCAGCCCTCCTAACTCCACCGTCTTTTCTGAATGGCCTGCACTGTCAGGAAGATAAATACTGCAATAACAGACAGATACAGTACAATGCCGCTGACATCTACAATGCTTTTTGACGTAATATCCGTGAAAATATTTGCAAGTGCAAGATTTCCCAGAACCTTCGTCAAAATGTTTTCAAACAGGCTGGATTTTAAAATATAAGTTACAATTAAGGCTGCCGCGCCAATCAGCCCGATGCCTCCACTTAATACCCAGTTTCCTGTCATCTGCTGGATATAAGCCGCCACAATTAGAAGCAGGATGATCAGTCCGATCACTCCGCTGATTGCTGATCCCGGCATGAATGACAGGATCCCGTCCCACAGATATAATACAAGAAGGACGCCAAACGTTGTGATAAAAGCAATGATCTGGCTCTCTGTCAGCGAGGACAGAAACATACCGATCGCGATGTACACACAGCCAAGCAGGAAGAAGACGCCGATAGAAATATAGTCAACTTTGAGATAGGCTGTTCCCTGAAGCTTAATGATTAAAGGGAATATGCAGAAAATAATGTTGGGTACTGCAAGCACAGACACCATTGCCAGATATTTTCCAAGCACGACCCTGCCCAGTCCGACCGGAGCCGTCAGCAGCAGCTGGTCGGTCTTATTCTTACGTTCTTCTGAAAAACTTTTCATCGTAATCAGCGGTATCCCTACAAGAAATACGATCAGTGAACCTGACAATGTATAGGAAAAGTACGGATACCCCGCATTCAGGTTATAGGCCATGAAGTAGATTCCGGTAAAAGCTACCAGAAATGCAACAAATACACATCCAATCATGGACTGGAAATAAGACTTAAGTTCTCTTTTATAAATCGCCAGCATCTGTCTCATCCTCCTTTTCGTCCTCACTGAGCATATCTTCCACATCCCCGGTTATCTCTGGTACAGCACTCTCTCCCTGTGTCAGTTCGAGGAATATCTCTTCCAGACTTGCACGGTTCGTCTTAAGCATGGTCAGCGGGCACCCGGCCCCTGCAAATGCAAAGAATATCTTTTCACGGATATCCTGATGCTGCTTTGTTTCAATCACTGCCGTTGTTGTACCGTCCGCATGTTCCTCCGTCTTTACAGTTGAAATCTCAGTGACCGGCCGGAGTATCTCCCTTATCTTAGAAGGCGCCGCCTTCGCCTCGATCTCCACAGATTCGGAGCCGTCCATCAGGTGCTCCAGATTTTCGGGTGTATCACTTGCCACAAGCTTCCCTTTCGCAATGATCATGATATAATCGCAAACTTCTCTTACTTCGGCCAGAATATGGGAGCTCAGTATAACGGTGTGCTTCTTGGCCAGATTGCGGATCAACTCCCGAATCTCGATGATCTGTTTCGGGTCAAGACCAACCGTCGGCTCATCCAAAATGATAATATCCGGGAATCCGAGCACAGCCTGTGCCAGACCGACACGCTGCCTGTAGCCTTTTGACAGGTTGCGGATCAGACGCTCCCTGACGTCCATCAGTTTCGCAAGCTTTAATACTTCTTCCACGGAAGACTCCCGTTTATTCTTCGGTATTTTCTTAAGTTCTGCCGCAAAGTCCAGATATTCCTGCACGGTCATCTCTGTATACAGAGGAGGCATCTCAGGAAGATAGCCGATATGCTTCTTCGCCTCTTCCGGTTCCTTTAAGATATCATGGCCGTTGATGAGGACCTCACCTTCTGTCGCCCCGAGATAACCGGTCATAATATTCATAGTCGTAGATTTTCCTGCGCCGTTCGGACCCAAAAAGCCATAGATCTTACCTTTTTCAATCTTGAAAGTCAGGTGATCTATGGCCAGATGATTTCCATATTTTTTCACTAAATTCTTTACTTCTATCAAGTCCTTACCTCCCTGTGTTTTTGTATAGGGAATAAGTTATCAGAATTTTGTGAAGGTTTTGTGTTATAAATGTGATATAGTTTTGTAGATTCTTTGTTCTCCCAAAGAGAAAGGTTAAGCATCAAAACTGACACTTAACCTTTCTTTTTCCGGTTCATGAGATAAAGAAGGCATATACCGGACGCTGCCAGTATGACTCCGGCCGCGATCCCGAGCCAGTCTGCCCTCCTGCTGTGTTCCTGCTGTCCTGACTGTTTGTCCGTCAGGTTTTTCTCATTTTCCGTTTTTCCTGCCTGATTCTCCTGCATCTGTTTTACATTTTCCGATTCAGCATCCGGGGCTGCTGCATTCTCCCTGTTCTCGGCCTGTCCGCCCGTTTTGTCCTGTGCTTCCCCCTTTACCGCACCGCCGTCCACCGACTGTGAATCCTCTTCCAGAACATCCTCCCGGCTGTCCGGGTCTTCAACCAGTTTATAAACCATACCCGCGATCAGTTCCTGTCCTTCCTGGCTCGGATGAAGTCCGTCCCCCTGAACAAACGCCACAATACTGGAATTGAAGAGGTCCACCACCTGATATCCATAATCCGAAGCCCGCTTTTCTATGATGCTGTTCATATTTCCGATAATATTTTCCACTACTTTGTTCAGAGTCCCCGGCAGTTCCATGTTATAGACAGGATTATAAATATTTGTTACGATAACCTGGGCATTCTCCTTCTTCTGCTGGCTGACCGTCTCCATTGCTTTCATCCACTCGGTCTCGAAACTCCCGTAATCCCAGTTACTCAGTGCATCGACAATTTTCAGGATTGTAAGAGGATTCTTTTTAACACCTTCCTGCAGTTCGCTGAGTGCCTGGTTCGCGCTTCTGAACTTTGTATTTGAATTCAGTATCTGCTGTGATACATGTTTAAACTCGTTGAGCAGGTCATTGGAGCCCATTGTTATCAGGACGATATCTGACTTATTCAAATTTCTCTTGACCGTATCCCTCGACAGAACCTTTTCGTTCAGCCCCGCGGTGTCCAGACCATTTTTCGTATAATTCTGATAATCAAAATAGGCCTCATTTTCTTCCGCCAGCTGTTCTGTTACGATACGGCCGTAACATTTGATTTTATTTACCTTATCCGAAGAGTAGCCCTTTGCAATGCTGTCTCCTAAAACGGTACAGGTAATGACCTCATCCCAGGCCCTGACCGGCATCACCTGCTGCACCAGCAAGGCTGCCGCCAGTATAAGGCCGGCGGCCATTCTCAGGTATTTCTTCATATGCCCACTTCCATTTCTGTTTATTGTAATACCCACTCGGCATGGCTTCCCTGTTCAGTCTTTGTAACCGCCAGCTTCCAGTCTATCTGTTCTTTTAACTCATTTACATGGGAAATGATCCCCACCAGGCCTTTTTCTCCAGCCAGCTCCTGAAGAATCTGGATTGCACGCTCTCTTGCAGAATCATCCAGAGAACCGAATCCTTCGTCTATAAACATCGTTTCCAGACTGATGGCACCCGCGGTATTCTGGACGATGTCTGCCAGTCCCAGTGCCATAGACAGGGATGCCATAAAGGATTCGCCGCCGGACAGCGTCTTGACATCCCTTACAGAATCATTGACCAGATGGTATACATCGAGATCCAGCCCTGCCTGTCCCTGGCTGCTCAGGTCCTTTATTTCACGGCACTGCAGAATGAATTCATTGGATGTCATTTTACTGAGTCTGCGGTTGGCCGCATGAATAATCTGTTTGAAGTACTTTCGCTGTACATATGTTTCGAAATCCAGTTTCACACTGCCATTGAGCATCCCGTTCGCGGTCCGGTTCAGATGATTAACCATCTCATACCGGGATGTCAGTGTCCCTCTTGCCTCAAAATACTGGTTCAGTTTGGTCTTTGCCTGTCTGTTCTTCTGGTTCAGGCTGTGCAGGCTGAGTACGTTTTTACGCTGCACTTTCTGTGCCGCCTGTACTTCTTCGAGTTTTTCCTTCTCACTGCTTAAGTCGGTCTTCTCTTTACCCTCTGTCTGCTGCCTGAGCATTTCCAGCCGGGTCCTTACCTCGACAGTCTGGGCATCATACTGCTTAAGGAGCGCTTCTTTCGCATCTCTGCCTTCCATCCACGCCCTGGCCTGCTGATAGGATTCGTATGAGTCGAATTTCTGGTTTTTTAATTCCTGATAGAAGTATTCTTCCTCTTCCTTCTGCTTCATATTCAGTTCCTCGAGCTGTTTTTCCCGGCTCTCCAGAAGACCGCCTCTTCTCTTTAGCTCTTCCATCAATTCCCGGAACTTCTTTTCCTGTTTCTGGTAATTTGATTTTATTAAACTTAACTCAGTCTCGCATCCGGCCAGCTTTTCTTTCACCTGCTCTTCACTGAGTTCTGTACTTCCCTGTATTTCAATAGCCTCCTCCTCAAAGAGTTTTTTTTCAGATTCAAGGCGGCTCTTTGCCTGCTGGAACTTCTCCTGTATCAGAGAGCGTTCTTTTTCTATTTTATCTCTTTTTTCCTTTGCCTTTTCCACATCCTTCTGTTCCGGTGCCTTTCCCGAAATCCCGGCCTTTTTCGGATGCTCTGTGGAACCACATACAGGGCACGGCTCCCCGGCTGTCAGCTTTTTTGCAAGAATCCCTGCCTGTTCCTCAAAGAAAAGCCTGTATTTTTCCTCATAATCCTCAGAGGCCAGCCTGCACTCTTCCAGCACCGCCTCCATCTTTTTCAGATTCCCGATATACTCTTTTTCCAATTTCCGGATCTGTGCATATCTGGGCAGGATGTCCCTGAGACGGATGATCTGTTTCTGGAGAAGAGGTTCTGACTTCTGGAGTTCTTCCCCTGCGGCTTTGAGCACTGACTCCTCCGATACCGCACTTTTACTCTGTTCCTCAATCCATTCCCTGGTATCTGCAATTTGCTGTACAAGCCGTTTTCCTTCCGCCTTCGTCCGCTTAAGCTGTGTCTCTCTGACAGAGACCTTTTCGGCACGGGCGCCGTCCTCTGCCTGCCTGCGCTGCTCCCCCATCTTTTCTTTTTCTGCCTCCAGGCTGTGCTGTTTTTCTTCTGCCTGAGCCAGCAGCAGAAACAGGCGGTTCACCTCTTCGCCACTTCGTATGGATGCGTTCAGTTCCTCAGACTGTTTCTGGAGTTCATAAGACAGCTTTTCAGCTTCTGCCTCTTTTGTCTTTCCCTGACGGCAGATTTCCTTCAGCGTATCCATCACGCCATCTGCAGGCGGAAGCTTCATAGTAAGATAGTCTGCCCAGGCGGAAGCCTCCCCACTCTCAGGAACCGTTTCCACACGCTCCATTTCCCTTATGCAGTCCTTTATATTATCCTGCAGGCGGATGTAAAGCTGCTTTGCCTGTTCCTTCAGTTCTTCCTGTACCTGCCAGTAGATTCTGGTCTGGAAGATTCTTGAAAAGATTCTCTTCCTTTCTCTGGATTCCGCATGAAGCAGCTTCAGAAAATCTCCCTGTGCAATCATAGCGATCTGCGTAAACTGGTCTACATCCAGCCCGATGATTTCTTCTATTTTATGATCAATTTCCTTTTTCTTCCCCTGATACTCACTGCCGTCAGGAAGAATCAGGCTTACTTTGGCAGTCTCTTTCACAAGCCTGGGTGTGCCGTCTGCCTTTTTCCGCTTTCCCATACGCATATATTCGGGGTTTCTTCTGACCGTATATTCCTTGTCTCTGTAAGAAAAAACATATTCTACGAAGGTGTCCGTCCCGTCATTTGCATACTGGCTGCGCATCATGTTCCCGTCCCGGCTCCCTCCGCTTGTGCGGTCATAAAGCGCATACGTGATGGCATCGAAAATGGTCGTCTTACCTGCCCCCGTGTCTCCTGTAATCAGAAACAGCCCGTGCTGCATTTTTGTAAAATCTATTTCTTCCACACCTGCGTAGGAACCGAATGCAGACATGATTAACTTCACAGGTCTCATGCTATTCCCCTTTCACTTTTTCCAGAACGGATTCCAGATATCCCCGTTCTTCTTCCGACAGGGCGCGCCCCTGTATTTCCTGATAAAAATCACTGAATATGGTCAGCGGGTCTGCGATCACAGCCTCATCATGAAAGTCCTCCAGACGCTTCCTTGTCCGTTTATTATCAATCCTGATCTCGAGAATGTGGGAATATACCTTTTCCAGCTGCTCCTTGGGCCTGTACGGGTCAGTCTCATCAGTCAGTGTCACGCTGATATAATCATCCCGGTTATCCGGCGATGCATGTTCCACGATTTCCTTTAATTCCCCGCGGACCCTGCGGACGTCACGAAGCGGATGCAGCGGTATCTGTTCCACTTCCGGCGCCACACCCTTTGCCCCAAGTTTCACAACATGCAGTGATTTCATATGGGCCGCCTCACTGACCGAATATTTCAGAAGTGTGCCGCAGTAGCGGACAGAAGGGACCTGTACCTGCTGTGCACCGTGAAGGTGTCCGAGCGCCACATATTCAAACGGGAGCAGAGGACTGATATCCACATTGTCAATCCCACCGACAGAAAACATTTCCGAGTCACAGGTATCCGGTGCATTTCCATTCCCGGTGTAAAACTGGTGGGATATGAGTACGTTTCTCTTTTCCGTATCAATTTCTTCCCGCCCGAGGATGCGGCGTACTGCATCACTGTATGTCTCCGGCACGTCTTCTTCATCCGCAAATACCCCGCGTACATAACCCGGTTTTAAAAATGGAAGCAGATAAAAATCCACTTCCCCAAATTCATCCGACAGAGTCACTTTCTTCAGATACTCATCCTTTCCGGACGGCACGCTCCCGGCTATATAAATATTCTGTCTTCGCAGGATTCTGCCTGCATAGTCCAGCCGCTGGGCGGAATCATGGTTTCCGCTAATGATTAAAACCTTCACGGCAGGCCTGATCTCGGCCAGAGCGGTGAGGAATTCATCAAACAGGGAAACGGCTTCTGCCGAGGGGACAGACTTATCATAGATGTCCCCGGCAATCACGACTGCATCAGGCGCAAGCTCCTTCACACGGCCAGTCACTTCACTGAGGATATGTGCCTGGTCTTCTATCAGGCTGTAATGATGCAGTTGTTTTCCGATATGCAAATCTGATAAATGAATAAATTTCATGCTGTTTCCTCTCTGTCCTCTTATAAGGTTCTGTTCACCCTCTCGGGCGTGCACAGTAACCTTATAGCTTCAGCCCGCGGTACCTGTTCAGGCAGGCATGCATTTCCTGCTTTCTCGGTACGGCAAGCGCGGCTATATTGGAACTGGTCTCACATAAACCGGCCAGACCGTCTTTTTCAATCTTCTTCTCTAATTCATCTACGACACTCTTAAGCGTCTTTCTTCCGTCCAGCAGATGTTTTTCTGCATATTTCACACAATACCCAAGCGCCGACACCTGCTCACTGTCAACGATCTGCTCCACATAGCGCAGGTCTATGGACTCCCTGTTGATCTGCACTGCCTCTCTGCCCAGTGTTTTCATTTTAATTCTGTCGTTTCCCCGGAAGGCGGCATTCGCCCCTGGACATCTGGAAAATGCCGGGTTCTGTGCTTTTTCCTGCGGCCCGCTTAAGACCGGAAAGTTTTCAGCCTCTTTTTTAGCAAGCTGTGTAATATCCTTCGGAACATATCGGTCCATCTGGATAATGCAGTCTGCTATATGGAAATATGCTCCTGAGCTTCCGGCTACGATGATTGTTGATATCCCGTAAGATTCATATAATTCCTGTATCCGTTCGATAAACGGTGTAATCGGTTCCATGTCCCTGTGGATTACACGCTGCATCAGCTCATCACGGATCATGAAGTTGGTCGCACTTGTATCCTCATCAATCAGGAGAAGGCCTGCCCCCGCCTCCATCCCTTCGATCACATTTGCCGCCTGGGAGGTGCTGCCGCTGGCATCTTCTGTATAGAACCCCCTTGTCTCCTTCCCATTCGGAAGGTCACTGATAAACATCGATATATCCGTTTTCTTGATGCTTCTGCCATCCTCGGCACGAATCTTCATAGCGGTATCATCCGTGATCACATATTCTCTCCCGTCACCTGCAATGTGATTGTAAACTCCCAGTTCGAGTGCTTTTAAAAGGGTCGACTTTCCGTGGTAGCCGCCGCCCACAACCAGTGTAATTCCTTTGCGGATTCCCATCCCCGTAATGTCACCCTTATGGGGCAGCTTCAGTGTCACCTTTAGTTCTTTCGGCGAAGTAAACGCAACCGCGCCCTTCATCGGTCTGGATGAGATTCCCGACTCCCTCGGAAGAATGGAACCGTCCGCCACAAATGCAGTCAGTCCCAGCTTCGGGAGCTGTTCTCTGATATACTGCTGGTCATCTGCCAGAAAAACCGTCTGCTGGATTCTTTTTTTATCACTATTCTTATAATAAAGAGAGTTTTCCACACTCTCCGGCAAAAAATCGAACAATATCTTCATTAATTCCCTTGCATTGATTGTTCTGCCGTTTGCCGGGAATCCGGCCTCCAGCCGGAGAATCAAATCCCCGCTCTTCGTATCTATTTCACAGGCCGTGCGTTCCAGAATCTCCTGACCACAGCGGCTGACCGAAATCAGGCCGCTTTTCCCCGAGCCTTTTGCTTTGAATGCATATCGCTCCACAGAGCGCCCAAACTGTCTTGTCAGGTAATCCTGAAGTGCAACTCTTCTGTGTACTGTCTCATACAATTCCTTCGGGAAACCGGCGACAGCACCTTTCACATGAATACTCAATTTGGAAGGAGATGCAAAGGGGTCACCCTGCACGTGGTCAATGGAGAGTTGGTAGCCTGCGAACTGATAAATCCCCTTTGTGTCCTTATACGCAGGATAACTCTTATGGTCAATTCTGTTTAATAAGTTCTTTAAGTCTGTTGATGTCTGCATTCCTATACACTTCTTTCCTATTTATAATTATATCGTAACTGTTCAGGACCATGAACAGTTACATTATATCTTGTTATACGAGCTTGGTCGTCCACTTCGAGCAGTCCCATACCTCCTGCACAATGTCCTGATAAAACTCCGGCTCATGACAGATCAAAAGGAGGGTTCCCTGATATTCTTTCAAAGCCTGTTTTAATGCATCCTTTGCATCCACGTCCAGATGGTTCGTAGGCTCATCGAGCATAAGAACATTCGTCTCCCTGTTGATCAGCTTGCACAGGCGCACCTTTGCCTGCTCTCCTCCGCTTAACACGCGGATCTGGCTCTCTATATGTTTCGTTGTGAGTCCGCACTTTGCCAGCGCGGAACGCACTTCGTACTGTGTAAAAGAAGGAAATTCACTCCATATCTCCTCGATACAGGTGGATTTGTTTTCTCCTTTTATCTCCTGTTCAAAATACCCGATTGCAAGGTTCTCCCCTAATACACATTTGCCCTTGATCGGTTCCACCAGTCCCATGATACTCCGTATCAATGTTGTCTTTCCGATTCCGTTTGCCCCGGTCAGTGCAACCTTCTGCCCCCGCTCCAGTGAAATATTGAGCGGCTTTGATAAAGGTTCCTCATAACCGATCACAAAATCTTTTGTCTCAAAAATGTATCTTCCCGGGGTCCTTCCCTTTTTAAAGTGGAATTCCGGCTTCGGCCTCTCTGCCGCCAGCTCAATCACATCCATTTTGTCGAGTTTTTTCTGGCGGGACATCGCCATATTCCTCGTGGACACCCTTGCCTTATTGCGAGCCACAAAATCCTTAAGCTGGCTGATTTCCTGCTGCTGCCTCTTGTACGCTGCTTCCATCTGTGACTTTTTCACTTCATAAATACGCTGGAAATCCTCATAATTCCCAACATACCGGTTCAATTCCTGATTCTCCATATGGTAAATAATATTGACCACTTCATCCAGAAACGGAATATCATGGGAAATCAGGATGAACGCGTTCTCGTACTCGGTAAGGTAGCGCTTCAGCCAGTTGATGTGCTCTTCATCCAGATAGTTTGTCGGCTCGTCCATAAGCAGGATGTCTGGCTTCTCTAGTAAAAGCTTGCCCAGAAGGATTCTTGTGCGCTGGCCGCCGCTTAAATCCGTGACATCCTTGTCCAGACCCAGGTCAAGGAGCCCCAGTGCACGTGCAACTTCTTCCACCTTCGCGTCAATGACGTAAAAATCGTGGATCGTCAGCGTGTCCTGAATCGTCCCCAGTTCCTCCATCAGCTGGTTCATCGTCTCTTCATCCACATCTCCCAGACGCTCACAAATATCATTCATTTTCTTTTCCAAATCAAACAAGTAGGAAAACGCTGATTTAAGGGCATCCCGTATGGTCATCCCTTTCGTCAGCACCGTATGCTGGTCCAGATACCCGATCCGGATATCCTTTGCCCACTCGACCTTCCCCTCATCGGGGGTGAGCTTCCCGGTCACTATATTAAAAAATGTGGATTTCCCCTCCCCGTTTGCTCCGATGAGGCCGATATGCTCGCCGCGCAGCAGACGGAAAGAAACATCCTGGAAAATTGCACGGTCCCCAAAACCATATGATAAGTGCTCTACATTTAATATGCTCATAAAAACTCCTTTGACTTCTGTACAATATTTATACCTATTGTAGCATTTGAGCGTACAATTGTAAAACCTTTCGTTGTGATCTGCCCGTCTATTGGTTTAAAAAATCTGCTGCTCCTTCTGCCAGCAATGCAGCCCCCCGGTATAGGATCTTTTCATCTGCGCGATAGCGGGGATGGTGTCCGGGGATCACTCTGCCGTCCTGATAGACGTTGGATACCAGATGCACATAAGAACCCGGAATCTCCTGCATAAAGTATCCTGCATCCTCCGATCCCATGAACGGCTGTTCCTGATGAAGGACAGCCGAATCCCCAAATAGATTGCGGCATGTCCTTTCCCATGCTTTTGTCAGTTCTGCATCATTTACCGTCACAGGAACCTTTCTCCGCATCCGCAGAGAAGTCTTGATATGAAACATCTGTCCTGCTGCTTCTGTCAGTTCTCCCAGCCTTCGAACCGCCCTTTCACGTATTTCCCCGCTCATACACCGGATGGTTCCCGCCATATCAACATATTTGGGCAGCGCATTGTATACCACCCTGTCATCCTCTCCATCATTCAGCCTTGTCCGTATATTGCAGATACTGACTACCACCGGATCAAGTGCCGGAAATTCTCTGCAGACAGCCGTCTGCACTGCCTGTATCAAATGTGCGGCCGCGGTCAACGGGTCTCTGCCCAGCTCCGGGTGTGCCGCATGCACGCCCTCTCCCTCGAGACGGATATCGAATGTGTCCGCCGAAGCCATCAGGGGCCCCTCTTTAAAAAGGAACTGTCCACTTTCCAGACCCTCATCCTGTGCCAGGTGAAGAATCAGGATTCCATCTGCCGGGTGTTCTTTCAGCGCACCTTCCTGAATCATCTGCCTCGCGCCATCCAGCCCCTCCTCGTCCGGCTGGAAGAATATCTCCACCGTTCCTGAAAGCTCTGTTTCCCTTTGTTTTAAAATATAGACAGCGCCAAGCATCATTGCCATATGTGCATCATGTCCACAGGCATGCATATTCCCGTTTACCGATGCATAAGAAAGCCCTGTCTCTTCCGCAATTGCCAGAGCATCCATATCCGTTCGCAGCGCGATACGTTTTCCCTGCAAGCTGCTGCCTATCGTCGCCACAATTGCATTTCCGTCCAGATACTCATGATATGTAACTCCCCATTCTGTCAGCTTCCTTTTTATATAACCTGCCGTCTCAGGCAGCACTGCACCGATCTCCGGTATCATGTGCAGATCTCTTGCATACTGTGCAAGCTGTTCCTGTAGCCCTTTGGCTTCTTCTAATATGTTCATACCTTTCAGCCTCCTTATTTTCCCCTTTTATCAAGGAAAAAGCTGCCGCCCCGTCTTCGGGCGGCAGCTTTCTTACAGCGGATATTTCCGCCCGCTTCTACTGCATCACTTTCAAAAAAACATATTATTTACATTTGAATTCTTTCATTTCTTCCAGAAAACCTCTGATAAAATCAACAGAAATATCAAGTGCCTCCTGCCCCAGCTCTGCTGTGGAATCTTTCGGATCAAACGGTCCGAACCAGCCGCTTGGTGCGATCTCTTTAGTGTCCCTTACCAGACGTACGGTCCCGCCCCTGTAGTCTACTGCCTGAATATATGCCGCTTTCACATTTTCAGAAGGATCCTGTGGGTTCATAGGCTCTCCCAGCTCCAGATGTACTGCATCCGGATCCACTGCCATCATGGCAGACGTTTCCAGAATATCACCGTGTCCTCCGCGGAATTTATCGTCCAGCTGTGCAACAAGGCTCCACCAGTCAATGCTGGCACAGATTCCGCCCTTGTGATAAACTTCCAGTGCCGCACGGTCGATCGAAGGAGTATTTCCGCCATGTCCGTTTAAGACTACAAAGCGTTTGATTCCATGCTGCATCAGAGAATCCATGATTCCATGCAGAACCATATACAGCCCTTCATAGCCAATATTGATACTTCCGTGGAAACTCAGATGATAAGGGCAGACACCGTATGGTACGGTCGGTGCAATGATTACATTTTCCATATCCTCGATATGGTCTGCCAGATATGTAGGTACCATATAGTCCGTCCCGAGTGCACACTGTGCCCCGTGCTGTTCTGTACTTCCTACCGGAATCACAATGACCGGGTCCTTTGCAAATGCTTCTTTTGCCTGTGCTGTCGTCATTTTACCAAGATACATTATGCTGCCTCCTTTTTCCCAATAGCATTATTGTTCTTTTTAAAAACATCGAAGTGGCGTCGGATTGTCTCCTCCGGTGGTGCCTGAGTAAAGCTGCTGACAATGACCATCGTAATTCCCCCAAGGATAGTAGCCGGGAATAATGCATGGAAGCCAAATGCCAGTGCTTTCACGGACGGAATCAGAGTGAAGCACAAAAGTGTGATGACTCCGACTACAACTGCTGCAATAGCGCCCGGTGCTGTGGATTTCTTCCAGTACATTCCAAAAAGGATCGGTACTACGAAAATTGCCATTCCCGAGAATGCGAAAAGATTGATTTCAAAAATACTTCCCGGCTGGAATACGCCAAACAGAATCACAATGATACCAATCAAAATAGTAACAACCTTTGAAAGCTTCATAACGCTTTCATCTGTGGCCTTTTTGTTGATGACCTTCTGATAAATATCACGTGTCACTGCTCCAGTTGTAGTGACAAGAATACCATCAATGGTAGACATACCTGCCGCAACAATACCTGATATAAAGATGGATGCCAGGAACGGATTCAATCCTCTCTGCAGAATCATTGGAACGATCTGGTCTGCCTTTGCGATATTCTGGATGGAAGCGATTCCATTCACACCGGCCCACTCGATCAAAGTCGCTGAGACGAACATCCCCGCTGTACC
The DNA here is from genome assembly GCF_003479085.1 of Clostridium sp. AF19-22AC. Taxonomy (NCBI): domain Bacteria; kingdom Bacillati; phylum Bacillota; class Clostridia; order Eubacteriales; family Clostridiaceae; genus Clostridium; species Clostridium sp. AF19-22AC. The sequence continues at coordinate 106,284 of NZ_QUGN01000007.1, read as the reverse complement.
CAACAGAATTGCCTTGAACATAGTCTTGTGGTCTTTCATCGTGAAGAACTTGGTAAACAAATGCGGCTGTCCCATCGTAAAGAAGGACCATAGTACAATGTTAGATACAAAGTATGCCCACGGCATATACCCATTCGCTCCCGGGAACGTCAGGTAAGCTTCGTTCATCCCCTGCAGGGTATTGTTGATATTATGGAAGCCTCCCCCCATTGAAATAGAAACAATAAATGTAACGATAGCCGTCCCGAACATCAGAGTTCCCTGAATGACATCCGTCATCATGGCGCCCTTCATACCGCCGGTCATACAATACAGGATAACAATCGTACCCATTCCTACAACACCGACCCACTCCGGAAGTCCTGTAAATACATGTACAATGACACCCGCTCCGATAATCTGCGCACCCATCATTGGAATGAGGAAGAACAGCATCATAATTCCAAGCACTCCGCTCATGCTCTTAGAATGGTAACGGTCAGACAGATAATCTGCCATTGTAAGAAATCCATACTCATGGCCCAGTGTTACCAGTTTTTTTCCTATCAGAAGTGCCGGAAGGATCATACTGAACACCGCTCCAGGTACAGAAATCGCCATTCCTGCATACCCGACCCCAAAAATGGTTCCGGGCGTTCCTAAGAATGTACCCATAGAAAACTGGGTAGAAAAGTATGCGATACCACTGACAAGCACACCGGCTTTTCCGCTCAGCACGAAAAAGTCCCCGAGGCTCTTTGTTTTTCTGCTCGCATACCAGCCAATAAAAGCCATAATTCCAAGATAGAAAATCAGCACCGCATAAAACGGTCCTGGTGACGGTTTGATTGCCTCACTCATACTTCACTTTCTCCCTTCTCATTTTCTTCATCATACACATGATACTCTTTTCTCTTCATGCACATCCGATAATACACGATTATCAGGACAAATGTGACTGTCGTGTGGGCGAACCATCCAAACAAGAAGGACGGGATTCCTCCCCACGCCGGAATATACGTCTCACTGTAGAAAAATGGGAACGGAATCATGATCAGAAAGAATAGAAACAGAAAAATGATCAGCCATGTCCGCTCAAAGTGGTTTTCAAATAATTTCTTCAATTGTACATCCTCTCTTTCCTTTGTTTTTTTGCAGTTTCTTCTGCAAATAATTGTTCGGTCTGTTCGTTGCAACTTTTTCCGAAAGTAAAGTAAATACTTTACTTGTTATTTTCTATTATACATGATATTATATTATTGTAAAGTGTTTACTTACATATTATTCAAAAAATTTTAATATTTATTTTTAGGAATCAAATTTTAAAACAATTCGCACAATTTAAGGAGATTTAAGATATGGACATACTTGAACACATCAAAAGCCTTTATCCTACATTTACTAGAAAGCAGAGAAGCATTGCCGATTATCTGATTTCCAACCCGGAGGATATCTGCTATGTCACACTTGCACAGCTCAGCCAGCAGGTAGGCGCCTCCGAACTGACCCTGCTGAGATTCTGTGAAAAAATCGGCTGCTCCAGTTTTCTGGAATTGAAGGATAAGTTCCGTGATTATACACAACATATGATAAAGCTGCTGTCTGCCCCTACCTATTTTCTTCCGGAGCAGACTGTGGCCAATGATGCAGACAAAGAATCTCTTCTGCGTGATATCTGTATCCAGGAATCTGTCACAGTTACCGACTTTTTCGCTGCCGTAAATCTCGCTGATATTATGACTGCTGCCAGCCTGATCCAGAAAAGCCAGCGTATTTTTATCTTTGCGCATGATATTTCAAAAACACTCGGGGAATTTTTATCAGCCCGCCTGCAGCTGCTTAACTTCCATGCGGTCCTGATCGATCTCGACGACCTTGCCCAGACCCAGCAGTTTCTGCAGCAGCTGACAAAAGAAGATCTTGCCATATTCTTTTCTTTTCCCAAATACTATTATCCGATTGGGAGCATTGCCAAAAAGGCTATTGAAAAAGCAGGATCTCTCCTTGCAATTACAGACAATGTAACGTCCCCCGTGGCACAGTGCTGCAGCCACCTGCTCCTCTGCCAGACCTCGACAAGGATGTTCTATAACTCTCTGACTGTCCCGATGGCACTCCTGAACCTTCTCGCATCCTGCCTTGTCATTGACATGGTCCCGGCATCAGAAAGAGAGGAATTTATTGATACACTGCCATCCTAAAGAATCCGTGTCCCAGATTCTGTTCTTCTGAAAATCTGCTGTCAGAAATATTTTCTCATTTCTGCCGGTATATTTAAAAACACATTACATATTCAAGGAGGTTCTACATGAAGGAAATTGGAGGATTTTTCCCGTATGAAAAGGCAATGCCAACCGAAAACCATTATGCACAGCGTGTATGTCCGGATGCAGGAGATGTCAGGCATCTGATGTCAGGCAGGTGCGCGATTTACCTGTGTCTTAAAGATTCCATGCTGACAGATACAAGGAGGGTCGCTTATCTCCCCGCCTACACCTGTGAAACAGTCAGCGGATGCTTTGTAAAGGCCGGCTATCAGATTTATTATTATGATGTAGATGAGCATATGGTCCCACTCTTTGACGAAAACCTGATCAGTAAGATCAGTTTCCTGCTCATATGTGGTTACTATGGATTCACCACATTTGATACCGGTTTTGTGAAACGATGCAGAAAGAACGGCGTGACTGTCATGCAGGATACCACCCATACAGCATTTTCTATGGAGGCAACCTGCCCGGATACCGACTATGTGGCAGTCAGCCTCCGCAAATGGATGGGTGTCACCTCCGGAGGTCTCGCATTCAAACGCAGTGGAACCTTCCATGTGACGCTTCTTCCCCCTGATGAAAAGCACCTGGCAATTCGTGACCACGCTTTACAGGCACGCAGGGGGTACGAGGCCGGCGGAGACACCGCGCTCCAAAAAGAGGGCTACGATGCATTCTGGGAAGCAGAATGCATGCTCCGGGAAATTTTCGATATACAGGAAGGGGATGCCCAGTCTCTGAATGCCATCTGCCACTATCCTCTGGATGAAGCCATCCAAAAGAGGCGGGAGAATTATGCGTATCTGTTGGAGCATCTGCCTGAGAATCCAGCCATCCGTCCGGTATTCCCGGTCCTTTCCGGAGATGCATGCCCGATGTTCTTCCCCTTCCTCTGCGATGACAGACAGCCGCTCATGGATTTTCTCACTGCAAACGATATTGCTCCGAAGGTTTACTGGCCGGTTCCGCCATTCATAGAGATTGCTGATTTTCCGCATGCACAGTATGTATATGCCCATATCATGTCGATCAGCTGTGACCAGCGGTATACTCTTGAGGATATGCAACGGGTAGTGGATACATTTGCCGCTTTCGGCAGTCATATGTGATCCCCGGATAGCTGCACAGTATTGACAAATCATTAAAAGTACGTCAATATGAGATTAAGAAAATACTGGTGGGGAAAAGGAGCTTATACCATGTTGCTGATTAAAAATATAGATGTATATACGCCAACATATATTGGCCGCAAAGACGTATTCATATGTGGAGATAAAATTGCATGCATTGCAGACGAAATCGGAATGCTGCCGTTTGACTGCCGTATTTTGGATGGGGAAGGCCTGATACTCGCCCCCGGCCTGATTGACCAGCATGTTCATGTGACGGGCGGCGGCGGCGAAGGCGGCTTCCACACCCGCACCCCTGAACTGGAACTGTCTGAACTAATCGGAAGCGGTATCACGACGGTAGTCGGCCTGCTTGGCACAGATGGAATGACACGCAGCGTGGAGAATCTGTATGCAAAGATAGCCGCCTTGAATGAAGAAGGGGTAACTGCCTATATGCTTACAGGGGCTTATGGATATCCCGCACCGACGATCACCGGAGAACCTGACAGGGACATCGTATTTCTGGAGCGTGTACTGGGAATGAAACTGGCAATCTCTGACCACAGGGCACCCAATGTCACAGCAGAAGAACTGATACAGATTGCAAGCAAGACCAGAGTTGCCGGCATGCTCAGCGGCAAGGCAGGCATTCTGGTGCTCCACATGGGCGATGCCGAAAGCGGTCTGGATCCGGTCCTGACAGCCCTCTCCCAAAGCGCCATACCGATCCGCGTCTTCCACCCGACCCACGTAAACCGGAACCCGGACTTACTGGAAGCAGGATATGCTTTTCTGGACAAGGGCGGGTATATCGACCTTACCTGCGGTATGCCGGGACAGCCGTCCCCCGGAGAATGTATCGTGGCCGCCATGAAGCGCGGGCTTTTGCAGCAGCACATTACAATCAGCTCTGACGGACACGGGAGCTGGTCAAATTATGCCGAAGACGGGACTCTTCTGGAAATTGGAGTCTCCAAAGTAGACACCATGTTCAGAGAATTGAGAAAGCTGGTACAGGAACTGTCTGTACCACTGGAACAGGCCCTGACTTATTTTACCACAAATGTAGCCGAGTCTCTGGAAATCCATGACAGGAAAGGCCACGTCCGGGAAGGGGCAGATGCTGATTTGATTCTGCTCAATAAGGATCTGGAACTTAAGACAGTCATTGCCAGAGGCCAGATCATGATGGAAGACGGAGCAATCAGGCGGTTCGGAACTTATGAGTAAAATAGAGTTTCGCTTGCGAAACTCGCGCCTGCGGCGGTCGCATCGCGACATCTACCTTATACGCCGCAGTGCGCATCCCCCGGAGGGCTTTTTATTTCATAGGACGTACTTTCCTATGAAATAGAAAAAAAGGATGCCAGGCGGCATCCCTTTTTTCTACTGGATTTCCAGTACCTTATAGTCCTGATCTTCCACAGCCTTTTTCAACAGGTCATCAGCAATCTCCGCATTAAGAGTTACAACCGCCGTTCCTGCTTCATGGCTCACTGCTGCTTCATCTACCTCTGCAAGAGCCTCCAGACTTTTCTTTACCCTTGCCTCACAGTGTCCGCACATCATGCCTTCGATTTTCATTGTTTTTTCCATTGTTAATTCCTCCTGATTTTTTCTTGTTTTTATTTTTTTATCTTTTCCAGCATCATACATCTTAAATAAATTAAGACGCAGAGCATTGGTAACTACACAAAAGCTGGACAGGCTCATTGCCGCAGCGCCGAACATCGGATTTAGTTTCCATCCGAGAAGGGAGTACCATACCCCTGCCGCCAGAGGGATTCCGATGACATTATAGAAAAATGCCCAGAACAGATTTTCGTGGATATTCCTGAGTGTTGCACGGCTTAACCGGATTGCAGCAGGAACATCGCTTAACCTGCTCTTCATCAGCACAACGTCCGCGGCATCGATTGCAATATCCGTACCTGCTCCAATCGCGATACCGATATCTGCTCTCGTAAGTGCCGGAGCATCGTTGATCCCATCCCCGACCATTGCAACTTTGCCTTTCTTCCTAAGTGTACGGATGACACTCTCCTTTCCTTCCGGAAGAACTCCCGCAATTACCTCATCAACTCCGGCCTGCTGCCCGATCGCTTTCGCAGTCCGTTCATTATCACCTGTCAGCATAACCACACGGATTCCCATGTTCTGCAGTTCTTTTACAGCCCCCGGGCTGTCCTCCTTGATAACATCGGCAACTGCAATCACTCCGGCCAGCTTACCATTGCGGCTGAAAAATAATGGTGTTTTTCCACTCTCAGCCAGCTGTTCTGCGCTTCGTCTTATTTCATCTGAAACCGCTGCATTTTCGCTGATGAATTTAAGATTGCCGCCTGTCAGGATATCTTCGCCCATTCTTCCGGAAAGTCCATTCCCCGGTACAGCCTTGAAATCCGAGACCTCTTCCAGATCCGCTATTTCATTCTCCCCTGCCTTTTTCAATACAGCGTGGGCCAGAGGATGCTCACTTTTCTTTTCCAGTGCATATGCCATTGCAAGAAGTTCTTCTTCTGAAATTCCCTCAGCCGGTATGATGTCCGTTACCCTTGGCTCTCCGCTCGTAATCGTGCCGGTCTTATCCAGAGCCACGATCTGCATCTTGCCCGCCTCTTCCAGAGATACGGCCGTCTTGAACATAATTCCATGCTTTGCACCCATTCCATTTCCGGCCATGATAGCAACCGGCGTCGCCAGCCCCAATGCACACGGACAGCTGATGACGAGTACGGAAATCCCCCTCGCCAGGGCAAAACCAATACTCTGTCCTGCAAGCAGCCAGACAATGATTGTAACGGCCGCAATTCCGATCACGGCCGGTACAAATATCCCAGATACCTTATCTGCCACCTTGGCAATGGGTGCTTTCGTCGCTGCCGCATCACTTACCATCTGAATGATCTGGGAGAGTGTTGTATCTTCTCCGACTCTGGATGCCTGACATTTAATAAAGCCGGAATGATTTAATGTCGCTGCCGAAACTGTATCACCGGCAGTCTTATCCACGGGTATGCTTTCCCCTGTAAGAGCCGACTCATTAACCGCACTGCTGCCCTCGATCACGATACCATCCACGGGTATATTTTCCCCGGGCCTTACTACAAATATGTCCCCTTTTCTAACCTGCTCTATCGAAACTTCTGTCTCGGTTCCATTCCTCATGATCGTCGCAGTCTTCGGCGCAAGTTTCATAAGGCCCTTTAGTGCATCCGTCGTCCTTCCTTTTGAATGTGCCTCCAGCATTTTCCCGACCGTGATCAGCGTCAGGATCATTGCTGCAGATTCAAAATAAAACTCATGCATATAGGTCATGACCCCGGCCATGTCATTATGCATCTGGGCATCTGTCATGGCAAATAGTGCATAGGTGCTGTATCCATATGCGGCCCCCGCACCAAGGGCAACCAGCGTATCCATATTGGGGGCCCTGTGCCACAGGCTCCGGAAACCGCTGATAAAAAACTTCTGATTAACAACCATGACCGCCGTTGTCAGTAAAAGCTGTATCAGGCCCATTGCTACATGGTTCCCTTCCAGCCAGACCGGCACCGGCCAATTCCACATCATATGCCCCATCGAGACATACATCAACGGTATTAATAAACACAAAGAAGCCGTCAGCCTCTTCTTTAGCAAAGGGGTCTCTTTATCTTTTAAAAACTCACTGTCAGCCGCCGGTTTCCCCGCAGCCCTGCTATCTGCCCCCGCAGACTTCTGTGCTGCTCCGTATCCAGCCTCTTCCACGGCTGCTATCACATCTGAAGGTGCGGCCGTTCCTTCTATTCCCATAGAATTCGTAAGCAGGCTGACAGAGCAGGATGTAACCCCCGGCACTTTGGCTACCGCTTTTTCTACCCTGGCACTGCAGGCCGCACAGCTCATACCTGTTACTGTATATTGTTCCATCTTCTGCCTCCTATCTCATTAATTTCTGTAGGGTTACGACAAGCTCATCAATCGTCTCATCCTTCCCATTCTTAATATCCTCCGCAACACAGGTCCGGATATGGCTGGCAAGAAGCACCTTGTTAAAACTGTTCAGGGCTGCATTCACTGCCGATACCTGTACGAGGATATCTGTACAATAAGTATCGCTCTCTACCATCTTTTTAATACCCCGCACCTGACCTTCAATACGGTTCAGACGATTGATAAGATCTTTATATTCTTTTTCAGAACGTTCCTTTGTCTTATGACAACATTCTTTTGTCTCTTCCATGATTAACACCTCACTTTATACTCGCATTATATACCCCCACTGGGTATATTGCAAGATCTTTTTCAAAAACGCTGTCCTCCTTCGAATTTTGCTTTCTAAATTTTATAAATTGTTAATTGAATTCCCATTTTGGATATGATACTCTTAATCCATCAAAACGGCAGGCGATTCCGCCGGCTCAGAGCCGTTTGACATCTCATTTCGGCGTTTCACTATCGAAACTGTATCCGCGAATGAAAAAACCAAAACAAAGAAGAAATCAGTGCAGTACGCAAAGAAAGGAGCATTGCCTATGCAAAAAGGGCTAAAAAAGTATTTTCCACAAATCAGGACACGAAAGGAGGTGTTAGATGAGATTAACCGCAGTCCGGTATGTTCGTGGCAGTTTGCCCAGTGGAATGATGAACAGAAAAAAGAATTTCTGGATGTATGTACGGGTGTGCGGGGAGTAAAAATGACATATGATTCATTCTTTAAAGAAATTATGAATCCCGATGTTCATCCGGAACGTCTGGAAGAACTGCTTTCCTTATTACTGGGACAGAATATACATATCCGGCAGGTGCTTCCCAATGACTCGGTCCGGCTGGCCGATGAAAGTTCGCTTCTGATTACGGATATCGTGGTCGAGCTGGAAGAAGGAAGTCTGGCAAATATTGAAATCCAGAAAATCGGAGATGCATTCCCCGGCCAGCGCGGAGCCTGCTATTCCGCCGACTTACTGCTGAGACAATACAAAAGGGTCAAAGGACAGAGGAAAAAGAAGTTTACATACCAGGATGTAAAAACCGTCTATACCATTGTATTTTTCGAAAAAAGCACATCTGAGTTTCACGAAATCGAATCCGCATATATTCACAGGGCAAAACAGGTATTCCAGACAGGACTGAATTTGAATATGCTGCAGGAGTATGTTTTAATCCCACTTGACATTTACAAAGAAAGCACGCACAATAAAACTATAAATAACAAGTTGGAGGCCTGGCTGAGTTTTTTGTGTGATGACAGCCCGGAACGGATTTTAGAGATTGTAGGTAAGTATCCCGACTTTCAGGAAATGTATGAAGAGGTATACGAAATCTGCGGTAATATCGAAGGGGTGATGGATATGTTCTCTAAGGAATTACTGGAATTAGACCGCAACACAGTGCAGTATATGATTGAAGAGCAGCAGGAACAACTGGATGCATTGCACAAAGAGGTGGATGAAAAGCGGAAAGAAGTTGAAGAGCAGAAGAAAAGGCTGGAAGAGCAGAAGCGAAAGTACGTAGAGCAACAAAGAAAATACGTAGAGCAACAGAAAATGTTTGATGAACAGCAACGTAAATACGAAGTGCAACAGAAAAGGCTAGAAGAGCAACAGAAAATGTTTGATGAACAACAGCGTAAATACGAAGATCAACAGAAAAGGCTGGAAGATCAACAGAAAATATTTGTTGAACAACAGGAAAAATATGAAAAACAATGCCAGCAGATAGAAATAGAACGGCTTGAGAAGGAAGGTATCAAAAAAGAATTAGAAGAATTAAAAAATATTGTAAATAAGTTGTCAGAGGGTAAATTATAGTATTAAGATCTCCCTGCCGGCAGCAATGCATTAGGCATTGTTTCGTCAGGGAGATCTTTTAGCTGAAACTATTTTGGCTGTTTTCCGATATAGGCAAGGATTCCTCCGTCTACATACAGGACCTGTCCGTTCACAAAATCAGATGCTTCTGACGCAAGGAATAAAGCTGGTCCCATCAGATCTTCCGGGACTCCCCATCTTGCTGCGGGCGTCTTGGAGATGATAAACTGGTCAAATGGGTGTCTGCTGCCATCTTCCTGTATCTCGCGGAGAGGAGCGGTCTGTGGTGTTGCGATATAGCCCGGTCCGATACCATTGCACTGAATGTTATACTCACCGTACTCGGAGCAGATATTCTTGGTCAGCATCTTCAGTCCGCCCTTTGCCGCTGCATATGCGGATACAGTTTCGCGCCCCAGTTCACTCATCATCGAGCAGATGTTAATAATCTTGCCATGCCCTTTTTCGATCATGTCCGGAATCACTGCCTTTGACATGATAAACGGCGCTGTAAGGTCGATATCCACCACCTGGCGGAAGTCTTCCGCACTCATTTCCGTCATCGGGATACGCTTGATAATTCCTGCATTATTCACAAGAATATCAATCGTTCCCAGATCATTTTTGATAGATGCAACCATCTCTTTTACCTGTGCTTCGTCTGTCACATCGCAAATGTAGCCTTTCGCATCAATGCCTTTTGCCTTATAATCAGCGAGTGCCTGATCCAAATGTGCCTGACTCCTGCAGTTAAATGCAATTTTTGCTCCGGCCTGTGCATAAGCCTCCACCATAGCAAAGCCAATCCCATATGCGCCGCCTGTCACCAGTGCGACTTTACCTTCTAATGAAAAAAGATTTAAAATACTCATTTCTAAATTTACCTCCTGATTCTTATAAATGCTTCAGCGCTTCCGCAAGCGCCAGAATTGTAAGTGACTGTCCATATGCCATTGGTGCAACAAGAATATTCTTATAGTGTTCTGCATCCATGCCCATTCCAGTACCACCGGATACATTTAGCACGGTTCCGTCCTTGTCAATATTCTTTAAGATCCCTTTAACTGCTTTCTCTGCACATGGCAGATAAGAATCATCCAGAATTCCGTAGCGGATACCTTTTAAGATACCGGCTGTAATTGCTGCCGAACCAGATACTTCTTCGTAACTTTCCGGGTCGGGAAGAACCGTGTGCCACAAACCGTTTTTGCTCTGTAATTCTTTTAATTTTGCAACCTGGGCTTTATATGTATCTATAATGATTGATTTGACGCCCGGGTTCAGACTTCCTTTAAACATATCAACATAGTCGAGTATGCCTAATGTAAACCAGCTGTTCCCACGACACCAGAATACGCCGCCGAAATTGTTGTTGCCATTGAAGGTCCAGCCGTGATAAAACAATCCTGTCTTTTTATCATACAAGTATTTGATATGCATAAGAACCTGATGAATCCCTTCGTTGATCCATTCTTCATTCTGATATTTCTGTCCCATTTTATTCAAAAATAAAACTGTCATGAATAAGGTATCAATCCACATCTCATTTTCATTGAGACGCACGCCCTGACGATCACCATTGGCGCTGGTCACATGCTGGAAACCGCCTTCTTTGGTTCTCGGGAGGCAGGTCATCAGCCAGTTTGCCCAATCCTTACAAAGGTCTTCAAACTTTGGATCATGATAATATTCATTTAACTCGCTTAAGGTTAAAAGAGGTGTGGTTGTATTGATATTCCGGGATGGAAGCCCGAGCTCCATGTTTTCGAGATACCAATTATGAAGAAATTCTTTGTATTCTTCATTTTTCTCTGCCTGCATAATTTTTAGGAGTCCGTAAAGCCCCACTCCCTGCGGCCAGTCCCACTCTTTGATACCAAAATCTCTTTTAAAAAAGCCGATGGCTTCTCCACCATTTTCCGCAAGTTCCTTTTCATTTTCGGGACCACCCAGACTCAGCAGCTTTTCGATTACGAGATTCAGCTTTTTTCTGAGTTCCGTTTCATTTATATTCATGGTAACATTCCTTTCATCTCTGTCTTATTTTCCCAATACGCTCTCTAGTCTTTTGCGTCAATTTATTATATAATAATACAAAAGCAGGTAAAATATTAAAAAGCAGGTGATACATTTGGAAAAACTCTCTTATTACGCCTCCATTGAGGGTATTTCACTGGAACACATGGTTCGTTATGGCAAGTTTGACATGCGGGTTAAGCATTTCCACAACGAATATGAAATTTTTTATATATTAGAAGGAACACGGAGTTTCTTCTTTAATAATCGTAATTTTGTCGCCTCCAAAGGGGACTTGATTTTAATCGACACGAACCTGATTCATATGACCAAGTCTGTATCGAGTAATGACAGCGGCCACAACCGAATCATCCTGTATCTCACGCCTGACAAAGTGCAGGAATTTGATACGAAATATCCAACACTGCACCTGACCCGCTTCCTTCACCAGCATTATGGTGTGTATCATCTGACAGAAGCACAGCAGAGGGCATTTATGGACCTTTACTATCTCATCAAAAGAGAATGTAATGAGAAAAAACATAATTATAAACAGGCAGTTGAACTTGCAGTCACAACGTATTTTCTGTATCTGACCCGTGAACTTGATATCCGTATGCCGGAAACTCCGCTTCTTCCACAGGAGGGGAAGCATCGCCATGTGTACGAAATCGCTGACTATCTCTCTCAGAATTATGAGCAGGACATTTCCTTAGAGGCATTGGCGGATCAGTTTTTCTTAAGTAAGTATTACATTTGCCGTCTGTTCAAGGAAGTCACCGGCTATACGATTCGTGAGTATGTCAATGTGATCCGTATCCAGCATGCAAAACAACTACTGGAAGAAACGGATTACAGCATTTCCAAGATTGCAGAAAGTGTCGGCTATGGAAGTACCACACATTTTGAGCAGACATTTAAAACATATATGACTATGTCTCCACTAAAATATCGTAAGAATCTGGATATTATTAAGCCTCTGATTCTGCCGGTGAACCCTTAAAATTCCTGTTACATTAAGCCCAGTACGGTTGGAAGCCATGTACTGAATGCGGGTACAAAGGTAACGAACAGAAGTGCTACGACAATAGCCCCAAAGAACGGGATCAGGCGTCTCATCACATCTTCAATCTTGAGTTTCGCCACACTGCACCCGACAAATAATACACTGCCGACTGGTGGTGTAATCGTTCCAATGGAAAGGTTCATGACCATCATAACACCAAACTGAATCGGATTCATCCCTATACTTGTTACAACCGGAAGGAAGATTGGTGTAAAGATTAAAAGTGCCGGTGCCATATCCATGAATGTACCTACAATCAGAAGGATCATGTTAATCAGTAACAGGATGATAATCTTGTTGTCTGATACCGACAGCATTGCTGCGCTGATTGCCTGTGGAAGTCCTGTAAATGAAAGAACAAACGACAGGATTGAGGAAGCGCCGATGATTAACATAACAATGGTTGTCATTACTGCCGCATCCACTAATATCTTTTTGATATCTGTAATCTTAATTGTCTTATAAACAAATACCGCTAAGATAAATGCATACAAAACTGCTACACCAGATGATTCTGTTGGTGTGAAATATCCCGATAAGATACCGCCGATGACAATCACAATAAGCAGTAAGCTTGGAATTGCATCCCAGATTGTCTTAAGTACAATTTTTCCGGTTAATTTTTCATCCCTCTTTACAACATACCCTTTTTTCTTTGCATATACCAATGCAACTACCATACAAAGGAATGCCCACAATAGTCCCGGAATCCATCCGGCCATGAATAAAGTCGCTACAGATGCGCCGCCGCATGCTGCTGAATACACAATAAATGCATTGGTTGGCGGGATGAGCTGTCCGACCGGTGCAGATGCGATATTGGCTGCCGCTGCAAATCCATCATCATACCCCTGTTCTTTTTCCAGTGGGTTCATAACACCACCGATTGCTGTTGCTGCTGCGATACCTGATCCTGATAATGAACCAAACATTGCATTTCCTGCGACATTGGTCAGTGCAAGAGATCCCGGCACTTTTCCTAAGATTAACATTGCGAGATTTATGAGCCGTTTCGCAATACCCCCGTTACTCATCAGTTGTCCTGCCAGAATAAAGAATGGTACAGCTAACAAACTGAAACTATCGATACCACCGACTAATTTTTGTGCTGAGATAAACATTCCGAACTGAGGAGTCAGGAACATGATGATGGTAACCAAGGCTGCTGAAATAATACTAAATGACACTGGAACGCTCATTGCCAGCAAGAAAAAGAATACGATAATTAATACTAATGCTGCTTGTAATTCCATTTATTTTTCCTCCTTCTTCAGTTCTTTAAACTCTTTTATAAATCGGATCAAACGTTCTGCTGCGTATACTACCATGAGAACACCACAGACCGGTACCCCGATGTAATAGAACTGCATCGGAATTCCCAGTGCAGGTGAAACCTGTCCGGCTGCATTCATGCTGACCATAATCCCGCCTGCAGTCATAACGAATACGCTGAGGAAGAGAACAAGAATCTCAATAAAAATCTTATCTTTTAAAGTGCCCTTTTTTGTAAATGTATCCGTAATAAATGTCACGGCAATATGCTGTTGTTTGCCATATGCATATGGAACACCGACCATTGTCATCCAGATCAGTGCATAGCGGACTAATTCTTCTGTCCAGTCACTTGGGTTCTGTAAAATAAATCGTGTTACGATCTGCCATATGCAGCCTGCGACCATTACCACTACCAGAATTGCAAGGACATATTCTAATATTTTATTCAGTATCTTCATTTGCTATCCTCCTACTCTGCATACTGTTCGATATCGTCGTACAGTGCTTTATAATCATCACCTTTTTCACAGAACTCATCATGAATCGGTGAAACAGCTTCGATAAATGCTGTTTTATCAATGTCTCTGTAAATGGTAACGCCGTGGTCTTCTGCTTCTGCAATTGCTTCATCCATCATTCTGTTATACATGGTTTTGAAATTATCATTTGTCTCGCCCAGACATTTCACAAGATATTCCTGCTGCTCTGCTGAAAGGCTGTTCCATTTCTTTGTACTGATGATATAAATGTCTGGAGAATACTGGTGTTCTGTATATGTATAGGATTTTACAATATCCTGATGACCGTCAACTGTCAGAACAAGTTCTGTGTTCTCTGCTCCGTCTACCACCCCCTGCTGCAGGGCGGAATATGTCTCGCTCCCTGCCATCGGTACTGCGGACCCGCCCATGTACTTAATCATTTCCATAGAGGTGGAACTGGGCATGGAACGAATTTTCTTCGATTTTAACACGGAGGGATCTGTAACTGCTTTGTTCTCCTTTAAGTAAAAGTTTCTGGAACCATTTGCATAATATCCGATGGCAATATAGCCCTCATTTGCTGTTGACCGGAAGAGTTCCTGTACAGCTTCGCTCTTCTCCATCGCCTCATAGTAATGTTCCTGACTTGTGAACAGATACGGTACTGCGAAAATCGAATATTTGTCCTCAAACTGCCCTAACGTATTTGAACTTACTTTTGCCATGTCCAGGATACCCGCCTGAACCATCTCGATTTCTTCTTTTTCTGAACCGAGTACTCCACTCGGATAAATGTCAATTTCGAGATTCTTTGATGCATCTTCTGCAACAAACTCTGAAAACTTTGCAATTGAATCTGCAATTTCTGAACCATCTGCCTGATTATGTGCCATACGGATGTTAATTTTGTCTGTGCTGTTTTCGCTCAGAACCATACCAAAGGTTATGACTACTGCGGCCAGGCCTATGGCCGAAACCGCAATGCCTATTTTTTTCTTTAAGCTTCCCATTTTTACTCCTTCTCCTAAAAAACATCATATCGATTACGGCGCCTATAATCGAATACATAATATATTGTAACTGTTGTTATTCTAGCATATGGTTATGACAATTTTCTTATCTATATTGCACTTATTTCATTTTTTCCAAAGTATATTGCTCTATCTTTTTATAAATTTCATCCGCTTATCCAATCGTAACCGTCTCTCCGCCCGGAATGTGATATTCTTTTTTATCTATCAGCATCCACACATCCAGCACACCCGGATTGAAGATATAATCGCCGGACGCACTGTAAACCAGCCTCTGGGCCGCCATTACATACCTGTATATTTCTTCGTTCGTGGCATACCAGATTTCGTCATGCCCGCCTGCCTGTTTTAGAAACTCCTCCATATCCTTCCACTGGTCAAATGCATCGAATTCATAAGTATGTCCCCATACATAAAAAAGCTGGGGCTGCCTGTACATTTCGTTATCAACAGGTTCTAAGAATTTTTCCCATAAAGAGTATAGTGTATTTTCTGTGTGATGAATAGTTGGATGCCATTCCAGAAAATCCTCCGGCAGATGAAAGCTAAAGTGCTGCTTTGTTGTTCTGGAATAGGTGATACCACACACCTTCGCTGCATTTTTCACCTTATCATTGTAGGTTCCGAACGGATATGCCATTCCAGTAACCGGTTTTTTTGCAATTTCCTCCAGTTCCCTGCGGCACGCTGCGATTTCATATGCAATCATTCCCTCCGGAACACGCGGCAGATCAGGATGCGTCATTGTATGTACTGCAATCTCATGCCCTTTGTACAGCTCTGCTATCTCGCATTTATCCATCTTGTAATGGCTGACTTCGATTCCGGGCTGGCTTAACCAGTCTTTGTTTCCCATCAGTCCGGGATTCAGATTGAATGTACCTTTGAGATGATAACGGTTTAGCATCTCCACGAATCTCCGGTCCTGCGTGATTCCATCATCGTAACTAAAAGTCAAAGCTTTCTTTCTTCCCTTCGGAAAGAGTGGTATGTCCTGTCTTAATCTTAACATAGAACCTCCTTCATAAACATGATGTCATGCTGTGCGGTCTGAGGATTCATTTCCTCACGAAGCAGATACATATCCGGCGCATTTTCACGAAGCCATTTAGATATTGTGTCATACTGAATACAGCCTTCCCCCAGCAGTGTTGGCTGATATTCCTTGTTTTCCCCAAACATAAAATCTTTGATATGCATGGCTTCTATATATTTGCCGATCTGCGACAGCCACCCGGTCCAGTACTTCTCCTGATCTGTGGTATCGGGAAACTCCAGCAAATTAGAAGCATCGAAAATCACACGCAAGTGCGCTTCGTCGTTCACTTTCTCCAGTACCTTGGTCAGCGCCTCCAGATTTTCGAGCGGGTGCCAGTATACCGGCTCAATCGCAAGCTTTACATCCAGCCTGACTGCCTCTTCCACTGCACGCTGTACACTGTCCAGCATATACGGATACCAGATTTTTTTTTGCTCTGCATCCAGATGCGGATACGCAGTCTCTGTGCCGACTACATTCGCTCCTGCCTCTTTGCTGTAGGCCAGACATTGCTTTAACGTTGTGAGTGCATAAGCACGAATCTCCTCGTCAGGATTACCCAGATCCATATAGCAGCCAAATACCGGAATCTCCACTTTCTGTGCTTCAAATGCCCGTCTGATCCGTTCCAGATGAGCAAGTGTGATATCTTCATAGCTGTCGATTCCCGTAAATGCCTTCGGAAGCGCAAGCTGCGCCGCATCATATCCCTCCTCATGAAGGACACGCGCCAAATCTTCTATATTCATTTTCCCATAATCGTGTGCTCGTACACCAATTTTCATATTCTGATCTCCTTTTTTAAGACAAAGCTCCTTCTACAAAGAAAAAAGACAAAGTACACGCCCCTTTGTCTTCTTATCTTGTCTTTACTAAGCTAAAATTTCTTTTACAACTGCCGCAATTTCTTCATCCTGACAATTTGCAAAGAAGTATTCCCGGAATTTCGCGCCGGATAATGCTCCTTTGACCAGCTCCTGATCCAGTTCCCTCAGGATATCAGTCAGTTTTCTGTAAGTAACCGTCTTGACTTCATCCAGAATCCGTTTATTTCTCTGTTCCGGAACAACGCGGTCTTTCGGATAACCTTTTCCGCCTTCTTCCACATATAATTTCTCGAAAATATATTCCAGATTGAGTTCTCCGCCCCAGCCGAATCCTTTTGCAAATGGAAGTGCAATAGCGTTTCCATCGTTGATCTGTGCAAATGTATATGCATCTAACGCGTCCTCCACATGCCCGCAGATAACGCCCGGAAAGGAGTTGCACGCAAGCATCGCCCCCTCTCCGGTACCGCATCCTGTAATGACATAGTCTACCGCTTTTGAATTCAGCAGAACTGCCGCCAATATACCGATCTGTACATAGGTAAGCTGTGCCTCATCCTCCGCCGTAAACATGCCATAGTTAAACACTTCATGTCCCATTGGCTCCACGACTTTTCTCAAAGAGCTGCAAATGATTTCATTTTTTGCCGCCTGACTGTTTTCATTAATTAAAGCGATCTTCATCTTATTTCTCCTCCATTATAATAAGTCCTGATTTGGGATATGGTCCATATCATCGAAATCCTGATTCTCTCCGACCATTCCCCAAATAAATGTGTAGTTTCTGGATCCGCTGCCGGAATGGATCGACCAGCTTGGCGAGATGACAGCCTGCTCATTACGGACAACGATATGTCTTGTCTGCGTGGCTTCTCCCATGTAATGCATCACAAATGCGTCTTCCGGAAGATCAAAGTAAAGATACACTTCCATTCTCCGGTCATGTGTGTGGCACGGCATCGTATTCCATACGCTTCCCGGCTCAAGATGCGTCATGCCCATCTCCAGCTGGCAGCTTTCTACCTGCCCCGGGAGAATGTATTTGCAAATAACGCGGTGGTTGGAGTCTTCCAATGTTCCAAGCTCCACTTTGTTCTCTTCTTTTACAATGACAACACCCTCTTTTGGAGTTCCTTCCTGCTTGATTACGACTGTCGGATAGCTTGTGTGTGCCGGAGCGCTGTTCAAATAAAATTTTGCCGGATTCTCTGCATCGTCACTTGCAAATGTGATATCCCTGGCGCCTTTCCCGATGTACATCCCCTCTCTGGCTCCCACCTTATGCACGCTGCCGTCTACGGTAACCGTTCCGTCCCCGCCGATATTAATAATCCCCATCTCACGCCTCTCGAGGAAATATTCCGCACGGAGTTCATCCCCGGCTGTTAATTTTAAGCTATGTGCCACTGGCATTGCCCCGCCTGTGATAATACGGTCAATATGACTGTATACTAATTTAATATCGTCCGGGAAAAAAATCTGTGGAATTAAAAATTCCTCTCTTAATCTCTCTGTTGTATAATGTTTTACGTCTCTTGGCGATGCTGCGGTTCTAAGTTCCATTGCTTTTATCTCCTTTTTTATTTTTACATTCTATAAGTTCTTCTAAGTTTTTACATTGTAAATCATACCATAACAAGGTGCAAATTTTCTTACTAAAATTGCCTATTTTATATGTTTTTATAAGAATATTGCACTTTATACTATTACCAATAGAAAAACCTCTCCGCCTGCTGCAGAGAGGTTTTTCTTTACATTATATTCCCACATGGCATTAGGGATTTATTATCTTTGGACACGTCCGGAAGCATCGCCTCCGGCAAGTTTTAACACTTCGTCCATTGATACCATATTGAAATCTCCTTCGACAGAGTGCTTCAAACATGAAGCCGCTACTGCGAATTCGATGGCTGCCTGTGAATCATATCCGTTAAGGGAGGCACAGATAAGTCCACCGCCGAAACTATCGCCGCCGCCAACACGGTCAACGATATGCATTTTATATTTTTTGCTAAAGAAATAATCAGATCCATCATATAACATTGCAGACCAGTTGTTATCATTTGCTGATATAGATTCACGAAGTGTAATCGCTACTTTCTTGAAACCGAATCTGTCAGCAAGCTGTTTTGCAACGTCTTTGTAACCTTCGTGGTTTACAGTTCCTGTTGTGACATCTGTGTCAGCTGCCTTGATGCCAAATACATCGGAAGCATCTTCTTCATTCGCGATACAAACATCCACATATTGACATAAACCGCCCATTACCTGGCCTGCCTTTTCTTTGCTCCAGAGCTTGTTGCGGTAGTTCAGGTCACAGGATACTGTAACTCCCATCTCATTGGCAGCTTTACAAGCTTCGAGGCAGATTGCCGCAACCTCATCGTTGAGCGCCGGTGTAATTCCTGTAAAATGGAACCACTCTGCCCCGTCAAAGATTTCCTTCCAGTTAAAATCAGATGCGGAAGCTGTACAGATTGAAGATCCCGCTCTGTCATAAATAACCTTGGAAGGTCTCTGGGAAGCACCTTTTTCGAGGAAATAAATACCGATGCGTTCGCCGCCTCTTGCAATATAAGAGGTGTCCACCCCATATTTTCTAAGTGAATTTACAGCCGCCTGTCCAATCTCATGTGCCGGAAGCTTGGTGACAAATTTTGCATCAAAACCGTAATTTGCGAGTGAAACTGCAACGTTAGCTTCTCCGCCGCCATATGTTGCGCCAAATGTGTCCGCCTGAACAAACCGGTAATATCCCTCCGGTGCAAGTCTTAACATGATTTCTCCAAATGTGATTACTTTCTTTGACATTCTACTAATCTCCTTATAATTAATATTAGTAACTGTTCAGGACCATGAACAGTCACTAATATTCTTGCTATTTTATATACCTGATTAAGCTCTTGCTGCTTTTACTATTTCTGCCGCCTCTTTGCACAGTTCTGTAATCTTGTCAAACTCGCCAGCTTCAATCATATCGCCCTTCACCATCCAGCTCCCGCCGCATGCAAGAATCTTGTCACACTTCAGGTAATCTACAACATTTTTTGCACTGATTCCACCAGTAGGCATCACCTTCAGCTTCGTGTAAGCCGCGCACATTGCCTTGATCATCGAAAGTCCGCCTGACGGTTCAGCCGGAAAGAATTTTACAACGTCCAGCCCAAGTTCCAGCGCTTTCTCAATCTCGCTCGGCGTTACAACACCCGGGCACACCGGAATCCCCTTTTCCTGACAGTAAGTAACGGTCTTCGGATTCAATCCGGGACTGACGATAAATTTTGCTCCGGCTGCTACTGCACGGTCGACCTGTTCTGTTGTAAGAACTGTTCCTGCTCCAACCAGCAGATCCGGATATGCTTCTGACATCAGACGAATGGATTCCTCTGCTGCATCTGTACGGAATGTAACCTCTGCACACGGAAGTCCTCCTTCGATTAGCGCTTTTCCAAGCGGCAGAGCGTCCTTTGCATCATTCAATACAACAACCGGAATGATTCCGATTTCACCAAATTGCTCTAAAATTGCGTTCATGTAATCTCCTCCAATGAAATAAATAATTGCATCTCGTATTTTGTTCCGTATTATGAAACTATGTTTTGTAATATGGAACTGTTGACTTTTATTATACTCATTTATATAATAAAGTCAATACATTTTTTCGTATTTCTTTATTCCCGCGAGAAAGAAAGTTACTGTTCACCCCCTACGGGCGTGCACAGTAACGGCATCTGCCCATTAAAAGTCGCCTACGGCGAGGTGCAGATGCCCCGAAACCATAACTTTATCGGCTCCGATGCCGTGCAGCTAAGTGCACGGCACGGTGTGAACAGTAACGAAAGAAGGAATTGATTATAATGGAAAATAAAAACCCAATTCAGGTGGCCGACCGTCTTTTTCAGACTCTGGAGGTTCTGGCTGAGTCAGGCCCTACCGGTCTGATGGAACTATCTTCAAAGCTGTCTCTGAACAAAAGCACCGTACACCGTATTCTCAACTCTCTGATTTATATGGGATATGTGAAACAGAATCCGGAGACTACTAAATATAGTCTCACGTTTAAGATTTGGGAACTGGCAAACCAGTTACTGACCCAAAATGACATTGTAGATATTGCAAGACCACATCTGAAAGAACTTGTCTCCAAATGCGGCGAGACAGTCCATCTCGTTCAGGTGGATGGCCGAAAAGCTGTATATATTGACAAAGTCGAGTCTTATACTAACTCGGTACGGCTGGTGTCGAAAGTCGGAAAGAGTATTCCACTCTACTGCTCCGGTGTCGGAAAAGCATTACTGGCGGAAATGGATCTGGATGACGCCCGGGAAATATGGGATAACAGTGACATTCAGGAATTGACGCCGCATACCATCACCGATTTCAGTGAGATGCAAAAGCACCTAAAACAGGTTCATACACAAGGATATGCCATCGACGATGAAGAAAATGAATTAGGCGTTCGATGTATCGCCGCCTGCATCAAGGATTATAAAGGGAAACCTAAATACGCATTTAGTATTTCCGCACCGGTCAACCGTATGTCAGATGAACGGATTGCAGAACTTGCCAGAGATGTCTTGGATACACAAAAAAAATTAGAAGCAGAGTGGAATTAGAATCTACTCTGCTTCTAATTTAAATTTGTTCTGTTAATGGATACCTTCTTTTATCAGTGTCCATTCCTGACATCCATATTCCGTTGCGCCCCATTGCCCTACTGATGCACCGTCTTCCGCAGAATTACTAAATACTTCAAGATATTTACCACTGTTTTTATTCACAATATGGCAATATCCACCTTCTGTCTCTTCCAGTAACCATATCTGTGAATCACTCTCGGCATAATCGTTTTGAATCGCTTTTGCCCCATCAGCTGCACTCTGCCCTTCAATATCCAGATAAAGGCCGCTGTTCATGTTTTTGATTCTATAACCACCATTTCCTGCTTCTTCAAAATTCCATTTCTGGCACCAATGATCTGTTATTCCCCATTGACCTGCTTCTGCACCCTCATTTGTTAATGCACTTTTAATTTCCAGATACTTGCCACTGTTTTTATTAATAACAGAAAAATCATCCGAAGTTTCGCTGACCTGTATGCAGTCCAATTCCGCAAAACCTACATTTTTTGCAAATTTAACGGAATTTGTACCAGAATTTAAATAGCAGGTAAAACTACTCCACAGATAGCGGTCCCAATTAACTGTAACAGGATAATTTACTGTCCCTATCTCGGTTCCATTAACAGAAACCGTATGAGAGGCCTCTGTTCCCTCACCATTGGAATATCTGACTAAGATATTATAATTCCCTGCATTTTCAACTTTTATGTTTTGGAAATCAACCGCACTGTCTGATTCATTAATATATTGTACTTCTTGTCCATTAGATGCATCGATGGCATTGCCCGCCTGGGCATTTGTGATCACTGCCTTTTCCGCTTCGTAAATGCAGCCTTTCAAGGGAAGAGTGCCAACCCGTACATCGTTCAGATTATAGCTTACTCCATCAATTATCTTCGAGTTATTGAAGTTCTCTACGTTAGTGGCCTGATAGAGGGTCGTATTATCCGGGCTTACATCAAAACTCTGACTAAATCCTGAAAAATAACCTCCTGCCAAATCATTATAATCATAGGTCACTGCCATTGGAAGACGTTCCCATGCTCCCTGTCCCAAATTATAGTTTACATAAAAATTCTGTCCGCCACTGATATTGTCACTGCTATCCGTTCCCCACTTTGCAGATATTACAACCATCCCATTCGGCCCCCCTGCATCAATCCATTTTACATAGGGAGAAGAACCGATTCCTCTGCCATCTGCCAAAGCAACCCGGGTTCCAGGACTTCCTGCGTCCCACGTCACACCATCATCCGAAAATTTGCAGTAAACGACTGCATTATTCTTACTCAGGCTTGGTCTGTTAACCATTTCATATGTAGCCATGTACCTTCCATTTGGCAGTTCTGTCACCGTTATCATCCCCGGCCTGTCACTTGTATTATTAATAGCTGTTACATTCGTAAGTCCGCTCCAATTCACACCATCTGATGAAGTTTTAAGCGATACCGCCTGCAAAACACCATCAGATTTCTGTCTTTCATCAGAATAATAGCATACCAATTCTCCTGATGCACTCATTCCCAAAAATGGCTCCCATACAGTTGTTGTAGAAGATGTGGTACTTGGATCATATATGCAAGGTCCCCCATTATCCACTTCGCTTAGAAACGACCACGTATATCCCCCGTCTATACTCTTATACAATACAATTCTTGACTGAGTATAAGGATCATCGTCAAAAATATTTCCGGCCAACAGGATTGTCCCCGCCGGCATGTCCCCCACCTGAGTCGGCAATTCATACAGACACGGCTGGGAAGTCCTTAAAAGACCATATTCCTTATCATATACATTACTAATCAACTGCCAGTTGTCTCCGTTGTCCGTACTTTTATAAATAGGATAAACCTGTTTTGAAACACTTGTCCCGTCTTCCATCGCAATAGTTACATTTTTCAGTTGATCATATGTACACAATAAAGTTCCGTTAGCATTACCACTATTTTTTAAGCAGATAATTCTGGAATATGTAGCCCCTCCCGGATCGAATGTCGCATCTTTGTCTGAAACATAAACAACAGTACCATTATCCGTCGTTTGCGCCGACGCAGGAACAGAAAAACAAAATACCAATGTAAATACCGCTACTAGTGCAGTCAGTTTCTTATGCCATTTTCTCATCCTTCTTACCTCCTCTTTTATCAACTAAGCATTGCTTTTTCTAATTTATAAAAGCTAAAAATTATTTTCAAAAGAAAATACGGGACATCCCTCTTCATCCCACATGATTTTCATGCGATATACATGTCTGTTAGGATCATATAACGGGTCTCCGGTAATCTCGTCGTATTGCCGGGCATGGTAAATCATAATATCCGCTGCCCCATCTTCTGACTTTGTAAACGAATTATGGCCAGGCCCCAGAATTCCTTTCTTCCAATCGGTTCTTAAGACGGGAATCCTTTCCTTTTTCCACACACGCGGATTCAGGAGTTCTTCATCATCCGGAATACTCAGCATTCCCATACAATAACATGCACCCGTTGCGCTCGCCGAATAAGTCAGATATAACATCCCGGCATGGCGCAACAGTGCCGGACCTTCATTCACCCAGAAATCAACCCGCTCCCAATCATAATCAGGAGAGCTTAAAAGCACTTGGGGTGTAGAAAGCCTAACTGGACTTTCCATTTCTGCTATATATAGATTCGATATCTTCTTCCCGACACTAACCTTTTCTGCCCATACACAATACCATATCCCCCGATTCTCGAATACAGTCATGTCAAGCGAAAAATCTCTGAAGGAAAAATCGTCAGACGCCTGCATCTGCCCCAGTTCCTTCCAAGGGTCCTTCAGCGGGTCTTTGCCTGAGCATTCAAGGACATACGGACGTATCGCCCATATATCATCTTTATCACCTGCTGCATAATAAATAAACCACTTACCTTCAATATAGTGGATTTCCGGTGCCCATATATGCATGCTCATAATCCCCTGCTCATGCTTCTTCCATATGGTAACTTCATCCGCATCCTTCAGACCATCAAGCGTACTACTTTGACGGAGCACGATCCGGTCATATTCCGGTACAGATCCGGTAAACAGATAGGTTCCATCTTTATGTTTATAGACATAAGGATCTGCCCGCTGAATAATAAATGGTTCATTATAATTCGTTTTTATAAAATTGTCTCTATTCACTATTATTTCCTCACATTACTACTATCTGCCCCATACCACCTGTCTGTCACAGAGTTTCTCTGTCTAATATCTTATAGTTCAGATAAATGGCTTTCGGTGAATATTCCTCCGAATCTATCTGGGCAAGCAGTTCTGAGACTGCCGTTGCTGCAACCCCCTCAAGATTTGTTGATACTGTTGTCAACTTAGGTGTAATAAATTCCAGAATACTAATGTTATCGAATCCCATTAACCCAAAATCTTTCGGTATGGTCATTCCATTCTGCTGCCCCCAGCGCATCACATTCAGGGCATAGCTGTCGCCAGAGCATAGAAAAGCCGTCTTTTTTTCTGTTCCTTTATCAATCAGACATTTCACATCCTGCAGATAGTCAGTCTTACCAATCACCGAGGATTCAATCTCCGGATATTTGGCCATTGATGCCTGAAACCCTAAAAGACGCTGTTCGTGAACATATATATTTTCTTTTTCTTTCACAGCTAGCGGGGGGCAGATAAATATAATTTTTTGATATCCCTTAGATACGATCAAATCTACTGACTCCATAGCAGCTGCCATCTCATTAACCTGTACTGTTGTGATTGCGTCCGACACTTGGTTTCCTATACAGACAATCGGAATATGGAGCGAAAGCAGGAACTTTTCAAACTCTTTCCCTTTATTAATCGGGCTGATTAGTATCCCTTCCATCTGACGGTCAGCAAGCCCCTGAATAAGTTTCTGTTCCCAATCCAGACTTTCATCACAGACCACAATATTCGTAAAATACCCTCTCTTGTCCGCTTCCTTATTAATAATATTTAAAGATTGAACAAAATACATATTCTCAATATTTATCGTTACTACGCCCAGAGACATAGTTCTGCCATGATTCAGGCTTCTTGCCAGCAGATTCGGACGGTAATTATATTCCTTGGCAACAGACAGAATCCTTTCCCTTGTCTCCTTGCCAACACTCCCCCGGTCATTTAAAGCCCTCAGCACAGTTGTTCTCGACACACCGCATTTTTCAGCTATCTGATTTACAGTGATTGCCATCTCCCACTACCTCCGTTCATTCGTTAAGCCCCTGCATTTCTAAGCCGGGACACATCATACCCTGCATAAAATCAGCTTAAGTATAACACCAAAACATAACTGCCGCAACGAAGACAACCCGTTATATTTCTATACGAATCATGTTAAAAGACAGCGGTTCGATTTCTGCAATACAGCTGCCTGATATAACATGTGCCCCTTCTCTTGAGCAGGGCTGAACAGCCGTATGGTCATATTGATTTGTCATCTTTTTGTCATCTGCCGTCATGCTTACAAATTCTGTGACCTTCTTTGGCTCAAAATTCTGCAGCATCACTTCCACTTTCATTGGTTCGTCTTCACTCTTGTTAACTACGAAAATAACAATTTCATTTTTTTCATCGTTCCAGACAACAACCTCATCAAGATACGGAACTTGATCAAAGTCTTCACACTGGTATGTAGGTCCTAATGAGGTGCTTCTTAAAACAATCCCCCTCGCATAATTTGCAAAATAGTAGAATGGATAATAGATTGTCTGAAGCCAGAGTCCACCGTCTTTTTCAGTCATAATGCATGCACTGACATTTGTAAGAAGGGACTGGCATGCAATCTTTATCACATCAGCGTTTCTCAGCATAACCATCTGCATTCCCGCAAAAAGCAGGGCATCCTCAAGAGTGTAAATCTGTTCGCTGATTGCAGGCGCAACCTTCCAGGGTCCTTTCGACACTTCCATATTTACAGAATCACCCGGAAGCGCCCAGACGCCCCACTCATCAACGCTGAATTTCATCTCCTTACAGGAACGTTTTTTCTTCTTTATCACCTGAGCAGCGGAACGGATGGTCTTAATATATTCCTCCATATCGAGTGTCTGGGCCAGAAACGCTTTTGTGCCTTTTTCCTGCCCGCCATAATATTGGTGCAGGGCCAAATAGTCAATCACGTCATATGTATGCTCGAGAACTTCCATATCCCATATTGGATATGTTTCCATATTCGAAAGCGAACTGCCACATGCAATCAACTCTATATTGGGATCCACCAATTTCATAGTCTTCCCTGTTTCTGCTGCCAGACGCCCATATTCACCGGCTGTCTTATGCCCGATCTGCCACTCCCCATCCATTTCATTGCCAAGGCACCACATTTTCACACCATATGGTTCTGAAATGCCATGAGCCTTCCTCATTTCACTATACTTCGTCCCTCCCGGGAAATTACAGTATTCAATATATTGAACAGCTTCCTCTATCCCTCGGGTTCCCAGATTCACGGTGAAAATCGGCTCAATATTAGCTTTCCGTGCCCAGCGGATAAATTCATCCGTCCCGAATTCATTCGTTTCTACAGCCTTCCATGCAAGCTCAAGCTTTCTCGGCCGGTCCTCCTTCGGTCCAACACCATCTTCCCAATGGTAAGCAGAAACAAAGTTTCCGCCCGGATAGCGTACTGCCGTCACCCCCATTTTCTTTACTTTTTCAATCACATCACTGCGAAAACCTTCTTCATCGGAGTTTAAGTTATCCGGTTCGTACACTCCTGTATAAATAACTCTCCCCATATGCTCCAGAAAAGAACCATACAGCCTTGGATCAATGCTGCCTATTATAAAATTTTTATCGCAAATTATTTTAGCCTCTAACATATGATTCTCCTTACCCCTTTAATCCGGCACTTGCCATACCTTCCACGAAGTATTTCTGCCCTGCCATATACAGAATAAACATCGGAAGAAGTGAAATCAGCGCACCTGCAAATGCGGCGCCATACTCGATGGTATTCTGCCCAATAAATAATGCCAGTCCGTTTGCAAGTGTACGCATCTCTGTCCTGCTCGTCACTATCATCGGCCACAGCAAATCATTCCACGAACCATTGATACTTAAAATAACCAGAGTGATCGCTGCCGGTTTTACCTGCGGCATCATGATTCTCCAGAATATTCCCATTTCGGAAAGCCCGTCAATTCTGGCAGCCTCGGCCAGTTCCTTTGGTATGCCTGAAAAGGCGGCGCGCATCATGAAGATCGAACCTGCAACTGCAACTCTTGGTATTATCAGCCCCCAGTAAGAATCGTACATCCCCATCTTGAACACAACGAGGAATAGCGGGACCATAATAACCTGAAATGGTACCATCATTGTCGCCAGAGTCATTAGGAACAGCCCTGTCTTTCCTTTGAAATCATAAAAGGCGTAGGCATACCCGGCCATACTGTTTACAACAACAGCCAGCAATGTGGTTCCCCCTGCATAAATAATTGAGTTAAGCATATAACGAAGAATATTAATTCGGTCCTGTACATCAACAAAATTTTCCAGAGTCAATGATTTCGGTATAAAAGTAGGCGGCCAGGATATAATCTCCTTTTCCGGCTTAAACGCGCTTAATGTCATCCATATAACCGGCACCAGAACCAGCAATGCCAGAATGACCAAAACGATAAAGATCGGAATACTGATTGTTATATTTTTGATTTTAATCGCTTTTTTCTTTTTCATACTAATCCTCCTGATTCATTTTGCGATACATTATTACAGTAACAACCATGATTATCGCAAATAAAATCACCGACATTGCAGACGCATACCCCATACTCGAACGTGATGAAAATGCTCTGGAATAAATGTAAGTAACCGTGGATTCTGTTGTATAATTCGGTCCACCATTTGTCGTAATATAGATGATGTCAAATATCTGTAATGCCCCTGCAAACCGTGTCATTAAAATGTACCAGAAGGTCGGTCTGATGGAAGGTGCGGTGATATGCCAGAACTGCCGTATCTTCCCAGCCCCGTCCATTTCAGCCGCTTCATATAAGGACGCTGATACCTGCTGGATCGCCGTCACATAAATAATTGCAGAAATACCAAAACTCCTCCATATGGATATAAATGAAACGACGAATATTGTCAGTCCCGGTGTATTCAGGAAATTAATCTTCCCCAGCCCCATTGATTGTAACGCCGCTGTAACAAAACCAATATTGGAGTGAAGAATCATCTTCCACATAATACCGATTGCTGTCGCAGAACATATGACGGGCAGAAAATAAACCGCTCTGAAAAATTTATTCTTTATATTATTCTTTGTAATCAGCGCTGCAACTACCAATGCTCCCAGAACCTGCAGCGGCACCTCCAGCCCCGTAAAAATAGCAGTCACTTTTAAGCTGTTTATAAACCGGCTGTCCCGAAATGCTTCGACAAAGTTTTCCATACCGATGAAACGTGCCGAGTCCATCGTGATGGACACATCAAACAGACTTAGTCCAAAAGCTATAATTAGCGGCACCACACTAAACAGGATTAACAAAATGACCGATGGGGCCAAAAAGAGATACGCACTTCTGGAAGGCTTATTCCAGTATTTCATCATTTTCTTCATTTAACTTCTCCTACCCGCCTGTCTCAAATTCCAAAGAAAAGGCGGCTGCACGGAACCGCCTCTCCACTTGCCAAAAGTCCCTGAAATCAGTTATTTATTATATTCCCCAACAATCTTATCTGCAGTTGTCTGGGCTTTTTCAAGTGCATCATTCACCGACATGTTTCCAAACGCTACGGAGTTAATCATCTCAGGGATGACATCATTCAGAATATCATTGATTCCCGGAAAACTTGAATCAACAATAAAGTCCGTCGGTGCATCTGGATTTGCAGAAGACATCACACTAAGTTTTTCACTTTGTTTATATTCATCTTTCTCCTGAACGGAATATGTATAAGCAGGAAAACCATTTGCCACTGACCACTCTAAAGCCGGACTTGATCCCTCTTCATTTTCTGAATTCCACCATTCAATGAATTTATATGCAGCTTCTTTCTCCTCATCGCTTGCTGTCGTTGTTACAGAAAATCCGAGTACTTCTACAGAGTTCATATCCCCTGCATCTCCCTGAGGTATCAGACCGATTCCGTAATTAACACCTGCTGTATCAAGTCCTGCCGTGACCCAGGGGCCCCCGACAGTCATACCAATCTGCCCTGCACTTACCATAGAATCCGTATCCGCTTCCAGAGGGTTATCCCCGTTTTCTGTTAAAGTCTTATACATCGTAAGGAAGTCAGCATATCCCTTATTTCCTGCAAAGTTTGCCTTCCAGCTGCCATTATCATCCGTTACTGACAACCCGCCCAGACGCTGCATCATATGTGCAATCTGGTAAGGATAATCATAGGAAATACCCGATCCATAAACATTCTTGCTCTCATCCGTAATCTTTTCAGCATATGTCTGCCATTCTTCCCATGTTGTCGGAGGAGCCTCCGGATCAAGTCCTGCCGCCTCGAATAAATCTTTATTCCAGTACATGTAATAACCTACAACCTGAAATGGTACAAAATATAATTTATCTCCCTCGGAGCAATAATCTAAATAAGATTGTATGAAATCATCCTTATCTAAATCAGTTTTGTCAAATACATCACTGATATCCTGCATATAGTCCCCATATGTAAATCGATAGGCACTTGAACTTAAAATCATGGTAGGACCTGTGCCTGCTGCAAATGCAGTGGAAAGCTGACTGTCAAAATCTGAAGAAATATCCATCTCAACAGTAATTCCATCTTCATTCTCTTTATTATATCGGTTCACCAGCTCAACCAGCATATCTCCGTCTGAACCTGTAAAGCTGTTCCAGAATGAAATTGTGGTTCCTTTTGATTGATTTTTTGCATCCGTTTTTTCTGATTTAGAGTTTCCTCCTGAACCACTTCCGCAAGCTGCTGTTGAAACAATCATCATTGTCGAAATACCAAGTGCAGCCATTCTTTTCCACTTGCTCATTTTATTCATAATCCTGTCTCCCTTTCTTGAACATTCAGCAAACACACTTACCGGTTTATCGTATATCTGCTTTTTGGTTTAAATGTACACGTGTAACTAATTTTTATAAATAAAGGATATTCCCTTTGTGCATAAATGTCAATATAATTTTCCAAAACTAGCATATTGCATTAATATTGCACATGTATTTTGTTGAATATCACAATTATATTTTAATATTATCTGATTTTATAATATTAATATAGTATTTATTAGAATGTTCACGAGTACTCTATTATTCCAACCATATTATTTATTTAACCTATCATCCGCAGCCTATTTTCCAAACAAAAAAGCACTGAAAATGTCATCTCTTTTTACATTCTCAGTGCTTTTCACTTTTATAAATTTAATTAATCATTAACATCCTCGTGTACATGATCTTCCCACTACACGAATATTACCATAATACTGACAATCAGTACCGACACCGCATTTGAAATCAGCATCGTTCCAATCCCAAGAAGGGGACCAACCTGACTCTTTATGTATCCTTTTTCTGCTTCGCTTTCTCCGGCTGCTGCCGCATTATTTGTCAGCATATCATTCACAGGGAACCCCATCATACAGTTCATTGTCAGCACAATACCACGTTCTGCCCGGAATCCGCAGACCTTCGCTCCGACGATCCCGCACAGTACAAGCACAATCGTAGAGATGACAAACACAATCAGCAACGGTGGAATAAACGCTACCAGTCCCTGCCACGGGCAATTGGCAATTGTATTGGCCATCAGTCCCATCAGGCCTAATAACAGAAGCCCATATGCATCCGCTTTAAACAGAGGCGCTTTATCCATAAAGCCAAGGCTGCCGAGGATTAACCCAAACAGCAGTGCCGTAATATTCGGATTAATATTCAGACCAGCCAGAATCGTCCCGTGAAGCAGATTGTTGATGACTGTCACTATCATAATAATCCCCAGGAAATACGCCGTGTTTTTATATTTTGCAGGAATTCTCTCACAGAACGGAACCTTCCCAGCCTGACCAGTCGCAGGACTCTTACCAGTTCCGGGGCAGCCCGGCCCGGTCATCGGCGGAATATTGCCTGCCCCCTCAGGAGCGCCCTGATTTCCACCTTGTGAATTCCTTGCTCTGAATTCCTGAGAAAGTGCCTTTCCTTCTCTCTTCAGCGCCCACGTTACAACCGGAACACTGAACAATCCCTGAAACATGAACACAAGCCAGGGAAACACAGAGATTGCCGGATTCTTGTCCAGTACCCATCTCGAAGCGATCGCACAGGAAGCGCCTCCGCCGATTACTGAGCCTGGAGCCAGAAATGCAAGTCCCTTCCCAAGTATCGGAGTAAGCCCGAATCCAACAATTACAACAAGAACCAGAGAGGCTATAATGCAAAGAAGTGATTCCTTTTTCTTCGCCTTCAGCATCTTCAGATTAATCATTGTACCGGAATGAATAACCAGCACATTAAACGCAATCGTACCTACTGCAATCATATTAGCAGAAAGCAACATATCCTTCGGAAGGACCCCCGTCCCAAATCCAATAGCAAATATGACACCATAAATCAGCGGCATCGGAATCATCGATTTTAATTTTGCCGCTATCGCCAATGAAACAAATGCAATAGCAAGAAATACCAGAAAACTCCTGTCAAACGCCCACGTATACTCAGTCCCCATAAAAAATCACCGTCCTTACTTATGCCTCTTAGGCTTGGTCTTTTCAAGCCTTATGTGGCAAAGTACATCCTGTTGGCTTTGGCTCAGTCTTTTTGAGCCTTAGCAACATGGATGCTCCCCTTCGCCTCTTAAGCTTAGTTCTTTCAAGCCTTGTTATCTTGCTATAAGTATAAAGGAACGGGGATTTTTTTACTGTCAGAAAACTGACATATGTGTACATTTTGCTACTTCTTCCGCAACTTTTGCAGCCACACGCGGATCGAACGGGGACGGGATAATGTATTCCGGTTTTAGTTCTTCATCGGTGACAAGTGAGGCTATTGCACGGGCTGCGGCCAGCTTCATGTCATAATTGATATCCCGCGCGCCTGCATCCAACGCCCCGCGGAACAAACCGGGGAATGCAAGCACGTTATTGATCTGGTTTGGATAATCGGAACGCCCGGTTCCCATGACTTTTACCCCTGCCTCGACAGCATCCTCATAGGTGATTTCCGGGGTCGGATTCGCCATCGCGAAGACAACCGGGTCCGGTGCCATCGTCCGCACCATTTCTTTAGTCAGGATGTTCCCTGCTGAAACGCCTACAAATACATCCGCATCCACGATCGCATCCTTCAAAGTCCCGGTAATCCCTTCCGGATTCGTCAGTCTGGCCAGCTCCAGCTTGTGCCCCACTGCGAACGGGCATCCTTCTGCCAGAATTCCTTCCAGATCACAGATTGTCATGTGTTTCACCCCGGCATGCAGCATCATTTTTGCAATCGCAGTTCCTGCGCTCCCCGGCCCGTTCAGCACAACCTTGACATCTTCTATTTTCTTCCCGACAACTTTCAGGGCATTCATAAGTGCCGCCGTCGTCACTATCGCCGTTCCGTGCTGGTCATCATGGAATACAGGGATATCCAGTTCCTGTTCCAGCCTCTGTTCGATCTCAAAGCATTTCGGAGAACAGATATCCTCCAGATTAATGCCGCCAAAACACGGCGCTATCCGCTTCACAGTTTCAATGATTTCCTCCGTATCCTTTGTGTCTAAACAGATCGGAAATGCATCTACCCCGCCAAATTCCTTGAATAGAATTGCCTTTCCTTCCATGACCGGCATTGCAGCCTTCGGCCCGATATCACCCAGGCCCAGAACTGCAGTACCGTCCGTTACAACTGCAACCAGATTACCTTTGGCTGTATAGGAATATGCTTTTTTCTCATCCTTATGAATCTCCATACACGGGCTGGCTACTCCCGGTGTGTATGCCGTACTCAGATCTTCCCTTGTCTTCAGCGGCACTTTACTGCACACTTCAATCTTTCCACGATATTTTTCATGCATCTTTATTGCTTCTTTTCCATAATCCATAACAGGCACCTCTTTCTTCCTTTCTTACTCCATATTCTTAAGCAGAAGTTCTTTTCCTGAAATTCCGGGTTCCGTCATATTCTTTACATCCAGTATCTCGTTTAACTCCTCCTCATTCAGAAGCCCTTCCTCCAGAATCAGCTTTCTGACAGACTCCCCTGTCTTCACTGCCGTCTTTGCCAGTGACGCCGCCTTCGCGTATCCAACATGCGGGCAGAGTGCGGTAACGATTCCGACACTGTTATCCACCAGTTCTTTACACCGCTCCCTATTTGCCGTAATTCCACTGACACAGTTATCAACAAATGTCTCAACCGCATAGGCCAGAGTATCGATGGACTGGAACAGACAGTAGAATACAATCGGCTCAAATGCATTGAGTTCCAGTTGTCCGGCTTCAGCCGCCATCGTGATTGTCACATCATTTCCTATGATGTTAAATGCTACCTGGTTGACTACTTCCGGAATCACCGGATTTACTTTTCCGGGCATGATGGATGATCCGTTCTGTTTCGCAGGAAGGTTGATTTCACCGAATCCGCATCTCGGTCCGGATGACATCAGCCGGAAATCATTCGCAATCTTTGAAAGTGTCACTGCGCAGGCCTTTACGGCACCGGAAACTGCCACAAACGGATCCAGATTCTGTGTTGCATCGATCAGGTCGTAAGCCTGCACAAGATCCATATCACTGATCCGTGCCAGATTTGGAACAATCCTTCTTAAATATGCTTCGTCTGCATTGATTCCGGTTCCGATTGCCGTCCCGCCCATATTCAGCGTCCTCATCTCTTCCTGCGCCTTTTCCATACGGTTGATATCCCGCTGGATCGCAACCGAATAAGCCTTAAATTCCTGACCGAGACGGATCGGCACCGCATCCTGCATCTGGGTTCTTCCCATTTTGATAATCGTGTCGAATTCTTCTCCTTTATCACATAGTGCCTTATGTAACCTCTCCAGTTCTTTCTTCGCATTTTTCAGAAGTTTCAGGGAAGTCATTTTCCCGGCAGTCGGAATAACATCATTGGTAGACTGTCCGCAGTTTACATGGTCATTCGGATGTACAATGGAATAGTCGCCCTTCTGCCCGCCTAGTAATTCAATGGCACGGTTTGCAATCACCTCATTGGCATTCATATTAATCGAGGTCCCTGCCCCTCCCTGTATCGGGTCTACGATAAACTCATCATGAAGTCTGCCCTCCATAATTTCATCGCAGGCTTTCACGATTGCCTCAGCAATATGTTTATCGAGCAGCCCAATCTCACAGTTTGTAATCGCCGCCGCTTTCTTGATCTGCGCCAGACTGTTGATTACCTCCGGATGCATGGACAGCCCCGTAATTCGGAAGTTTTCCGCAGCCCTCAGGGACTGCACTCCATAGTACACGCCTTCCGGAATATCCTTGCTCCCGATCGAATCCTTTTCCGTTCTGCATTCCATTCCATCTATTTTTTTCTTCATCACCATAACAAATGACCTCCCAGATTGAATTGCCTGTTTCTTTTTACAGACATATTATAAATCCGGGAGGTCATATAATCAAAGACATATATTCGTATAGTATCCATAACCATTTATTTATACTTCTTTTTTCCATTTCCCGCTCAGATACCTTACAAGGCACAGAATCAGACCCGTGCTCCAGGAAACCGGAAGCCCCCACCAGACAGAAGCCATCCCGAGATTCGTATACTTCAGCATAAGGTAGGAAGATGCAACTCTTACAACAAGTGCGATAACCGTTGCCGCCATAGAATATAAAGCATCCCCCGCGCCGCGCAGTGCACCGCTCAGATTGTTATAAAATGCATTGATCAGGTAGAACAGCGCAATTGCCCCAAGGTACCCCACACCGAATTCAATTACAAGCGGGTTTACATCCCCCTTAAGGAATATGCCAATTAACTGGTATCTGAAAATGAAAATCAGAATTCCAATGCCTCCGCAGACCACCAGAGCCAGTCCGAATCCCGCATGAACGCCCTGTCTGGCCCGTTTTTCATTCCCGGCGCCTATGTTCTGGGCCACATATGTAGACAGAGCAGATCCCAGATCAAACATCGGCATCATGGCAAGCGACTCCACCTTTCCTGCCGCCGCATAACCGGCCATTGCCGCCGTTCCGAAAAGATTGACCATCCCCTGCACGCACATCACGCTGACAGAAACCGATACCTGCTGAAACATAGCTGGCACACCCAGTCCCATAATCCTCCTGAGCATTTCACCGTCAAACACGCGCTCCTCCTTAGACATCCGCAGTATTTCAGCCTTCTTCCTAATATACAGAACACACAGAAGCGCCGATATCCCCTGAGACATGATAGTCGCAACTGCCACACCGGCAACTCCCATATGAAACACAATTACAAACAGCAGGTCCAGGATGATGTTTAATATAGATGCAATCATCAAAAAATAAAGCGGAGTCCTTGAGTCTCCAATTGATCGGAAAATTGCCGTGCATACGTTATAGGCAAACGTCAGTACAAGTCCCCCGAATACAATCCGCAGATACAGAGTACTTCCCTGCATAATTGCATCCGGAGTTCCTATCAGACGAAGCAGGGGAACTGCCAGAGCCTGGCTCACCCCTGTCAGAACCACGGCAAGCACACCCATCCCGACAATCATCGTATAAAGAGCCTTATGAAAATCCCCGATCTGTCTGGCACCGAATAACTGTGACAAAAGCACTGAAGCACCGATGGTAAGCCCGATCATAACCGCATTCAAAATAAAAGTAACAGGAAAAGACCCGCCCACGGCTGCCAGAGCGTCCGCCCCTACAAAACGGCCGACCACGACCGAATCCACAATATTGTAAAACTGCTGAAAAACATCCCCCAACAGCATCGGCAGTGCAAATCCTCCGATAATACGGGCCGGTTTTCCAACCGTCATATCCTTCATATAAAAACCTCCCTTATTCTTACGGAAAAGAAAAAAGCAGGAAAAATACCGGCCTGCGCCTTTATTTTTCTTGCTTTTTCTTATGGGTAATCTTTGCAGACATGGGCTTTCCCCCGTACAAAGACCATTCCCTATCAGTTTAATCTTCTACTTCGATTTCATCCCAGTTTTCAAACGGCTGTACCCACTGTTCCGGATCGGTATACGGAATGATAGGCAGGAGCAGATATGACGGATGGTTATTGTCTCTGTATATCTTATAAGCAGTCGTAGTATTCGTAGGAATTACATTCATGTTGCCGACTTTTCCTGTCCAGCTTTCTGTATGGCACTCATTCGGGCACTGGCTTGTGATTTCCAGTTCAATCCAGTGGCCTGCCGGAATAACCATAGCAGTCGGGCTCATCTCGATTACATACTCACGAACCTCTCCCGGTGTAACAGGAATAGATACGCTGTTGTCATGTACCGGTGATCCGATCGTTGATTTTTCTTCATTCAGCGGATGAGAAGCTCTCAGCGCGCCATAACGCAGCAGCGGCATTCTTGTACCATCTGGCAGTACATCAAACAGGCTGCAGACAAAGTTTGCATCCTCTGCATCAATGGAAGCCCAGAGATGTAACTCGATTGGTCCGGTAATCTCCTTAGCCTGTGCAAATCTGGATGATTTGTACACAATCTTGTTCACTTCTGTAGAAATTGAAGGCGGCAGATGTGTAAATCCATCCGGTGGAAGATCCTTATCCGGTTCTTTGTCCCAGCGCAGGCGGTTGAAGGAACGTAAGTAAAGTTTCTGCCATTCCGTTCTTGCCAGCGGCCATTCGTTTTCATAGCGTGTGCCCGAGTTGATTACACAGAACTTATACGGAGGTTCATCCATGATTCCTGTGTCAACTCCCTTGAGCCAGTGATCATACCATCTTAAGCATTCTTCGTTCAATGCACGGTATGGAAGTTCCAGTCCGTCATATCCTTCAAGGACGCCAAGGCGCTTCGGAGCCTGGAGACGGTCGTCATTCATAGCAGCGAAGATCGGGGAACTCCATCTTCCAAGTGGTGACCATGCACAGTGCAGGTATACCGGTGTCTTTACCTTGTCATACATCTGGTTAGCTGAACGCTGCTGCCAGTATTCGTCATCCAGCGGATGAAGCAGGTAATCCAGATAGAACGTATGATAAGTCGGCGGCCATGTTGTCAGAATCTTTGTAAAGTATGAGTTTACCGCGATGTCAGGATCCTGCAGGCGCTCTTTCATCATTTCTTTTACTTTTTCTTCACCATACATCTTTACAGACCACGGCATCGGATTATTGGATGGGCACAGTTCCCAGTAAATGCTCATATAGGTAGACGGTACACCGCCGTAATATCCATGCTGATAGTAATCATCAACAAATGAGCAAGGCATAATACATTTCAGGTGAGGAGGCTGCTGTGCTGCTGCAAGGATCTGGCAGATTCCGAAGTAAGAATATCCAACCATACCTACATTACTGTCGCACCATTCCTGCTCTGCTGCCCATTCAATCATATCATAGATATCCAGGTGCTCCTGCGGATTATAAACGCCGTAGAATACGCCCTCGCTCTTGCCGATCCCCCTCGGGTCCGGAATGATAAATGCGTAGCCCCTCTGTACAAAATACTCAATATCGCCTGCTTCCAGACTGTGGTCAAATAAAAGGGATTCCGGCGGAATCGCTCCTCTCTTGATGCCCTGCATTTCTTTGCTGTAAGCAGACCAGCTTACCAGTGACGGGACCGGACCTGCTCCCTTCGGAAGATAAACATCTACGCAGAGGCGTACACCGTCTCTTAATGTCATCCAAACATCCTCATGCAGTTCCACTTCGTACTTAGGTCTTGACAATTTGTCCAAATTCTT
The DNA here is from genome assembly GCF_003479085.1 of Clostridium sp. AF19-22AC. Lineage (NCBI taxonomy): Bacteria > Bacillati > Bacillota > Clostridia > Eubacteriales > Clostridiaceae > Clostridium > Clostridium sp. AF19-22AC. The sequence goes on along the minus strand of NZ_QUGN01000007.1, from coordinate 67,954 downwards.
TACATAGCGTTTGTCCCAGTAATTTGGCAGTACATCAATTCCAAGAACCTCTGTTATTCTTTTCTTCATAGTTTATCGTACCTCCTTTTCATGTACTAATCATAACAAAAAATGGTGTGTACAGTTGTCATGTACACACCATTTTTTAAATTTTTAGTGTCATCTCACGAGACAATTATGACACATTTTTCCGATTTTTCTGAATTCCCACTCATGATCACCTTACGGGCATTCCTTCCCGATATTATATGATCCAGAAAATTATTTTGCTGCTTTGCTGTCCAGATTAGCTTTTGCTGACTTCTCCATCTCGAACCAAGGCTCATAAGGTTCTTTCATCTTGCTGAAGATATCGTATCCCTTCTTATCCAGAACATATTTACGTCTGATAATTGTGTAAACAATTGCACAGCCATAGAATACGAGCATCGTTATCCAGTTCTTAGGCTTCATCTCAGCAATTACATAGCTTCCGAGAACTACACACATTACACCGGCAACCGTTGTAAGGATACAGTTCAGGACATGTGGTGTCTTGATATAAGCGTTCTTGTATGCATTCGGGAATTTTCTCGGCAGCATAAAGATACTCAAGAATGTAATTGGAAGCAGTAACAGTCCCGGAATTGTTGTAATCTTTACAACATCATCCAGATTGAATCCTGATAAGATTGCCACGATAGCGATCACAGAGTTAACCCAAAGGGAAACTGCCGGTGCGCCGTGTTTGTTGGACTCACAGATCTTACTCGGGAACAGTCCGTCTCTGGCTGCCGCAAAGTTAATTCTGGAGAACATCATCATTGCAGAGTTAATACTTGTTACAACCGCAAGGAGTGCACCGCCTGCCACGAAGAACATCAGCATTGCCGGTCCCATAAACTTTCCTGCAACTGTTGCAAGGTTGTCAATCTCATAGAAGTTCGGCATAACACCTACTGTTACATATGCTACTGCTGCATAAATAACAGCTGTTGCGAGTGTGCTGACAAGATATGCGATCGGAACGTTCTTGCCTGGATCCTCGATCTCTTCTGCTGAGTAGTACAGTACGTTTGCACCGATAAGACTTCCGTGCATGATTCCCATTGCTGCCCAGAGTGCTCCAAGCTGGAATGTTGTGGAAATAACTTCACTGAAGGATACCACTGTTGCTCCCCATCCACCGAAAATATAAACGCCCAGTGCTACCAGAAGGACACCAACACAGATATTCTGTACTGTGGATGAGAACTTGATTCCAAAGCAGGAAATAATGGTAAAGATTACTACGCAGACCGCTGCTGCAATTCTGTCCGGGCATGCCGGAACCAGCATACAAAAGTATGTAGAAAACGTCAAAGCCATCGTAGCGATCTTCATTACACCTACCACCAGCTCATTAAACGCATCCCATGCTCCCATAATCGGATGTACCAGCCTGGTCAGGTACATGTAGGAACCTCCGTTGGCAGGTAATGCTGATACAAGTAACATCTCAGGGATACTGCGTAAGAATACGAACAGCGCCGCACAGATGAAACCAACAACAATTCCATTACCGCCGATTATCTTGATAGCGATTGGTGTTGTAGCAAAAACACTGGCACCTATAATACTTCCGACACCCATCAAGATACAAGACAACAAACCCATTTTCTGTTTTTTCATCTACTTACCTCTTTTCTTTCTGTTATTTTTAGTTTACTATACCCAATTTCTGAATCCAAAAGTGTCAGGTATGTGACATTTAACCGATTTTGAGTTATTTCTTTTCTTTTTTTGTGCAATATGTTAAAATCTCATTAACACATAGTAAAAGAAAGGACTGTTGCTAAAATGGACAAAACTACCAGACTCCAAGACCTAAGCAAAGAAGAACAGGCTATTTTCCAGGCATTAAAGGCTACCGAACTATTAGAAAAGCTGCCTGTAAAGCAACTCATTGAACTTTCAACGCACTGCCGTCTTCTCCACAAGAAAAAAGGTGCAACAATATACAGAAAAGATGAGTCATCTAATCACTTATACATTATCAAATCCGGCTACATAATGGAATCCGTATTTTACGGAACCAGTGCTGACATTATCGTAAAAGTCAGGAGCGACGGTGAATATTTCGGGGAGATGGGCATGCTCACCAACGAGCCTTACCCGAATACAGCCCTCACCCTGGAGGACTGCCAGCTTATCTCAATCCCCAAGAACTACTTTCTGGAGACTGTCTGGAGCAATACCTGTGTCTGCAAGGTTATCATTTTTGAGCTCATAGACCGTCTGCTGAACTCGGCACAGCACATGGTGAATGCCATGTATCTGGATGCCCCGGGCCGTTTAGCCTCCACAATCGTTAACCTGACAACCAACAGCAAGCAAAAGAGCATGAACATACGGATCACGCAGAGCGCCCTCGCATTTTCTTCCGGCATGGCCCGCCAGACCGCAGCAAAGATCCTGAGCGACTGGCGCAAGGAAGGAATCATCTCCACCGAGAGGGGCAAGCTTTCTGTTCTCGATTTTAACAAACTCCTTGACATCATCCTTAACAGTGAGATAGGAGATTAGTCAAAAAACTGTACTTATCTGCCGCTTCAGCAAATTTGAGGGGGCAGATTTTCCTTTTGTCAGAAATTTTACCTTGTGTCACTTTATAGACAGACAGAACTTTTTTTATTGATTATACTTAGCCTATCAAAAACGTAGGAGGTACGATTTATGAACCAAGAAGAATTTTGCGAAGTAACAGGTTTGGAGAAGGTACCGGTTTATTGGGACAGACGATATACAAAAAACCTCGACAAACTTTCAAAACCTATTTACACAGTTAAACTTGAAGAAGACGTGGAAGTTATTTTAAGAGACGGTACCAAGACTTATGTCGATGTTTACCATCCGGCAGAATTAGAGTCAGCTCCTTCCCTGATAGCTTATTCAGCTTACGGAAAGAAAATGCAGAGAATGCGCCACGGAGCACTTCCGGGAGCTTCCAACTATTTTGACCACAGCCTCGAAGCCGGAGACATTGACTTCTTCGTAGAAAGAGGATATACATTTATCATTCCTGACGGACGCGGAATCGGAAGAAGTGAGGGCGAATACCTCGGCGTTTACAATCCTCAGGAGCAGGAAGATGTTTATGATTATGTAGAGTGGGCAGGAATCGACTGTCCGTGGAGCACAGAAAAGGTTGCACTGCTCGGATATTCTTATTTCGGAATCATCCAGTCACTTGTTGCAGCCCTCCAGCCACCTCACCTCGTATGTATCATGCCTCTGAGCTATACAGACGACTATTACCAGCATGGATATTACGGTGGTGTTGCAGATACATACATGAATATGTACTGGGAACTCTGCCCGTCCAATAACCCGACCACATGGACAAGCAAAATGATGTCCGAGGACGAGATGAAAGACCTGATCGAAGAAGTACAGAAAGACCCGGATATCGGTATGAACACCTATTTCAACAAGATGTTCAATGTATGGCCGCCGAAATACCATACTTTCTATCTTGATTACCTGCTTCATCCACAGGAGGATGATTTCTGGCGTCCACGTTCCATGAAATACAAATACGACCAGATCAAAGTACCTGTATACTTCAAGTGCGGATGGGCTCCTCAGGGCCGCTGGTCAGCACCTGTATTTAACGCAATGAATTCAAAGGAACTGAACGTTTACAAACGCTGTGGTGTTATGGAAGGCTACAACGGAATGGAACTCCCATACCGCTTCATGAACGAAGAAATGCTTCGCTGGTATGATTACTGGATGAAGGGTGTCGACACAGGTATCGTTGACGAACCTCCGATGAAGCTGAACATCTTAGGCGCTGGTTACCGTTATGAGAATGAATACCCGCTGGAAAGAACACATTGGAAGAAACTATACCTCCATACATTTGGCAACCTCCGCTGGGAGCCTGTTGTAGAAGGTAATCTGGCACCTGACAGCTTTACACACCGTCCTCCGTTCATTACAACAGAGGTTGAAAAGCTGACATACCGCACAGACCGCTTCAGCCGTCCGACCGAGTTCACAGGACCGATTGAACTGCACCTGTGGGCTTCTATCGACAGCGATAATGCAAACTTTATCACAAAAGTATGGCAGATTACAGCCGGCGGAACAAGAATGCCTGTTTCCCGTACAGGATCTTTAAAGGCCTGCTATCCTCTTGACGAAGAAAAGAGCGAAATCGGACGTCCGGTACACGATTATACAAAGAAAGTACCTGTTGTTCCGGGAGAAATCAAAGAATACGTCATTGAGATTAACCCAATCGGCATGGTATTTGCACCTGGCACCGCTATTGAACTTGAGATCAAAGCGATGGATAACTTCGAGCCTCAGAGCGGGGCTTGGCAGGCAAAGATGGACCACCTTGGACCGATCCCGAGCGTTAAGACAATCAACTATAAGATTTACAGAGATAAGGATCATCCTTCATACATCCTTATGCCTTATATTCCTTCAACACCACCGGAACTGTGGCTTCAGCCTATATGTGATGACGATATCGTTATCGGCGGAAGCGGAAAAGGCAACACACATTAATCCCTTACCTTATAATTCCTTCTTTCAAACGAAAATGCCCCCTGACTGCCATCAGGGGGTATTTTCATTTATGACATATTATGCTTTATTAAACTTCAAAAATAAGGTCACCGTATGAAGGCATTGGCCATACGTCTTTATCCACAATCATTTCCAGTTTGTCTACTGGAGCACGTAAGCTCTCCATAGCCGGAACTACATCGGTATAATAGTAATTTGCCTGAACAGCGCCTTCTTCCTTGGCTGCCGCTTCTTCCGTCACCTGAATCAGGACATTCAGTGCATTCCTGGTCTCTACCAGAAGGGCAGAAACTTCTGCAAGCAGTTCTGACTGGACAGATGCATCGGCGCCTGCTGTTTTAACTGAGATAACTGTATCCGCAAGAGTCTTTGTATAGCCCATGATTGCAGGGATAATCTGCTTGCTCGTCATATCGATCATGGTACGTGCCTCAATATTGATTGCTTTTGCATAAGACTCATACTGAATCTCTGCACGTGACTCCAGCTCCGCCTTTGTAAATACATTAAATCTTTCAAACAGATTAACGGCTTTTTCTGTCGTCATAGCAGGGATGGCTTCCACCATTGAGCGGATATTCGGAAGGCCTCTTCTTGCCGCTTCCTCAACCCACGCCTCTGAATATCCGTCGCCGTTGAATACGATTCTCTGGTTTTCTATCGCATATTCCTTGATCAGGTCGTGTACCGCCTTATCAAAATCATCCGCTTTTTCCAGAATATTACATACATCTGCAAATGCTTCCGCAACAATCGTATTCAGTACAACATTCGGAGCCGCAACAGAATCACGGGAACCAACCATACGGAATTCGAATTTATTACCGGTAAATGCAAATGGTGAAGTCCTGTTTCTGTCTGTTGCATCTTTTGCCAGGTCAGGAAGTGTCTTAACACCAGTCTCAAGCGTTCCGCCCTTCAGGCTGTGTGTAGCCTCTCCTGTGCTGATTAACTGTTCCAGCACATCCTCGAGCTGTTCTCCTAAGAATACAGAAATAATCGCCGGCGGTGCTTCATTTGCCCCCAGCCTGTGGTCATTACCGGGATCTGCAGCAGACTCACGGAGCAGGTCCGCATGCCTGTTCACGGCCTTCAGGATACAAGTCAGAACGAGCAGGAACTGTGTATTCTCATGAGGTGTTTTGCCCGGCTCGAGCATGTTAATCCCATCGTCTGTTGTCAGTGACCAGTTGTTGTGCTTACCGGAACCATTCACACCTGCGAACGGTTTCTCGTGGAGAAGACACTTCATCCCATGCTGGCTTGCAACTCTTTTTAATGTCTGCATAATCAACTGATTGTGGTCAACCGCGATATTCGCCTCAGCATAGATTGGTGCCAGCTCATGCTGTGCCGGTGCCACCTCATTATGCTGCGTCTTGGAGGAAACCCCGACTTTCCAGAGTTCTTCATTGACATCTTTCATGAAAGATGCAATTCTCTGGCGGATCGTTCCGAAGTAGTGGTCATCCAGCTCCTGCCCCTTTGGAGGCATTGCACCAAATAATGTACGCCCTGTATAGATCAGGTCTTTTCTTTGTTTAAACTTTTCCGCATCCACTAAAAAGTATTCCTGTTCCGGTCCTACAGACGGAGTAACCTTTTTAGAGGTTGTATTTCCAAACAGACGCAGAAGTCTCAATGACTGCGCCCCTACCGCCTCCATAGATCTCAAAAGCGGCGTCTTCTGATCAAGTGCTTCTCCCTTATATGAGCAAAAAGCTGTCGGTATACAGAGTGTGGCTCCGGCTGCGTCTTTTCTGACAAACGCCGGTGATGTACAGTCCCATGCAGTATAGCCTCTGGCCTCGAATGTAGCACGAAGACCTCCTGACGGGAATGAGGATGCATCAGGCTCCCCCTTGATCAGCTCTTTACCTGAAAAGCTCATCAGCACCTTACCGCTCGGAAGCGGGGCTGAAATGAAAGAGTCATGCTTTTCTGCTGTTACACCTGTCAGAGGCTGGAACCAGTGCGTATAATGTGTCGCGCCTTTTTCAATCGCCCACTCCTTCATCTCATGGGCTATGACATCAGCCGTCTCTAAATCCAGTTCCTTACCTTCCTCAATTGTTTTCTTCAGGTTTTTGTAGATCTTTTTCGGCAAACGTTCCTGCATCACAGTTTCATTAAACACGTTTTCCCCAAAAATATCTGCAACATTAACAAGTTCAGTATTCATACTTCCTTCCTTTCTTTTGCCTTTCATAAGACAAAAAAAGGCACTCCAAGCTGACTTGGAACGCCTTTGTTCGTTTCTACGTTTGTCAGTATACCTCAATCGTCTAAAAAAGGCAAGCAAAATTTAAAATTAATTTATTCAGCTTTTCCTACTGATCCGAATAATTCCATCTTTTCCTTAACTGTTGCAATGATTGCATCAGCGCCCGGTTTCAGTAATTTACGCGGGTCAAAGCCTTTTCCTTCCAGATCTTTTCCAGCTTCAATATATTTACGTGTAGCAGCTGCAAATGATAACTGGCATTCAGTATTAACATTGATCTTAGCAACGCCTAAATCAATTGCCTTTTTGATCATATCTTCCGGAATACCTGTACCACCGTGAAGTACTAAAGGCATGTCTCCTGTAAGCTTCTGGATTGCATCCAGAGTCTCGAAGCTTAAGCCTTCCCAGTTCTCAGGATATTTCCCGTGGATATTGCCGATTCCTGCTGCGAGGAAATCAATCCCGAGGTCTGCGATCATCTTGCACTCTGCAGGATCAGCACACTCGCCTTTGCCGATTACGCCGTCTTCCTCACCGCCGATTGATCCAACTTCTGCCTCCAGTGACATTCCGTGCTCTTTTACGATACCTACAAGCTCTTTTGTCTTGGCAACATTCTCTTCGATCGGATAGTGGGAACCGTCAAACATGATAGAAGAAAAGCCTGCTTCCACACACTTTAAGCATCCTTCATAGCTGCCGTGGTCCAGATGAAGCGCTACAGGAACAGTGATGTTCATCTCTTCCATCATACCGTTCACCATACCTACAACAGTCTTATATCCTGTCATATACTTTCCTGCACCTTCAGATACACCTAAGATGACCGGAGAGTTTAATTCCTGAGCAGCTGTTAAAACCGCTTTTGTCCACTCCAGGTTGTTGATGTTAAACTGTCCCACTGCATAATGGCCAGCCTTTGCCTTCTGAAGCATTTCCTTTGCTGATACTAACATATTCTCTTCCTCCACTTCTAACCCGGCGGATATGCCCCGCCCGGCATGTTTGTTATAAAATCTTATATCTGTACTGTACAGCTACAAAATCTTTTTCTTATTATAGCTTATTAACGTAAAAAAGACAATCCGCAATTGTTACAATTAATCTTGCATAATACGGCAGGAAATGAAAAACTATTCATATTTCCCACACTTAAAAGGGCCTGCATAGCATACACATACAGACCCTTTCCCTTATTTCCTGTTATTTTTCTACGATTACAGATTCATGGCAGTCTCATAAGCCGCCCAGATCGCATCCATCACATTTGTAGGCTGCTGCGCGTCACCGATCAGGTGTACGTGCTCCCCTTTGATCTTCTCATAGAGGGACTGGTTCGGGATATATCCGACCGATACAACAATATGGTCTGCCGGAATCTCGTGTTTTACCTTCAGTCCCTGAGGTCCTACCGCAAACATGCGTTTTGCCCTGTTGGCCGCATTCGGGTAGTTCTTCTCTGTTTCGATAACCGTTGCAATACCATCCTGATAGCTCTCGACAACCGCATTTTTAATCACTTTTACTTTATAATAATCGAGAATCTCCATCAGCATATTATAGTTAGCCGCTGACAGACCGAACGCGTTCAGGATTGTCTCCGCCATCTCCACGATTGTGACTTTTTTACCTTCTCTTCCAAGCAGGTAGGCAATCTCACATCCTGTCAGGCCCCCGCCGACAATGATTACATTGTCGCCTTTGATATCTGTATTCCTCAGAGTATCAATCGCATATGTCACATTCTCTGCATCGAATCCGGGGGTATCCAGCCTTCGTTCCGCTGCACCTGTCGCCACAAAGATTTCATCATATCCTGCCGTCATTTTTTCTGTTACTTCTGTATTCATATGTACGTTGACCGGCAGGTCCGTCATTTGCTTCTTATACCATTTCAGCAGGTTCTTGTCGTCATCTTTAAAATCAGGCGTTGCAGCCGCAACGAATACTCCGCCGAGTTCCCCTGTCTTTTCATAGAGGTCCACGTCATGGCCGCGCAGTGCACAGACTCTTGCTGCTTCCATACCGCCTAAGCCTCCGCCGATGACAAGGACTTTTTTCCTGACATCCGCAGTTTTTAATTCATAACTCTTCTCACGTCCGCAGGCAGGGTTCACTGCACAGCTGATATCCTTCCCCTGGAAGATCCGTCCCAGACAGCCCTGATGGCAGGATATACACGGACGGACATCATCCAGCCTTCCCTCATAGAACTTATGTCCAAGCTCTGCATCGGCAAGCAGCGGGCGTCCCATTCCGAGAATATCCATTTTCCCTTCTGCAATTGCCTCCTCGGCAAGATCCGGGTCATCAAAACGGCCCGCACAGACCACAGGAATATTCACGGCCTTCTTAACCTCTGCGACATCCTTTAAATTGCATGCTTTAGGCATATATACCGGGGGATGCGGCCAGAACCAGGAATCATAGCTTCCATTGTCACAGTTCAGCATATCATATCCGAATTCTTCAAGCTTCTTCGCAACAGTGATCCCCTCTTCCAGACCCCTGCCCTTTTCCTCGAATTCCTCCCACGGGAGTGCACCGCGGTTAAAGTCTTTTACATAGCTTCTTACGCTGTAGCGGATAGAAACCGGAAAGTCTTTTCCACACTTCTCTTTGATCGCCTCTACGATCTCCCTCGGGAATCTCAGGCGGTTCTCAAGGCATCCGCCATATTCATCGGTACGCTTATTGTAGAACCCGATTGCAAACTGATCCAGCAGATAACCTTCATGGACGGCATGAATCTCAACACCGTCGCCCCCGGCCTGCTTTACAAGGTAAGATGCCTCTGCAAAGTTTTCTACATATTTATGGATTTCTTCCTTCGTAATCCCGCGGTTCTTCACTGTCGGGTCCCATACATTCTGAATCGGGGCCGGTGCGGGAAGTATCTTCCAGTCAGTTTCACTCTCCAGATGCGCCGCGCGTCCTGTCATCGCAGTCAGCTGGACAAACATCTTAGAACCATATTTATGGACTCCGTCCATCAGATACTTCATCTCTTCTACATATTCATCCGGGAAACATACAGGCGTACGCACCGGAATCGGGATAATCGGGACTACCCCTGAAATAATCAGCCCCGTTCCGCCCTTTGCACGCTCGATGTAATAATCCGCCCCATCTTTCGTATAGGCCGCGGTCTTCTGATTCATAAGGCGCGGTGAGAAAACTCCCATCGGCATCATGGCGATACGGTTCGGCAGTTCAACACCTCCTACCTTAATCGGGGAAAATAAATGTTCATACTTTGTAGACATAGGCATCTCCTTCCATCCTCTTGGATTGCTCAGTTTTACGAGCAATTTTTGATCCGTTTATTGTTCTGTTAAAATAATAACACTTCTCCCCTATAAAATCCATTGACACAGAATACAATTCGGCGAATGTTATTTTGTGAAATATGTCCAATTCTGATTTGCTGTATTGTCAAAAACAGAATCTGCATGTTATCCTAGTGTATATAAAGCAGGTCCGCCCGTTACCGCCCCCTTGCGGGGCGTTCACAGTAACGTCCGCTTTGCCGTATATAAGGGGGAATATTATGAAACCACAGACAAACCGTCAGAAACAGGCTCTGGCAACCAAACAGAAAATCTTTTCCTGTGCCTTGTCTTTATTCGCACAGAAGTCATACGAGAGTATAACAGTTCAGGATATCTGTAATGAGGCAGAGGTATCTGTAGGTGCTTTCTATCATCATTTTCAGAGCAAGGATAACATTCTGGATGAGGGTTACCGGCTCTTTGACCAGCAGTCTGAAGAAGCCTGGAATCAGGGACACCCCGATGAACCGCTTGAAGCTATCCGGTTCCTTATAATGGAGCAGGCCCATTCAATGGAAAATATGGGTGCAATGGCAGCGCTCCAATACTTCAAGCATCAGCTTTCCAGCAATGAAAAGTATATCCTGAACCCTGACCGCTTTTTCTATCAGACCATCCTGCATGCCGTTGAAGCAGAAACAGAGACAGGAACCCTTCACGGTGATTCTACTGCGATTACAGAGGATATCCTTGGAGTTTCAAGGGGACTGATTTATGACTGGTGCCTTCATGAAGGGAGCTATACACTTTCCGAACGGTCACAGAGGATTCTGGATATGATAATTAGTTATAATAAAGAATAAATAATATATGCTTTGCGCTGTTATTACTCTTGTTGTAATGCTTATAAAACGCAAAAAATAGCGCCCCTGCTCTGGTAAAAGGCGCTATCTTTATAACACTTATTTTCCGGCGGTCAGGTGTACGCTGACCAACGGTTCTCTTGTTAAGTATATTATAGCAAAGTATACAAAATTGTCAACAATAAACGAACTACCTAAGCGTTTCTCACATTGTCCGGGCAGATGTAATCAAACCTTGATGACACTATATATTAATTTTTATTTTTCGTTCGTCCGAGTAAGTAATCAACAGATACGTGATAATAATCTGCTAATTTTGCAAAGACTTCTACCGGAACATTTATTTTCCCTAATTCATACTTTGAATAAGTAGTTTGAGTTATATTGAGGTATTCTGCTAATTCAATCTGAGTTTTATCACTGTCTTCCCGCAAATTGCGGATATTTTCATAAACCATGAGAGTCCCTCCTTATCTTTTTATTATAAGAAAGTCTCATTGCGACTATTGGAAAATAGTCTTACCATGACTATAATGAAAGTGGACAAATTTAATCAAGTCTTTCGGGTTAGGACAAGAAGATTACTGTTTAGAGGGATTTTAAGACGTATAAAAGATTATCAGAATAGGGATGTTAGAGATACTTTCTCCTCTTCCCCTTGATATATAAGGATTCAGACAAAAAAATTATCCATAGAATATTCTATGGATAATTTTTCGTAGTGACTCCAAGGGGAATCGAACCCCTGATTCCAGCGTGAGAGGCTAGCGTCTTAACCGCTTGACCATGGAGCCATGTTTTATTTCGCTCTCACAAGCGAATTTCATTATACTATACCTTTTTTAATAATGCAAGTACTTTTTTCAACTTTTTTTGATAACTTTTTACGAAGGCTGCCGATTATACCCACATGGCACTCACCGCAGCCTTTTTTATATTATGGTTTCTGTGAAATTATATTACTCTTCTCCCTGAAACTCCTGGATTGCAGCTTCAATCCTGCCTTTTACGGACAATCTTTCAATTGCCTTTGGAGCTACCATAATCTTAAGCCCCTGCTTTCTGTTTTTTATCACGACTTCATCATGCTCTCCTCCGAATTCACCATCCAGCGTCCACGGGATTTCTTCCACGGATTCAAACTTGATGCTGCCTGTACGGAAGGAATACATATGTGCAGAGTCAATCTGCTTAATCACCAGAGATCCGATGATTTCGTTGAGCTCGATCGGATTCTTCGGTGTCTTAATCAGTGTCACCTCGAATTCTCCGTCATCGAATACGACATTTTTCCCGATGATTCCTTTGAAGCCTCCTACCGATCTTGAATTGGTCACCATTCCGAATACAAAATCATCCTCAAGTGTCTCCCCGTCATGGGTTACTTTTATATGATAAGATGGGATGTTGAAAATACGTTTGGTTCCTTCCAGCACATAAGCCAGATGTCCCAGTACGTTTTTCATACTCTGCTTTGTCTCGTAGGATACGTCTGTAAACAGGCCAAAAGCTGCAATATAGACAAAGAAATCGTCGTTGAAGATTCCGACATCACACGGAAAAGGGACTCCATTTGCCGCTGTGTCAGCCGCTTCCAGCATGTCTTTAGAGATATGGAGGCTGTTGGCAAAGTCATTCGTCGTTCCTGCTGGTATGTAGCCGATTGGAACCTGTTTCTCCCTTTGGGCCATTCCTGTCACAACTTCATCCAGAGTCCCGTCCCCGCCGCTGCATACGACAATATCATAATCATCCGTATAGGAAATCGTCTTGCTCAGTGCATCGTGATACCGCTGTGTGGGATAAACCGTCACTTCATAGCCGCCCTTTACGAAAATATCCAGCACCTCTGACAGCTTTGGCTTCAGCAGGCCGGTCCCTGCGTTCGGATTATAAATAAAAAGCATTTTCTTCATAGCTTACTTCCTCCGTCTAATATCACTTAAACTTCATTTTCATGTACTCATTATAAAAGAGGCTGTACAAAAGCACAACCTCTTTCTTGTTCTTTATTATATTATAAACCTGGCCGGATTATTTCGAATCTTCTGAAAAAAAAGATTTAATTCCTTCTGCAGCCTTCACTTCATCTTCGCCCTCTGTTACTACTGTGAAAGTCTCACCTTCCTTGAGTGTCAGACTCATCATTCCCATAATACTTTTTGCATTTATCTGTTTTTCGTCAATATGGATATATACTTTGCTTGCATACTGGCTTGCCTCCTGTACCAACAAAGCAATAGGTCTACCGTCAAGACCCTGTTCCTGCTTAACAACAACCGGTGTTTCAATCATAATAATCCTCCTTGTTTTGCCTAACCTTTTCTGCCATCTCACCTAACTTGCGAAGCCTGTGGTTCACTCCAGACTTACCGACCGGCGGTGATAAGAGTTCTCCTAACTCTTTCAGTGTCGCATCAGGATGAGAAAGGCGGACAAGCGCTATTTCTTCCAATCCTTCCGACAATTTTTCAAAACCTATTGTATCTCTCAGATATGTAATATCTTCTACCTGCTTAACTGCTGCAGATACGGTTTTGTTAATGTTGGCAGTTTCACAATTTACTTTACGATTTACGGTGTTGCGCATTTCTTTTAAGATACGGACATTCTCCAGTTCCATTAATGAAATGTGCGCCTCCATAATATTCAGGATATCCACTATCTGGGAACCTTCTTTCAGGTATACAACATAGGACCTCTTCCTCTGGACAATCTTGGCATCCATCGAAAATCCGCAAATCAGTTCTTGTATCTGGCGTGCCATTACCGGTGACGCACAGACAATTTCGAAATGATATGACTTGTTGGGGTCACTCATTGAGCCTGCCGCTAAAAATACCCCTCTGATAAAAGAACGCCGGCAGCAGGTCTGCTGGACTACAAGCGGATTCACTATATGAACCTCTTCAAATCCTGCCTGATGTTCGTCTATCAGCTTCGTTGCCTGAAGGATACGAAGGGCGTCATTATGCCGTCTGACTACGACTGCATAGGAAACACTTTGCTTCGGAATATTCCTGCGGATAGAGATATCAGCTTCTATATTAAATGTTTTTTCGATTAATGTAAAGCACTTTCTTGCAACAGCAAGATTTTCCGAATGAATTTTTACACTGTAGCGGCCGCAGCTATTGATGACAATCGACCCGCACATGCTGATCAACGCGGCTAATTCAGCGATCTGGCAGTGCCTTGCAGTACTCCACTGTTTCGATAGTTCTTCCCTTACATTCCCTGAAAATGACATAATGCTCTCCTGTATTATTTTGCCTTTGTGATTGCATCTTTCCCGATATCCCGGTGTTCAATACGCACTCCATAACTGTCCTTCGGTTCCAGAAACTGGTGCAGGGCATTTGCAAGCGTGACTGACCGGTGCTTCCCACCAGTGCATCCGACAGCGATGACCAGCTGGTTCTTCCCCTCCAGTATATAATTGGGAATGAGGAAATCCATCATGTCTGTAAGCTTTGCAAGGAATTCCCTCGCTTTGTCATTATCCATGACATAATCCCTGACTTCCGGATCATTTCCCGTCTTCGGCTTTAAATCTTCTATATAGTAGGGATTCGGGAGAAAACGGACGTCAAATACAAGATCTGCATCCTGAGGTATTCCATATTTAAATCCAAACGACATAACTGTAATGTACAGGTTCTTGAAATCCTTCCCCTCTACGAAGATTTTCTCAAGCTCCAGCCTCAGCTCCCTTGTCAGCATCTTACTTGTATCAAGTATATACGTGGCCTGCATTTTTAAGAACGCAATCTTCTCTCTCTCTTTTGCAATCCCGCGGTCAATATGACCTTCCCCTCCCAGGGGATGCTGGCGCCTCGTTTCTTTATATCTCTTCACGAGAACGTCATCTCCGGCATCCAGAAAGAGAATCTCATAGTGTATCCCCATCTTGTCAATCAGAGCTAAGTTCTCTTCCAGTCCTCTAAATGCCTGACCGCCCCGGATGTCAATTCCCAGAGCGACATTTTCGATCTCCGTATCCGGGGTTGAAAGCATCTCTGCAAACTTCGGCATAAGCAAAATGGGCAGATTATCCACGCAGAAATATCCCATATCCTCCAGCATCTTCAAGGCAGTTGATTTTCCAGCGCCCGACATCCCCGTAACTACTACAAATCTCATCTTAGAATTCTCCTATCCTCTTCACTTCCGGTTCCAGCCTGACTCCCGCGTTTGCTTCCACCTTGTCTGCAACCTGTTCCATCAGAGAAACAATCTCGGCCGCAGTCGCACCGCCTTTGTTGATCACAAAGCCACAGTGTTTTTCCGAAACCTGTGCATTTCCTACCTGAAATCCCCTTAAGCCTGCATCCTCAATCAGCTTCCCTGCAAAAAAGCCCTCGGGACGCTTGAATGTGCTGCCCGCACTAGGGTATTCCAGTGGCTGTTTCGTTACACGCTTGTTTTTCAGTTCTTCCATATATGAACGGATTTCTTCTGCATCTCCCTTTTCAAGACGAATTACGGCCTCCAGAACTACATAGTTTTCCCGGGCAATAATACTGGTCCTGTAACCCAGTTCCAGTTCTTCCAGTGACAGGGTCTTAATCTCCCCATCCTGAGTCAGGACCACTGCACGTTCAATCACCTGTTTCATCTCGCCGCCATAGGCACCCGCATTCATCATTACGGCTCCCCCGAGTGTCCCCGGGATACCGGATGCGAATTCCAAGCCTTTCAGGCTGTGTTCCAACGCCTCTGCCGCAACCTTCGAAAGCAGCGCACCCGCCTGTGCATAAATCAGATTTCCCTCTGTCCGTATCTGATTCAGATTCTTATAGATCTGGATGACCACCCCCCTGTATCCTTTGTCTCCCACCAGAAGGTTACTTCCGTTTCCTAAGATATAATAAGGAACCCCCTCCTGTCTGCAGATTGCTATCGTGTCCCTTATCTCCCCTGTACTGCGGGGAACCACAAAATAATCCGAAGGGCCCCCGACACGGAATGTAGTATGCCTGCTCATAGGCTCATCTTTCAGAACCTGTTCTGCTCCAAGTAAGTCACATAACTTTTCATATAAAACCATAAACGTTCTCCAATTCTCTAATTTCCTAAACTTTGTATTGCAGCTATGCCGCGCTTCTTTACCCAAATCATACAACAAACCTTACCGTATTTCAACCTGTGACCTAAGAAAAGAGTTTCACCTGACATTCCATTTTTCGCCCCTGCCAGCCATGATAAAGCGCCTAATGCTTGCAAAATCTCCCTAAATGATGTATATTAATTTCGTGTACATGCTTTTGGCAACAGAGCAATTAAAGGAATAAAGGAGTGAACAGATAATTGGACTCGAGTGATGCCATACAATTTGTTATATTAATCGTATTATTACTACTGTCTGCATTTTTTTCATCAGCGGAGACAGCGCTGACTACCGTAAGCAAGATACGAATGCGTTCTCTTGCGGAAGACGGCAACAAGCGTGCAAAGGTTGTTTTAGATGTTACGGAGAATCATTCCCGTAAGATGCTGAGCGCCATCCTGATCGGCAACAACATTGTCAATATTTCCGCGTCTTCACTGGCCGCTACGCTGGCATACAGCTTCGGCGGATATATGGTGAGTATCGCAACTGCAGCACTTACAGTTGCAATCCTTGTATTTGGAGAGATTACCCCGAAGAGTATAGCGACGCTGCATTCAGATAAGCTTTCTCTATCTTATATACGCGTGATACGGCCATTTATGACCATTATGACGCCTTTTATATTTATTATTAATCTATTCTCCCGTGGTATCCTGTTTTTATTCCGCATTGACCCCAATGCAAAGAATAACGCAATGACGGAGGATGAGCTCCGGACGATTGTGGATGTAAGCCACGAGGACGGTATCATCGAATCGGAAGAAAAAGAAATGATCTACAACGTGTTCGACTTAGGCGATGCACGTGCAAAGGATGTCATGGTGCCCCGTGTGCATGTGACATTCGCAGATGTGAACAGCACTTATAAAGAGCTGATCGACATTTTCAAGGAGGACAAGTTTACGCGTCTTCCCGTTTACGAAGATACAACAGATAATGTCATCGGTACCATTAACATGAAGGACCTGCTTCTTTTCGATAACAAGGAGCATTTCTGTGTGCGTGACATTCTCAGGGAAGCCTATTTTACCTATGAATATAAGAACATTTCCGAGCTCCTTGTGGAGATGAGGGATGCTTCCTTCAATATTGCAATCGTTCTGGACGAGTACGGTGAGACAGCCGGCCTGATCACACTGGAGGATATCCTGGAAGAGATCGTGGGCGAGATTCACGACGAATACGACGAGAACGAGGAAGAATTTGTAAAGCAGTTAAATGAATATGAATATATTATTGAAGGCTCCATGAGTCTGGACGATGTAAATGACCGTCTTGACTTAGAACTGGAGTCTGAGGATTATGATTCCCTCGGCGGATTTATTATCGAACATCTTGACCGTCTTCCTGAAGTTGGTGACGAAGTTACAAGTGAACATGGTATACGGCTCGTTGTAGAAACGCTGGATAAGAACCGTGTTGAAAGTGTACACGTCTATCTGCCTGAGAAGACAGAATCCGATGATGAAGAATCCGATGATGAAAATATGGAATCAGAATCAGGAGTTTCTACAGAAGCTTAAAAAATATAACAGTTCTCCCTGCATTTCCTTAATGGAATGCAGGGATTTTTTTATTTTCCAAAACATTCCGGTGGCGGGGTAACTTCTTTTGGATTCCAACATATTATAAAATAGAACAATGTGAAAGGAATTATACTTATGCCTTATTCAATCATGTTAGATGCCGGCCACGGGGGGCGTGATCCCGGTGCTGTATACAACGGGCGTCAGGAAAAGGATGATACGCTCCGCCTTGTACTGGCTATAGGGGAAATTCTTCAGAATAATGGAATCGACGTGCAGTACACCCGGACAACGGACGTATACCAGTCTCCATATGAAAAAGCAATGGAGGCCAATAATGCCGGTGTCGACTTTTTTATTTCCATACACCGCAATTCCTTCCCCACGGATAATGTCGTATCCGGGGTAGAGTCACTTGTATATGACAAATCGGGAATTAAACTCGAAATGGCAGAAAACATCAATGAGCAGCTGGAATCTGTTGGTTTTGTAAATCTCGGCGTAAAAGCCCGCCCAAATCTGGTCGTACTCCGGCGCACCCGCATGCCGGCCGTGCTGGTAGAAGTCGGTTTTATCAATTCCAATACCGATAACCAGCTTTTTGATGATAATTTTAATGACATCGCCCAGGCTATCGCGGACGGAATCCTCGACACTCTGGAGATGGATCATGAGATCGACCCGCCCGGATACAGAGTACAGGTCGGTGCCTTCCGCAACCCTACTTACGCCAACAGACTGCTGAACGAACTATTGGAACAGGACTTCCCTGCTTCGATTATAGATTCAGACGGATTCTTCCGGGTGCAGGTTGGTAATTATGATACACTCGATGACGCAACCGAAATGGAACAGCGGCTGAAACGGGCGGGGTATCCGACTGTGATTGTCAGCAGGTAAGAAGGTTTGGCGTCATGGACAGAATTAAAAATCCGGAGTTCAGTATCAATTTCGAACTCCGGATTTTTTTATTCCTTAAATTCGCAACGGCATTTTGTTTTTTTCTCTTTTTGTGGTAAACTGGTTATAATTATGATTGTTCTTCTGATATACCTTTATGAATCCTGTATATCAGGGAATGGAGGAAAGCTATGGAAAGTATGGAGCAGATAAGTACAGGCCTTAAGGGTGCTGATGAAGTCATTGATACCCTCCGCCCCGGAGATAATATCATCTGGCAGGTGGATTCTTTTGAAGCCTACTCATTTGTGGTGGAGCATTTTGTGCAGCAGGCCGCTGCTGATCACAGACGTCTTGTTTATATTCATTTCGGCTGCCACGCGCCGCTGATAGATAAGGAAGCGCTCCTTGAAAAGGGTGCTGATTTTGAAATGTTTACATTGGATGCCGGTATGGGATTTGAATCTTTTACAAGCAGTGTCTACCAGATTATCACTGCCGAAGGGAAGAACGCATTCTATGTATTCGATTGTCTGAGCGAATTGCAGGAATTCTGGTGCTCCGACCTCATGACGGGAAATTTCTTTCAGGTTACATGCCCTTACTTATTTGAGCGGGATGCTGTCACATATTTTGCACTTTACAGGAATGCCCATACGCAGGACACGATTGCCCGAATCCGGGAGGTCACACAGCTTCTTTTAAACTTATACTATATTGACAGCCGCTACTATCTGCATCCACTGAAGGTGTGGAAACGTTATTCTCCTGTTATGTTCCTCCCTCATCTTCTGACAGAGGTCGGTTCGGAATGTATCACGGACAGTGCAAGCTCCGCGGAACTATTTTCCAGACTCCAGATCCATACTAAGAAGCTTGATTACTGGGATTTAAGTTTCGAGGAAGCGAAGCCTTACTTAAGCGCATCCCTTGCCGAGCAGGCTTATGTAAAAGAAAACCTGCAGAATCTCCTGATTGGTAAGCGGTCACGCATAGCAGCACTAAGCAGAGAATTCTTTACACTGGAGGATTTGATCCAGATCGGGAGCCGGGAGATCGGAACGGGTTACATCGGCGGAAAATCTGTCGGTATGCTTCTGGCCCGCAAGATACTGGAAACAAAGAATCCGGATTTTTATAAAGAACATATGGAGCGGCATGATTCCTATTATATAGGGTCTGACGTCTTTTACACTTATATCGTCCAGAATGGCGGCTGGAGGCTCCGCATGCAGCAAAAAACCGGTGAAGGATACTTTACTGCGGCAGCAGAGCTTCGGGAAATCCTGCTGAGCGGGCATTTCCCAACTACCATTAAAGAGCAGATCATGGTAATGCTGGAGTATTTCGGGCAGTCTCCTATTATCGTGCGGTCCAGTTCTCTTTTGGAAGATAATTTCGGGAATGCGTTTGCAGGAAAGTATGACAGCTTTTTCTGTCCGAACCAGGGAACCCCGGAGGAAAGGTACGATGCTTTTCTGGATGCCGTACGAAAGGTTTACGCCAGCACAATGAGCCGTGAAGCGCTGGAGTATCGTCAAAACCGAGGTCTGGCAGATAAGGATGAGCAGATGGCATTGCTCGTGCAGAGGGTTTCCGGTGATTACCACGGAAAGTATTTCTTCCCGCACTGTGCAGGTGTCGGAAATTCTTCCAACCTCTTTGTCTGGGATAAGAACACAGATCCGTCCAAGGGAATGCTGCGCCTTGTGTTCGGAATGGGAACACGGGCCGTGGACAGGGTCAATTCCGACTATCCGCGCATCGTTGCGCTGGACAAGCCGGAACGCCCGCCCCTGCTGGCCTACGGGGATGAAAGAAAGTTCTCACAGCATTATGTGGATGTAATTAATCTGGAGGAAAATGAATTCCAGACTATTCCGATTGAGTCGGTCAGGGGACTTCCGTTAAAGACGAATGTCAGGCTCTTTATGGAACCAGATTTTGAGCTTGCAAGACATTTCAGGGAAACCGGGCACCGGAACCGGAATGTCCCGGATATCGTCAGTTTTACACGGCTGCTGAGGCATACAGATTTTCCGAAAGCACTGGAAAATATTCTGGCAATTTTGTCTCATACCTATGATTACCCAGTGGACATTGAGTTTACCTGTAACTTCAATAAAGAGGAACACTACCGCATCAATCTTCTTCAATGCCGCCCGCTCCAGACGAAGGGGCTGGGCAGGAAGATTGACTTTCCTGAGAACGTAGACCGGGAACAGGCTTACTTTTCTTCAAAAGGAAACTTTATGGGCGGAAATGTCCGGCTTCCGGTGCATTATTTCATCTTTGTAAGGATCAAGCCATACCTAAAGCTGACCGAGCCACAGAAGTACGCTATAGCGAACCAGATCGGAACACTGAATCATATATTAAAGGACAGACATGCCGTGCTCATCGGCCCTGGCCGCTGGGGTACAACAACGCCTGCCCTAGGAGTTCCTGTCCGGTTTACAGATCTCTGTAACATGAACGCCATTTGTGAGGTTTCCTATGAAAAACTCGGGCTCATGCCAGACCTCTCCTACGGAAGCCATTTCTTCCAGGATATCGTAGAGTCCAATATCTTCTATATTGCTTTGTTCCAGAATGAACGGGATGTATACTTTAATGAAGAGAAAATATTGAGACAGCCTAACCATCTGGAGACGCTGCTTGCCGGCAGTTCAGAAGAAGAGCTCTATCCTGATGTCATACACGTAACAGATATGAGGGATGAAAATATTGAAATCTATTCCGACATTGTAACACAGAGGCTGATATGCACCTGATTTAGAAGAGGCTTAAAAAAGAGACTGTATCACGCCATCAAAGGCGCAGATACAGTCTCTTCTTTATATGTTACTGTTCACAGGCACGCCTGTAAACAGTAACCTTTATATAGCTTTCCCAGACTTTGCCGTCCTCCTATTTGATAACAAGATTCTCAGCTTTCATCACATCAATCACCTGATCTACATATTTTTCACAAATTTCATCGGTTGAAGCCTCTACCATGACACGGATCACAGGCTCTGTACCGCTTTCTCTTACAAGGATCCGGCCGTCAGTTCCAAGTGCCGCCGTCACATCCTCTACTGCTTTCTGTACAGCCGGATTCTCCCGTGCTGTCTTTTTGTCTGTTACGCGGACATTTTTCAAAAGCTGCGGGTAAATCTTTACTTCTTCGCATAATTTTGCCAGTGACTGTTTTTTCTCCATGATAACTTCCATGATCATGAGAGATGTCAGGATGCCGTCACCGGTCCTTGCATGTTTGCTGAATATGATGTGCCCGGACTGCTCGCCGCCCAGCACATAGCCGTTCTGAAGCATATTTTCATATACATACTTGTCGCCCACGGCTGTCTGTTCGTAATTCATGCCTATCTTGTCGCAGGCTTTGTATAATCCTAAATTAGACATGATTGTCGTTACGATTGTATTTCCCGCAAGACGCCCCTGCTCCATCAGGTACTTTCCGCATACATAGAGGATCAGGTCACCATCTACGATATGTCCATTGCCGTCTACTGCAATACATCTGTCGGCATCGCCGTCGAATGCGAATCCTACATCCAGTTTTTTATCCTTTACATACTGCTGAAGTACTTCGATATGTGTCGATCCGCAGTTTGTGTTGATGTTTGTTCCATCAGGCTCGTTATTGATGACATAGGTCTTCGCTCCCAGCGCATCATATACACTCTTTGCGATCGTGAAAGCACTTCCGTTCGAACAGTCAAGGCCAATTCTCATGTCTTTGAAAGAACGTGTAGCAAGTGAGATCAGATGACCGATATAGCGGTTTCTTCCTGCTGCATAGTCGATTGTGCGTCCGATGTCTTCCTTCGTTGCAAGCGGGAGTTCTTCAATCTCACCGTCAATATACGCCTCGATCTTCTCTTCTACCTCTGCCTCCATCTTATGTCCCTGACCGTTGATGACCTTGATGCCGTTATCATAGAATGGATTATGGCTCGCTGATATCATGATGCCGCAGTCAAAGTCTTCTGTCCGGACAACATAGGAAACACTCGGTGTTGTCGTCACATGAAGCAGGTATGCATCTGCTCCTGATGCCGTCAGCCCAGAAGCCAGTGCATATTCGAACATGTAGCTGCTTCTTCTTGTGTCCTTTCCGATTACGATTCTTGCCTTATGTTCACGTCCGAAATACCATCCCAGGTAACGGCCGACTTTAAAGGCATGCTCGACAGTCAGAACTACATTTGCTTCTCCTCTAAATCCATCTGTTCCAAAATATTTACCCATATGTCTTCATCCTCTTATCATCTAGTTTCTGGTTGCCATGCTGCTTAGGGCATACTTTCTATACCCCGGGATGCAACATTCATTAACATTATATTCTGATATGGCTCAAGTTACAACATTTTTTTATGGGCAGGCGCGTTACTGTTTACAGACTTGCCTGAGAACAGTAACTACAAGCGTGCCTGTGAACAGTATTCAGGAGGCGGTATACTAACTCTCCATTTTATTTATGATGGCACGCGCTACACACAGTCCATTCGCTGATGCCTGCTGCAGTCCTCTCGTGATGGATGCGCCATCCCCCATCGCACGCAGTCCTTTCACATTTGTCTCGAAGTTCTTATCAACCAGTACTTTATTAGAATAAAATTTAACCTCTACACCATACAAAAGTGTCTCGTCGCTGGCAATCCCCGGCGTTACCTTATCCAGCGCCTTGATCATTTCGTCAATGGCAACCATAATCCGGTGCGGGAATACCAGTGACAAGTCACCCGGTACCGCATCCTTCAGCGTCGGGGTAATATTGTTACGGAGCAGGCGCTCTTCCGTGGTCCTGCGGCCTCTTCGGAAATCCCCATAGCGCTGGAGCAGAATTCTCCCGCCGCACAGCATATTACCCAGCTGGGCTATATGTTTACCGTACTCAATCGGGGATTTAAACGGCTCCGTAAAGTTCTTGGATACAAGAAGGGCGAAATTCGTATTGTTCGTCTTCATATCCTTTGATTTATACGCGTGCCCGTTTACAACCGCAAGGCCGTTTTCATAATATTCCGTCGCAACTTCCCCGGACGGATTTGTGCAGAATACACGGACTTTATCATCAAATGTAGGCGTATAATACACCAGCTTTGCCTCGTAGAGCTTTTCATTGAGCTCTTTCATGATCTCGTCACGGACTTCCACCCGGACTCCGACATCAACCGTTCCGTTTCTGGTTTCGATATCATGCCCCTTGCAGATATGTGAAAACCATTCCGAACCCTCCCTGCCTACCCCGGAGACAATCTCCGGTGCATAATAGCTCTCACCTTTATCAGTCGTGACTCCTTTTGCGGCTCCGTCTTCTATAATAATATCTTCTACCATCGTCTTAAACAGAATCTCCACGCCCGCATCCAGCAGATGATGCTGAAGCCGGGTATAAATCTTGTACCCTTCTTCTGTTCCCAGATGCCGGATCGGACATTCAATCAGCTTTAAATTAGCACGGATTGCCTTGGATCGTATGTCAGTGATCGCCTGCTGGTCTTCAATACCATACACTTTCTTATCGGCTCCAAACTGTAGATAGATGCTGTCTGCCTCATTGATTAATTCTGTCGCCTTTTCATAGCCTAGAATCTCAGGGAGCGTTCCCCCGACATCCGGTGACAGTGAAAGCTTACCGTCTGAAAATGCCCCGGCACCCGCGAAACCTGTTGTAATCGAACATGGCTGGCAGCCGACACATACCTTTGTCTTTCGTTTCGGACACCGCCGGTCTTCAATGCAGCGTCCCTTCTCAACCATTAAAATCTTCATATCCGGCTTCTGGCGTTTCAACTCATATGCGCAGAATATACCAGACGGGCCGGCACCAATAATAATAACATCATACTGTTTCATCTTATCCCTCGGCTTTCCTACAAATACAGAATTGCAAAGGGGTCAGACCCCTGCGCAATTTCCGCACAATTCCTACAATATCAATACTAGCACACATTTTTTCACAGAACAAGGCTATACAATCCGCCTGATTTAAGGTAATATATAAGAAGTGCAACTAACTGTTCACAGTCCTGAACAGTTACACTTAATATATAACAGGCTATGGAGGGCTTTATGATTAAATTAGTAGCAAGTGATCTCGACGGCACTCTTCTGCAGGGCGGAGCCCAGAAACTTACACCACGTGCCATTGAACTGATCCATCAGCTAATAGAAACAGGCGTACGATTTGTATCTGCCAGCGGAAGACAATATGACAACCAGCGCAGGGTGTTCGAACAGATTAAGGACGAAATATCCTATATTGCCGAGAACGGCTCCATCTGTGTTCATCAGGGCAAAGTAATTGCCCGTGCCACTATTGATGACGGCCTGTGTGCCAGAATCATCGAGGAGATCAAGCGTGAGAAGCATTTTGAGATTGTGGTATCCAGAGAGGACTCCTGCTTTATCGAAAACAATGATCCGGCTTTTGTAGACCACATTGTTAATATTATGAAAAATACGACCCAGATTGTAGATGATGTTGCGGCAGTAGAGGGACCTATTTTAAAAATTGCAATCTGTAATATGAAGGACGGCCCCCACATTATCGATAAATATCTGAAGCATCTGCAGGATATGTTCGGCAGCGAAATCAAGGTCGTTACATCCGGCAACATCTGGATCGATTTTATTGCCCCCGGGGCTAATAAAGGGACTGCACTGCAGACACTACTTGATCAGCTTCATATCAGCCCGGAGGAATGTATGGCTTTCGGCGACCAGTACAATGATGTAGAGATGCTCCAGCTTGTAGGAACCAGTTATGCCATGTCCAATGCCGCACCCGGCATCTCCTATTACTCAACTTATGTCACCGATTCTGTGGAAGACGTACTTGAAGACCTGATTGGAGAAATCAATTAACCCAAAAGAAGCCGGGCGCTAATGTTGAATCATCCATTAGCGCCCAGCCTCTTTTTTCAGTGTTCTGACACCTTTTTCTGTCAATTGTCTTCCTCGTCAATGATTTCAATATTCTCCATTGCATAAGCCAGTGCCATACACATAAGTTCATTTCTGGAACGATTTGTTTTCTCTGCCCATAAATCATACTTTTGCTGTAGCCCCTTATCTATTCGCAACGTCATGTTCACGGTCTTTTCTTCTTTATATATCGGTTTTCTCGCAACTCTGAACTTCACCGGCTGCTTCTTCTCTTCCATAGACCCACCTCCAACTGTCTGGTAACTGTCTACATTATATTATGCAACAGACCCTAATAATATATTGCAAATTTGCAATGTATCATGTATTATTAGTTATATTGCAACATATGGAATATATTAACCAGGTAGGAGAAAAATGAGTAAAGAAACTTAATTTCCAGCATTTGCGAAATATAAAACAACTCATCAGGAGAGACACCATGTATGATGATAATTTTACCACAGACCCGGAAGAATTCCAAAAGATAAAAGAATTACAAATAGAAAAAGAAAAGATACTGTTTTTGGCCTTATGCTCGGAATCCGATTCGAAACTGATACTGAATGAAGAGAAGATGACAGTGAGGGACTTTGAAAGGATCACATATCTCCTGCAGCAGCTTGGCCTTCACAATTACTGCGTTGCGTTTGGAATCCGGCATTCTGACCTGCTGAAAGAACTCGGTAAACAGATTGAATATGACGTCCTGAATGATACCGCTGATGCCGATACAGAAATGTTTTTAAGAAAGCACTGGGATGATGCATTCCTTTCCCAGCTCCCGAAAGGAAAGATCCGGACATATCTGAAAAAGTTATTCGAATAATAAGACAATAAGACCTGCCGTTATTTATCCGGCAGGTCCCTTTGTTCCTTTAACCTTTTTATTTTAGTGTACCACCTGTAATGTTTCCGTCACCCCTGGTAACGATACGATGGTGTTCCTGTTATATCCAGTTTGATTTTGAACAGGCCGCCGGCATGAGGATACTGTTCCTCATCCGTATCCATTTTTGCTGTAGTGATGTAAAGTTCATTCATATCGGGGCCTCCAAATGTGCATGCTGTCACATTCTTCGCCGGAACTTCTATCTTGCACAGCAGTTCGCCGGTCTTTGGGTTCCACCTGCTTACACATCCGCCTCCCCACAGTGCGATCCAGAGCATGCCGTCGTCATCTACAGTCATGCCGTCGGGCAGCCCCATCTCCTTTGGTACCTCCACTGCTACTCTGCCATTTGAAATACTACCCTTTTCAAGATCAAAATCAAATTCCTGTACCGTATAAGTCTGGGAATCAATAAAATACATTTTCTTACTGTCCTTCGTCCAGCCAAGCCCGTTTCCCTGTATTACATCTGACAGCTTTTGTTCCGCCTTTCCATCCGTATCCAGACAATACAGACCACAGTCCGGTATTGCCTCTCCATATCCGGTATCCAGATTTTTACTCATGGTACCTGCCCAAAACCGCCCCTTTGCATCACATTTACCATCGTTGAACCGATGATCCGGATATTCCGCCTCAGGATCAGCAATCTTTTCCAATCCGCCTCCCGGAAAATCAACGAAATAATAGCCATGCTGCATTGCTGCGGCAAGTCCGCCTTTCTCCCTTACTACTGCTGCCCCCAGATTCTGGTCAAAGCTCACGTGATGTTCGATTTTCCCATCAAATGAATAAATACGGTTTCCCAGCAAATCCACAAAATAAATCGTTTTTGTAGGCTCATCCCAGCATGGGCCTTCTCCGATCAGACATTTCGCATTTAGTACTAATTCTACATTCATTCTGACACCTCTCTACCTTTCTGCCGAAAAATGATAACAAATATTTCTTTCCATCTGCTCTCCTGCTTTCAGTCCGATTTCACCAAAATGTGCATAACCGCTGGCGAAGGGAAGCCGCTGCGCTTCCAGACATACAGATTCGTGCCGGTTATATACCCTGTCCTCCAGTCCCGGTTCATCTTTCAGAAAATTGCCTGTATATAGGTGGATTGCAGGGTAATCTGTGAAGACCTCCAGGCATCTCCCTGACTTTTTGTCTTTTAGAACCGCGGCTCTGGTAAATCCACGTTCCGCTTTTAGGAATGTTACATCATATCCTCCATTGTTGGTGAGCATTGGTATCTCTGAATGAATATCCAGCCCAAGCTCTTTTTCCTGAGTAAAATCAAAGGGCGTTCCCCCCACACGCAATATCTGTCCGGTTGGTATCAGTTCCGCGTCACTTTCCAGATAAAAACCTCCGTTTATCTGAAGTCTCTGGTCATATATCTTACCGGAAGCATGTCCTCCCAGATTAAAGTACGTATGGTTTGTAAGATTGATAATCGTGTCTTCCGTACTTTCGGCATGATGCCGGATATGCAGCCTCCCTTCCCCGTCCAGCCGGTAACTCACCGTTACCGTCACACTGCCCGGGTATCCTTCCTCTTTGTCCGGACTTGTATAAGTAAATTCTACTGCATTATTCCTTATTTTTCCATTCCATATTTTCTTATCAAACCCGGAAAATCCGCCATGAGCGTGGTTTTTTCCTTCATTCAGTGACAACTGGTACTCCTTGCAGCCTACCGTAATTCTGCCCTGTTTTATACGATTTGCCACTCTTCCTACCGTAGCCCCGAAAAATGCTTTGTTGTCCATGAATGTTTCCGGGGAAGGACTGGACAAGGCAATGTCATCGACTCTGCCGTCACGGTCAGGTGTAAGTATCCGATAAACAGCCGCCCCATAATTTGTCAGAGTAACCTGAATTCCTGTTTGGTTTTTCAGAGTATAAAACTGAACCCGTGATCCCATACTTTCTATTTGAATGTTTGCATTTCCCGATTCCCGCATAGTTTCCTCCCGTTTGGCATCTTCGTTACTCTACCTGTTTCGCCTTCTTATTCTGCATATAACGGTCAAATGCCACTGCCAGCAGAAGTGCGATACCTTTTACTACCTGTTGTGTATAATCCTGTATATTCAGCATGACCATACCATTGGAAAGCACTCCCATGAAAAGGACTCCGATAATAACAAACGGCATGCTTCCTTCTCCTCCTGAGATGCTGACACCACCTAATACGACTGCCGTAATAACATCCATCTCATATCCGTCCCCTGCCTTTGGCTGGCCACTGTTTACTCTGGCCAGAAGTACGATGCCTGCCAGTCCCGCCAGTGTGGCAGACGCCATATAGACCAGATATTTAATCTTCTTAACATTGATTCCTGAGAGCCTCGTAGCCTCCTCATTTCCTCCTACACCGTAGATATATACCCCATATCTCGTCTTATCCATAAACAAAATACCAATCACAAAAATTACCGCCATAATGATAACCGGTACCGGAATCCCTGCTACAGAACCTTTTCCAAGGAAGAGAATATCCTTAGGAAATCCAAAGACCGGAAGGCCGCCTGTCAGAAGGTAGGCCGTGCCCCTTAATGCAGTCATCATCCCCAGCGTGGTGATTAGAGGAGGAATACTCAATGCATTTATACAGAAACCATTGATTCCGCCCAATGCGCAGCTCACAATCAATACAAGCAGTACGGCTGCCGCCCACGGAAGACCTTTATTCATCAAAAGTGCCGTTGATACACAGGCTACCCCCGCCACGGATCCTACCGACAGATCGATGCCGCCCGTAATCAGGACCATCGTCATGCCTACCGACATAATCCCGACAACTGCAACCTGCCTTAAAATATTGATAATATTACTTACAGCAAGGAATTGCTTACTCGTCACAGAAAAGAACACAATCAGGACTATCAGGACTACGACAATTCCATATTTTCCAAGAAAACTTACCAGATTTACTTTTTTCTTCTGCATATTCTAACCTCCGTTTTTATTCCCCGTTCAGCTCTACAGCCCTGATGCGATTGCAAGCATTCTCTCCTGGTCAAACTCTTCTTTGCTCAATTCGCCTTTTATACAGCCTTCATGCATGACAATAACCCGGTCTGCCATTCCGAACAGTTCCGGCATTTCAGACGAGATCATAATGATGCTTTTCCCCTGTGCAGTCAGCTGGTTCATGAGATGGTATATCTCCTGCTTTGCCCCGACGTCGATTCCTCTTGTCGGCTCATCAAATATCAGGACGTCACAGTCCGTTGCCATCCATTTTGCCAATACTACCTTCTGTTGGTTTCCTCCTGACAGAAATTTGCTAATTTGGCCAAGTGAGGGTGTTTTTATCCGCAGATCATCTTTCAGATCTGAACATTTTTTATGTATGTCCTTCTTATCCAGAAAAATTCTTTTTGTTTCCTGTTTCAAGATGGAATAGACGATATTATCCTTCACACTCATCCCGAGCACAAGCCCCTGATCCTTTCTGTCCTCTGGCAGCAGGCCAATTCCTGCTTTGATTGCATCCTTTGGGGAATGAATCTTTACCACTTCCCCATTTTTCATGATAGTCCCTGACAGTAGTTCATCCGCACCGAATAACGCCCGTGCGGTTTCTGTCCGGCCTGCACCAACCAGACCGCCAAAACCAAGGATCTCCCCCTTTTTCAGGCTGAACGATATATGGTGTATCTTATCCGTACATAAATCTTTTGCTTCCATAATAATGTCGTCTGAAGCCCCGGCACCGCCCGCATACATTTCGTTCAGCTCCCGTCCTACCATGTCCGCAATCAGTTCATGTCTTGTGACATCCCTGATTTCCTTTGTACAAATATATTTTCCATCCCTCATGATTGTGACACGGTCACAGATTTCAAACAGTTCCTCCAGCCGGTGAGAAATATAAATAATTGTGATCCCTTTTTCCTTCAGCCGCTTGACAATCTGAAACATTGCGTCTATTTCACGGGTTGTCAGAGGAGCAGAGGGTTCATCCATAATCAGTATATTAGTATCCTCAGATATTGCTTTTATGATCTCTACAATCTGCATATAAGCAACTCCCAGATCTTTAACTTTTGTTTTCGGGTTGATTTCTACCCCCATTTCTCTGGCAAGTTCCGTTGTTTTCTTTTCCATCCCCGCCATATCCAGAAATATTCCCTTTTTCAACTCCTGCCCTAAAAATACGTTCTGTGCCGCAGAAATGTATGGTACCAGATTAAATTCCTGATAAATCGCAGTTATCCCCAGTTCTTTTGCCTGCTTAGGCTCAAATTTTTCATAGGTTTTTCCGTTATATTCTATCGTACCTTCTGTAGGTTCATATGCCCCTGTCAATATCTTGATCAATGTCGATTTTCCGGCTCCATTTTCGCCTAAAAGTGCATGAACCTCACCTTTTTTCAGTTCAAATGACACATGGTCCAGAGCAACCACGCCCGGGAACTTTTTTCCAATATTATTCAGCTTCAGTATCGTCTCGCCCATATCTGTTCCTCCTGATTTCCGGGACCGTCTGAAAAAAGCTGAAAAGGCTTTCTGCTCTATCGAATATCTTTTCAAATTTTTATTCGAACAGAAAGCCTCTCATCACCGCTTTATTCCTGAATTACTCACACTTTGTCCTGGTATATGCGTACCTTTTTAATTACTGCCTCATCCTCAGCCATTTATACTTTGCTTTTCTTATTCATTTTCCAAATCTTTATATGCTTCCTGCCAGTGTGGCTGAAGTGTCAGCAATGTCTCCGTCCCCTTCTCTCCATTCACAACCATGTCATACATTCTCTGTGCACATTCCTGTGCAGACTGGTATGGCTGGATGTCTGTAGTCTGGCGGATCGCACATTTCGGGTCTTTCATTGCTTCAATTGCTTCATCTGTATAATCCCCTCCGCCAATATAGAAATCGTCGGTGTTAAGCCCCAGATTCTGTACTGCCTGCCATGCACCGAGGGCATGCTGGTCGTTGACACATGCGATTACTTTGATATCCGGATTGGCCTGAAGTGCTGTTTCAGCTACATTCATTGCTTCTTCCATCGTTTCTGCTTTCTGCCGGTATACGATTTCGGCATTCGGACACTTTTCTTTGATTGTATCTTCCATACCGTCACCGCGGAGTTTTACCTGTTCCACATGATCCAGTGTGATCAGGCAGACTTTCACTTTTGCCTCATCCTTTAAATAAGTATTGATCCATTTTGCTGCCTGCTCTCCGTTGTTAACGCCGTAAGCATAATCATCAAGTATATTATTCGCGTCTGCATTGGAAACGCCTTGTGCAATTCCCATTACCTTACCGCCGGCTTCATGCACCTGATCCACCGCATCTTCAAGGCTGACCGCATCGACCGGGCATACAAGGATTGCCTGTGCACCTGCTGAAACATAATTTTCAAATTGTGAGAACTGCTGGGCTGAATCATAATCAGATCCATTCACAATTGTCTTAACCCCAAGTTCTTTACACTTATCTTCAAAACCCTGCTGAACCTGTACGAAATATGGATTATCCAGTGTAGGCACTGCAAGTGCAAATGTCAGATCATCCGTATTGCCTTCCTTTGTATCTTCTGTCTTTGTTTCCTCTTTTTTTGTCTCTCCTTTATCTTCTTCCGTACCGGATGAACATGCTGTTAAAGATAATACAAGTGCTCCTGCCAGCAAACATGGCAATACCTTCTTCATCATACTATTTTTCATACCTCTTTCCCCTTTCTTGAAATCCCTGCATCCAGATTTTCTGGCCTGTATTGTTTTAATACCATAGTGTTTTTCCTGCATCGGCTGCACCGAGGCAACTGCATATACCTGAAATTGTGAGTTTCTAATAGTTATAAAATCCTGTTTTGCTCTTTCTTCCCAGAAGCCCCGCGTTCACCATTTTCTTAAGCAGCGGACACGGACGGTACTTCGGTTCCCCCAGGTCAGTATACATCTGGGTCATTACTGCCAGCACAGTATCCAGTCCGGCAAAATCTGCCAGTTCCAGCGGCCCCATCGGAAGATTTCCGCCTAACTTCATAGCCGTGTCAATGTCCTTTGGTTCATTGCCTTCCATAACGAGGAACATCGCCTCGTTCCACATAGGGACAAGAAGCCGGTTCACAAGAAATGCGGAGGAATCAGGCGCCTTCACAGGTGTTTTCCCGAAAGCCTCTGCTGTTTCCATCGCTGTCTTCTCTGTCTCTTCGCTTGTCAACAGTCCCGGTATCACTTCAATCAGTTTCATGACCGGAGGCGGAACAAAGAAGTGCATGCCCACTACCTGTTCGGGTCTCTGCGTAGCGCCGGCAAGCAGTGTAATAGAAATCGTCGATGTATTTGAGGCAAGTATCGTTTCCGGCCTGCACAATTCATCAAGTTTCTGGAAAATTTCTTTTTTAATCTCTACATCCTCGGTCACCGCTTCGATCACCAGATCGGCATCTGCGCCTTCTTCTATTGAAGCCGCCCTCAGCAGGGCCAGTGCCTTCTCCTTCTCATTTTCCTCCATGCGTCCTTTTTCAATTTTACGCTGTAAAAAATGTTCGATCTTAGCAGCCCCAGCTTTTGCATACTCTGGTGATATATCCGCCAGAACCGTCTCAAAACCATGTTCAATGCAGACCTGTGCTATGCCGCTGCCCATGATGCCTGCTCCAACCACCATTACTTTTTTTACATCCATTCTTCTTCCCCTTTCATTCATATTCTGTAACTGGTCACGGTCCGTAACAGTTATCCTGCCTTATATTCTCTGGACAAACTCTACCAAAACGCCCAGTCCATATCTTGGTCTTAAAAAATTGACGAGAATCCCTCCTGCGCCCTTCACAGGCACTTTTTCCAGCATCTCCATCCCTTTTCCTTCGAATTCTGCCCTTGCCGCTTCCACATCATCCACCTCTAAAGCAATGTGATGGATTCCGCCTTTTCCCCTGTTATATTCCTTTAAAACACCTTCTGTCGGTATAATCAGTTCTATAGGACTTTCCTGTTCCGTGTATTTCGTAAACAGACAATCTGCATGGTATTCTTCCACGTATTCCATATAATCTGTCTCCAGTCCAAACTGTTCCAGAAACAAATCAGCCCTTTCCTTAGAATTCATAATAATCCCGACATGGTGCAGTCTGAGTGGTTTCAAGCTCCCACCATCCTTTCTTTGATCCCGACCGGCTTTTCCTGATAAACTGCCTTATCCGTGAATTTTAGATTCGTACTGATCAGCGGAGTGAATTCCATCTGGTCAAGCACATCTGTCTGCAGGTCTATTCCTTCTGCGATTTCAATTAACATCGGACCGTCTTCAGTCAGCCGGAAAACGGCACGTTCTGTCACATAATACATATTCTGGCCATTCCTGGCTGCAAGCTTCCCATTATAAGAAATCTGCTGTACATTATTTACCAGTTTTTTGATCTCCCCTTCTTTCCTGATTCTGATTCCCTCTGAATCATAACTGACATCCAAACCTTTTCCCGTAAATGTTGAACAGAATACAACCGTTTTGGCCAGCGTCGTAATGTCGATGAATCCACCGGCTCCGGGTGCCTTGTTTCCCATTCTTGTCGCGTTTACATTGCCGTTTTTATCCATCTCCCCGGCACCCATGAAAGTAAAATCGATACCTGCACCATTGTAGAATTCAAACTGCCTGTCATGAGGAATCAGAGCCTGCGGATTTCTGGATATGCCAAAATCAATGCCGCCCGCCGGTACGCCTCCGTAGATTCCTGACTCCACTGTGATCGTAATATCATCCAGAAGATCTTCCTCCTCCAGTATTCCACCGATCACGTCGTTCGGTATCCCGGTTCCTACATTGATAATACTGTCTTTACTAAGAAGCATGACGGCCCTTCTACCGATAATTTTCCTTACACTTAAGGGTACCGGCTCAGATGCAGACTCTGAAACTTTTGCCTGCCCGCTGTAGGAAGGGTCATAATACCAGGATGAGGTCTGCCGGTGGTTTTCATAAACATCATCACATACCACAATCCCATCCACAAATACTCCGGGCACCACCACCCTTTTGGGATCCATTGATCCTGCCTTCAGGATCCGCTTTACCTGACAGATCACTTTACCTCCGAAACGCTTCGCAGCCATTACAGCCGGCAATACTTCCAGTACCATAGCCTCTTCTTCTGTGGAAATATTTCCATTTTCATCCGCATAAGTCCCGCGGATCAGTAAGGTATCAATTGGAATTTCCTTATATCTCAGATACTCTTCCCCGTCTATTTCGATCACTTCCACAATATCTTCGAGAGGCTTTGTTCTTTCATTCATCTTTCCGCCCTCAATTCGCGGATCAATAAATGTTCCAAGACCTATCTTGCTGATCTTACCCGGTTCCCGAAGTGCCATGCTGTGGTACATATTTGCCATCTGTCCCTGCGGCAGGCAGTAGGCTTCCACCTTGTTTCCGGCGATAAGGTCCATCATCTGTGGACCGAGCCCCCAGTGTCCCCCGATCACCCGTTTCAGAAGATTTTCATGTGCAAGATGTACAAACCCGCCTCTCCGGTCAGCCTGTCCGCAGCTGTGCAGATAGGTAAGCTCTCTCGGCTCTCCGGTCTCTAAGAATTGTCTCTCTATTTCCTTCAATATTGTTTCACACGATGAAACCAGCGACATCCCGATCGTGCACAGCGTGGAACCATTCCTGATCCATCCGACAGCCTCGCCGGCCGTAATCACTTTGGGCTTTTTCATCCTTTATCCCTCATTTCTTCCAGCATTTTTCTAATTTCCGTTTTCCTTACTTTGCCATTCTGTGTTACAGGCAGACTGTCCCATATCTCGAACATACAGGGCATTTTAAATGTAGCTGTCCTTTCCTTCATCCAGTACTTCAACGCCTCTTTATCCACCTTTTCTCCCCGGCCCGGCACGACGACTGCTGCCGGAAGTTCTCCATACTCCTCATCTCTGACTCCCACCACGGAAGCTGCGATGATTCCCGGATATTCCAGAAGTGTGCTTTCTATTTCCGAAGGAAATATCTTCTCCCCGCCCCGGTTAATCAAGTCCTTCATCCTGTCCAGCACAAATATCCTGCCTTCTTCGTCCATATAACCGGTGTCACCGCTTGGCATCCTGTCTTCTTTCAGAGATTCACAATTCCATCTCCCCTTTGCCACAACAGGTCCGTAAAACACAATCTCCCCCTTCTCATATGGTTTCAAAGACCGCCCGTTTTTCCCCTGTACTTCTATGTAAACATTCTTCACTGCCTTTAACGGTTCCCGGTGCCCGCGTGATAATGCCCCTGACCCGGCCGTCTCCGTCATTCCGTAAGCAAGGCGGAAGGATGCATTAGGCGCCAGTTTTACAAATTCCCTGACTCGTTCTTCCTTGATCGGAGCGCCTCCGCATACTGTAACTTTTAAAGATGAGAGACTCACTTTACCGCTGCCGGCAAGAATAATCTGATGGTATACCGTCGGAACCGAATGAAAATGTGTTGCTTTCCACTTCACTATATTTTTCAAGACATCCTTGACATCATAGAACGCGGACATTACAATAGTGCCTCCCAGATAAATAAAGTATGTCGTAACACAGCTCAGTCCCAGAATATGGAACAGTGAAACAGACAATACTGTAACCGCACTGCTGTCAAGCCCCTGAATTTCCTGATATCCATATGCAGTCTCCAGTATATTCCGGTGGGTAATCATGACCCCTTTCGGTGGACCAGACGTCCCTGATGTATGCATAATAACAGCTGGGTAGTCCGGATTCTGCACATAGGAAGTCTTTTTTTCTTCTATCTCACCCCAGTCATAATTTTCCGTAATAACATGGCAGATACCCAGCTTCTCCGCAGTCCCTGTTACCTTGTCTTTCCATCTCTCATCACAGAACACTGCTTTGACATCCATCTCTGAAAGAAGTTTTGCTATTTCCTCTGCCTTAAATTTTGTATTAATCATGACCACGATACATCCGAGTTTCACCGCCCCGTAGAAGCAGGATACCATACGAATATTGTTTACCATGACAAATCCGACCTGATCTCCGGTGTTGAGTTTCAATCCAGCTATTTTTGACGCATAATTGTCTGCTTCGTTAAGCAGCTGAGCGTATGTAACCGATCTCTCATCATCTGCAATAGCAATTTTGTCCGGATATCTGACTGCAGAATCGACTAATGTCCCATATATGTTTAAAAAAGGTTTATGGTATTGTTTTATATGATCCGTATAATCCATAGGAGATATCCTTTCCGTTACTGTTCACACGATCTGTTTCTCCTCTTAATCGGATGTGCTTAATCGTTGCCACATAGTTCAAATAACACTGCCAGCCCCTGGCCTCCCCCGATACACAGTGTAGCAATGCCGTACTTTACCTGTCTCCTGATCATTTCATTCATTAATTTAATAGTAATGATACATCCGGTCGCTCCGATAGGGTGTCCCATTGAGATCCCGCTTCCGTTTACATTCACCTTATCTTCATCCAGTCCGAGTTCCCTGATGCAGGCCAGAGACTGTGAAGCAAAGGCTTCATTTAATTCAATAAGGCCGATATCTTCTTTTGTCAGGCCTGTCTGTGCAAATAATTTCTTCATTGCCGGAACCGGTCCGATTCCCATGAGTGCGGGATCGACTCCTGCACATGCCGCTGCCTTGATTCTGACAAGAGGTTTTAATCCAAGCTCCTTCGCCTTTCTTTCTTCCATCAAAACGACTGCTGCCGCTGCGTCATTGATGCCAGATGCATTTCCCGCAGTGACAGTTCCATCCTTTTTAAAACATGGGCGGAGCTTCGCAAGACTTTCCAGTGAAATCGTATCTCTGATATATTCGTCCTGTTCAAAGACCTTTTCTTCCTTTTTGCTAACCTTTACCGTAACCGGTATGATCTCATCCTTAAACTTTCCGGCGTCTCTTGCCGCTGCCGCCCTCATCTGGCTTTTGTATGCATAGGTGTCCTGATCTTCCCGCGAAATCTGATACCTTTCGGCCACATTCTCAGCAGTGATCCCCATATGGTCTCTTGTAAGCGGGTCTGAGAGTATGGTAATAAGGCCATCCTCCAGCTCCCCATGCCCCATCCGGTATCCGAACCGTCCGTTCCTTACATAATAAGGAAGCGTGGACATACTCTCCGTTCCGCCGGCTGCTGCAATTTCACAAAATCCTGTTTCGATTTCCTGTGCCGCAGTCAGAATCGCCTGAAGTCCTGACGAGCAGAGTCTGTTCACACTTAACGCCGTAGCCTCATACGGAATACCTGCCTTAATTGCACTGATTCTGGATATAAATGCATTTTCCGCAATCTGCCCCACTGATCCGTACACAACTTCATCAATCTGTTCCGGTTTTAACCCCGCCCTCTCAACCGCACTTTTTATGGCGATTCCGCCAAGGTCACTGGCACTCATATTTTTCAGTGAGCCCCCGAAACTTCCGATTCCTGTTCTTGCTCCTGAAACAATTACAATATCTTTCACTTGTCTCCTCCAATCCTGTACCCGCTAGGCACATCCGGGTTACTGTTCACACCGTGCCGTGCACCTAGCTGCACGGCATCGGGGCCGATAAAGTGATGGTTTCGGGGCATCTGCCCCTCGCCGCAGGCGACTTTTAATGGGCAGATGCCGTTACTGTGCACGCCCGTAGGGTGTGAACAGTAACACATCCGGTATTATTTAAAACATAAACCCACCTGTTACAAATATCTCCGTTCCCGTTACCTGTGAAGATCCGTCTCCCAACAGGAATAACGCACTATCTGTATAATCCTCCGGGGTCTGGAGCCGGCCCATTGGAAAGTAATTACTCCCCACTTCATTCAGCCAGTCCTCACCGACCCCCTGTTCCTTTCTAAGGGCCAGTTCCCCTGGTGTTGCAACCCAGCCGATTGTAATCCAGTTGCACCGGATAAGGTCCTTTGCATAATTCTTTGCAATGTGTTTATAAAGTGTATACATTGCCCCCTTGGAACAGGCATAGGCCGTTCTGTCGATCTCTCCCCCATATGCGTGCATGGATCCCATATTGATGATGGAACCTCCCCCATTCTCCTGCATAACCTTTACCGCATATTTAGTGACAAAAAACGCACTCTTAAAATTGATAGACATAATAGAATCAAACTGTTCCTCGGTTGTCTCTGTGATCGGGGCCATTGATAATACTGTTCCTGCATAATTAACCAGACCATCCAGCTTCCCGTACTTTCTAACCGTCTCCTCGACCAGTTCCCTGCAACAGTCCACACTTGTCAGATCCCCCTTCACAAACATACCGTCGCCCGGGGTATTCTGCTTCACTTCTTCAACAAATGTACGGCCGCCTTCTGCATCCCGGCCTCCGATCACAACCTTTGCCCCTTCTGCCGCAGCTGCCAGTGCAATCGTTCTTCCGATTCCTTTTGTTCCCCCCGTAACAATGATTACTTTATCTTTCAGTCTCATGTGTGCCTCCTTTGATCTTTATCAACTCTCTGTACCTACTTAAAGCTTATTCCCTTACCAATACTTTCGCAATTCGTAAATTACCTAAACTTCCTATTTCTTTTTTGTAACAAAACAATAACCAGAATATCGTTTATGAAATTTTTATTCATTCGTTTTGTTGTTAAATTTTTATCAATATTACTCTTTCTGTCTACGTATATATAAGAAAAGGGAGCCGGATCAACAGAAAGAAATTTGATTTGGTTCATCAAATTTCTTTCTGTTGATCCGGCTCCCTTTTCTTATAAATTCTGGGCCGCCATCACCTTGTCCTATATCTTCCTGACACTGTCTCGTATTGTCATCTTAGGTTTAAAGGATATTGTTCTGGACTCTATATTTTCTCCGGCTATTCTGGAGAGCAGCATTTCTGACGCAACTTTCCCCATACGGCTTGCCTCTACTCCCACTGTTGTCAAATGTATTTTTGCCTTTTCCGCTATCGGTGTGTCATCATAACATACGATGCTGACTTCCTCAGGGACCTGTATTCCATACTCTTCCAGCGCCTCCAGAAGTCCGACGGCCATCAGGTCATTCCCACAGAATACTGCCGTAAAGTCCCATCCTTTCTCGGCAAGCTGTCTGCCAAACTGATATCCACTTTCCCTTTTAAGGTCCCCATAAAACAGGCTGTGCTTAGATATGACACAATGGGCATCCCGCATGGCATCCTCATAGCCCCTCATCCTCTCAAAAGTAACAGATGAATACAGACTCCCGGTCAGATGAGCTATCTTTCTATGTCCCATCTCAATCAGGTAGTTTGTTGCCATATATCCCCCCTGATAATTATCACTGCAAACCGTATCCAGATCTACAAACCGCACCGACCTGTTCAGGAACACGACCGGACACTTATTCTGCATAAGCATCTGCTTCAGGATAGAGTCACCTTTCACGTTAATGAACATGATCCCTGCATAGCTTTCCTGATAAGCCATCTGGACATATTCATTTTCGGCCTTTTCTTCATTATCACTGTATCCGATTACGGAAATGTAGCCTTCCTCTGCCACCCGCCTCTGTATTCCCCGTATCATCTCCATATAAAACCAGTTATCCAGGTCTCCGACTATAATCATGATCGTCCGTTGGTTAATTCCGGCCATTCTCAATTCCATAACATTCGTACGGTAATTCTGCTCCATCAAAAGCCGTTCAACGGCTTCCCTTGTCTCGGCCTTTACATTCCCTTTATTCGTAATCACACGGGAAATCGTTGAACAGGAATATCCGCTCATTTCTGACAGTTGTTTTATCGTAATCCCCACTTTACTTTTCCTCCTTTGCCAGAAAACTCATTCTTACAAATGATACAGCGTTCAAATTTTCTGCATTTTTTTGAATAATACTAAATTGTTAAATATTCTCCAATTGTTACACATCAATTTTAGTACAATTGACTCTTTATTTCAATACTACAAATAATATTGAAATTTTTAATCATTATTATTTTGCCGTTTAACTTCCTTCTGCAGGTCTTTCACTTCCTCTTCCGTTAAAATAGTCACGACTGCTTTAACCTGTTCCAAGGA
This sequence comes from Clostridium sp. AF19-22AC, assembly GCF_003479085.1. Taxonomy (NCBI): domain Bacteria; kingdom Bacillati; phylum Bacillota; class Clostridia; order Eubacteriales; family Clostridiaceae; genus Clostridium; species Clostridium sp. AF19-22AC. The sequence continues at coordinate 27,685 of NZ_QUGN01000007.1, read as the reverse complement.
AATACCATTAGACAGCATCCTTTTTACAATCCCAATTTCATTTTCTCTCGTTGCTTTTTCAACTGCCTCTTTCGTTGCTTTAGCCGCCTTCTCAGAAACCTCTGCAGCCACTTTTCTCCCATACTCGATCTTTTCTTCTTCGAATAACTTTGATACTTTTGTCATCATTATCCATTCCCTCATTTCCTTAGAATCTTCGTTATCTATCACCTTATCTGCAAATACCAGTATACCAGAAAGTATAAATACCTGCTCCTGCGCGTCCTCTACCTGCTTCGCCATATCAAAACAGCGCCGGATGCATGCTTCTTTCCGGGGGATATGCCAAACGTCACGTAAGATGTACTCTCCTAGCTTCTATTATATACACAGGCCCATGTTGTTTCAATCTAGTATTACCATACAAAAAGTCTGAAATTGTATATGATAACATAAAGCAGAGTACATTGCCTGGACACTGATCATATCCACCTTATTTAGTTTTTAGTTCATCAAAACTGGTAATTTCCGGCTGAATCGCCAAGGAAATCAGATTTATCTTCTGCCAGATGCAGAAAATAAGATTCAGACCTTAGAATATTATGAATAAAATGGTCTGAGATTTTGATGTGAAGTTAGTATAGCACTGCATAACGCTTTATACAAGATAAATTTTCCACGATTTTGACTCCTGCATCAAATTGAAGCAGGAGCCCTGAGCCGTTGTATTTTCCGGCAATTATGCAATTATAAGCGGTATCTGCTCTCTTTCAGCGCGTTCAGAATATTCCTCATCTACCTCTTCATCTGTGATGATTTGGTAAATATCTCTCAGCGGGCAGATAACTGACAGATATCCACCGCCGAATTTACTGCTGTCTGCCAGCACAATTACCTTATCTGAAGCTTTCATAATCGCCTGCTTCACCTGAACCTGTGGAGATGCTGTTGATGTAATCCCCACATCAAAATTAATGCCATGCACGCCAATAAAAGCCTTGTCCACATGGAATCTGGAAATATCTGCGACTGCCTCGTCCCCCATAGTAGCCGCAAGGTGTCCCCCTACCGGGCCGCCAACCATGTAAAGTTCAACATGATCCAATCCTGCAAGCTCATTACCTACAAGCAGTGAATTTGTCACAACTGCAATTCTTTTCTCAGCATGCTGCTTAATATGAAGTGCCAGATAAAAACCGGTAGACGTATCATCAATAATAATTGTGTCCCGGTCATCTACACACTCGTACGCACGTGCAGCAATGGCTTTTTTCTTGTCTGTATTCCTGTAGATGCTTTCTGCGGAATATTTTTTCTGCGGGGTTTCTTCTATCTTTAGTGCACCTCCGTGAGTACGAATCAGAAGTCCTGCACGTTCCATACATTTGATGTCATTCCTGATTGTCACTTCAGAACACCCCAGCTCTGCACTCAATTCATTTACACGGACCTTTCCTTTTTCTTCAAGTTCCTGTAAGATTTTTCTTCTGCGTTCCTCCATACCGATCTCCCTGTGTATTTTCAGAAAAGCTTCCTGAACCAAACACCACAATTATAGGAATGATATATGATTCCTATGTTCATATTTTAGCACACTTTCTCCCCTACAAGATACATATTTTTCCAATTTTTTCCAAATTTTTAATATTGTCAAAAAAATACACAATCTAGTTTATATCACCGATTGTGTATTTCATTCTACTTACTAAGTTTTTCCCTGAATATCTCCCGAAACGCCTCTTCATAAGGAGCCTTTGCCATGCCGTATTCTGTAATGATACCTGAGATCAATCCGTGATCCGTTACGTCAAAACAGGGGTTGTAAACTTTGACTCCTGCCGGTGCCATCCTTTTTTCGTACCACATTTCTGTGACTTCGTCATCCGAACGTTCCTCTATCGGTATTTTATCTCCTGTCGGAAGGGACATGTCTATCGTTGATGTCGGCGCGCAGACATACAGAGGAATCCCATAATACTTTGCCACAGCCGCCACTACGGATGTGCCGATTTTATTTGCTGTATCTCCGTTTGCCGCAACCCTGTCACATCCCACAAAGACTGCATCCACCAGCCCCTTTTTCATAACCGCACTGGACATGTTATCACAGATCAGCGTTACATCCATACCCGCGGCCTGCAGTTCAAATGCGGTCAGCCTTGCCCCCTGAAGCAGTGGACGCGTCTCATCCACATAGATGCGGAATCCATACCCCCGCTCCTGTCCGAGGTACATCGGTGCTGTGGCCGTTCCGTATTTTACCGCAGCGAGCTGTCCCGCGTTACAATGTGTAAGCAGGCCGGCTCCCGGCTTAACGAGTTCTAGTGCATTTTCGCCGATCCTGCGGCAGACCTGAATATCTTCTGAGCGGATATTAACCGCCTCCCGGTGCAGGAGTTCTTTCACTTCCCCGACGCCGCACTGCATGTGCCCAGTAACCACCGCCTCCATCCGGTCAAGGGCCCAGAAGAGGTTCACGGCAGTCGGTCTGGACGATGCCAGATAATCCTTTGCCTTTTTAAACTTCTTTGAAAAAACCTCCATACTGTCAGTCTGAAGGTCTTTTACCGCAAGATACACACCGATTGCTGCTGCCACACCAATCGCCGGCGCCCCTCTGACCTTGAGCAGATAGATTGCCTCCCAGATATCTTCTATATCTGTAAGGAACTTAAGCTCGATCCTCGTCGGAAGCTGGGTCTGGTCGATAATCACCAGGGCGCCGTTTTCCTCATCCAGAGCAACTGTATCACAATCAAGAATTGTTTTCTTCATAATTCAATTCCTCTTTTATGTAAAAGCTTCCTATTCGTTCTTTTCTTCAATAGCACTGATCATGTCCACTCTCCGCTGGTGGCGGCCTCCTTCAAACTCTGTATCAAGCCATGTCTCCACGATCATCTTCGCAAGCTCCCCGCCGACTACCCTTGCACCAAAAGCCAGAATATTGCAGTTATTATGCTGTCTTGCCATGCGCGCGGTAAAAGGTTCACTGCAGACTGCCGCACGGATTCCCTTTACCTTGTTTGCGGCCAGTGAAATGCCAAGTCCTGTTCCGCAGATCAGAATCCCCTGATCCACTTCCCCGCTTACAACAGCACGTGCAACTTTCTCGCCATATACAGGATAATCACAGCTCTCTGCTGAATTAGTCCCGAAGTCAACCACTTCGTGCCCCTTATTCTCAAGAAACTCTATGATCTCTGCTTTCAGTTCCAGTGCTGAATGATCGTTTCCAATTCCTATTTTCATTTTCCTTTTTCCTCCATCTTGTTGTTATCGTTCTGCTTATTCATTATAATGCCAGACGGTAAATGTTTTCCACATCTTCCTGATGTAATTTCACAAAATTTCCAACCGTCCCGCCCCTGTTGTCTCCATGACAGCATTTTTCTGCCATCGCAGGGATATCTTCTTCCTTTGCTCCAAGTTCTGCAAAGGATACTGGCATCCCGATCGAGCTGAGGAATGATTTAAATGCATCTATTCCCGCAAGGGCCGTATTGACTGGATTTTCAAAATCCATCTGGCATCCCCACAGACGGACAGCAATCTGGGCGAACCTCATCGGATTGTGCTCCACCGTATATTTCATCCAGGCCGGGAATACCACTGCAAGCCCCGCTCCATGTGCACAATCATAAACTGCGCTTAATTCATGCTCTATATCATGGCTGGACCAGTCCTGTTCTCTTCCTACTCCGCAGATATTATTATGGGCTGTCATTCCTGCCCACATAATGTTTGCACGCGCCTCATAATTATTGGGATCTGCAAGAACCCTTGGAACTTCTTTTACCATTGTAAGCAGTACTGCTTCACAGAATCTGTCTGTAATCTCTACATCAGCAGTATTTGTAAAATAACGTTCAAAAACATGGGCCATAATGTCTGTCGCCCCGCAGGCTGTCTGATAAGCCGGAAGAGTCTGTGTGAGCTCCGGATTCAGGATAGAGAACGCCGGGCGTATCCCTTCCCCTGATGCCCCTCTCTTAAACATCCCTTCTTCTTTCGTAATGACAGAATCCGGTGACCCTTCGCTGCCTGCTGCCGCAATCGTCAGGATTGTCCCTACCGGAAGTGCACGCTCTATCGCCTTCCCCTGATAAAAGTCCCAGAAATCTCCGTCGTAAATAGCCCCTGCCGCAATCGCCTTGGAAGAATCAATCGTACTTCCTCCACCGACAGCCAGGACAAAATCAACGCCTTCATTCCGGCAAAGTTCAATTCCCTCATACACAAGGCCGCTTCTGGGATTCGGCTTAACACCTCCGAGCTCCACATACTCGATTCCTTCCTGTTCTAATGAAGCTTTCACTCTGTCAAGCAGTCCGGAGCGCTTTACACTTCCGCCGCCGTAGTGGATCAAAACCTTGCTTCCGCAAAACCGTTTCACATAATGTCCTGCCTCATTTTCTTTTCCTTTTCCGAACACAAAATAGGTTGGACTGTAAAAAGTAAAATCCTGCATAATCTTTTCTCCTTATCATGATACATCCTGCTTTTTTCCACATAAATTTTATCATACATTAAAGATATCCACAATCAAAAGACGGATTTACACAAAGATTTCCACAATCACTAAGTTCTATTTCCGTACATACTTTTTCAAAGCCTTTACACACAGCCATACCAGATATCCGATCCCCCAAAGGAAGGTAATATCGAGCACATACAGAAGTCCCACTCCTGGGGAATCCAAAAAAGATAAACTTGTGATAATTAAAATACAGACAACGAAATAGACAATAACCGCCGGGCGCCTGTACCATTTCACGTTTTTCGTCCCTCCTCTTTTTTCATCCTCCTGATAAGAATCATCCACCACACACGCAGTTTCTTCCGGTTCCGAAATTTCGGCCTTCAAAAGATAATCCAGCGAAACCCGGAAAATCCGTCCCAGCTCAACTACATTCTCTGTATCCGGCACAGATTCATTCAATTCCCACTTAGAAACAGCCTGCCTTGAGACCCCAAGCCTTGAAGCCAGATCCTCCTGAGACATCTTTTGTTCCTTCCTGCACCTCTGAATCTTCTCACCAATCGTCATATCAAGCTCCTCCATTTCAAGTTTTCATAATATGTCAGCATCTTTTCAGCCCCTCAAAATTTATCTTTATCCTGCCTTTACTATACCATCTGCCAGAGAATCCCACCACCATTTCTAATTTACACACCCGCAACCGCCAGTTGCAGCGTTACTGTAATCACGCTTTTTGGCACTCTCAGTAATACTTGAACTAAAAAGAGACAGAAAAACAAAGACAAAAGAGATGTCTTTTATTTTCTGCCTCTTTTTCCCACTGTACTGCATCTGCGACGCAATCCGCCATCCAAATCATCAGACTGCCGGGGAACTGCTTCACTACTTCTTTTTCTTCATTCCCGCAAAAATGGACTGTAACACGATGAAGAAGCACAGCAATGCGGACAGTGTGATTCTTACCCACCAGCTGGACAACGTCCCCTGTGTGGTTATCAGACTCGAGATGGTTCCCTTGATCAGAACTCCGAACAATGTTCCAAATGGCGCCCCCACACCGCCGCTCAGCAGTGTACCACCGATTACCGCGGATGAAATCGCATCCATTTCCAGCCCTTTTGCCTGCTCTACGAATCCGGAACAGCTGTTCAGGCAGAAGAGGAACCCGCCAAGTCCTGCCAGAAACCCATCCAGAAGGTAAGCTTTCAGCTTTGTCTTCCTGACATTCAGCCCCATCATCATAGCACTCTGGGAATTTCCCCCGATTGCATAGACCGAGCGCCCAAATTTCGTATACTTCATGACGATGATGATAATAACGAGTACAACAAGTGCAATCACGACCGTCGGGTATATATAGGCCGGGAGGAAATTCCCTCTCTTGCTGTAGGAACCGATTGGAAGGTAAATCTTATAGTTAGCCCATTTCAAAAATGTTTCATTCTTAATAGATATCATTTCCGTGCTGATCATGGATGTCATTCCTCTTCCGAAGAACATCCCGGCCAGTGTCACGATAAACGGCTGGATGTCCAGATATGCTACAAGGAACCCCTGCACAAGGCCAAACGCGAGGCCAATTCCAAGCGCCATAGCTACCGCGGCATACGCATTGGCGCCGTGGTTCTCCATCTGGTTTGCGATTACCATGCAGACGAGCGCTGTCACCGAACCAACCGAGATGTCGATTCCTGCAGTGATCATGACGATCGTCTGCCCCATAGCGATGACAAGAAGTCCCGCATTTGATATGAACAGGTTCAGGAACATCTGGGGTTTTGCAAATCCTTTGTCGCTAAAGGCTGCCATGCCTGCCACATACATAAAGATGAACAGAAGGATGGTAATTATAAGCAGATAACTGCTGCCGTTTAATTTTTTCTTATTTTTAAACCGATTCATTACTGATTTCCTCCTTCCGCCGCCAGCCTTTTCAAACTCCGTTTTGCTTTCATTCCTGCTACCGCCTTCTTAAATACAGGGCTCTGCAGCGTCACGATAATGACTACAACGATTGCCTTATATACCGGAAGCTGGTCAGCTGATACATTCATGGCATATAAAGTTGTCGTCAGCGCCTGAATGGTGTATGCACCGATGACAGAACCCATTAGGCTGAATTTACCTCCGCCGAGTACGTTGCCGCCGAGTGCGACCGCAAGGATCGCGTCCATTTCCAGATTCAGACCGATATTATTCGCATCGGCTGAATAGATACGGCTGGATGCCACAAGGCCTGCAATACCCGCCAGAAAGCCGCAAATGGCATATGTCAGGAACTTAATCATGGTAGAATTAAGCCCTACCAGTCTGGAAGCGGTCGCGTTGATACCGACACTTTCAATGTAAAGGCCGAGCGCTGTCTTTTTCAGGATAAAATGTACAATCAGAATAACAATGACTGCCGCAAATATCGGGGTCGGGATCGGACACTTTCCGATGTAGCCGCCCAGCAGCTTGTAACTCTCTACACGGACATATGTAATCTGTCCTTTTGTAATTAACTGCGCGATTCCGCGCCCTGCCGTAAATAAGATCAAGGTGGCAACCATTGGCTGGATGTTCAGCTTTGCCACAAGGAAACCGTTGAACGCACCGCAGAGAACGGCACCGGCCAGAGCCGCAATAACCGCCAGTATGAAGGGGTTCTGGAATGCATTTGTGGAAACGTCCCCGCCAGACAGTATCTGGCAGCAGATAGCCGCTGCCACGGCCATCACGGCTCCCACACTGATGTCCTGCCCGCCGGATGCCGCCGTTACGAGGGTCATTCCGACTGCAAGTACAACCAGCTCAGATGCACGGTTTACCACGTCAATGATATAGCCATATAGTACACCATTGTTCAGCGATATCTTAAAAAATCCCGGCGTCGTAATGACGTTGATCAGCAGCACCGCAAGCAGACAAACGATTGGCATAAACAAACGCATGCCTGTTAATTTTTTTAGATTGAAATTCTTATTCATCTTACTCTTCACCTCCGGCAATCGCTTTCATAATGCCATCCTGGGACAGTTCACTGCCTTCTAACTCCCCTACCTTTTTCCCGTCGCGCAGGATTGCCATTCTGGAACAGGTACGCAGCATTTCTTCTATTTCAGAAGAAATAAAGGTCACCGCCATTCCCTGGTCGGCAAGGTCCAGAACCAGTTTCTGTATCTCCGTCTTTGTTCCGATGTCGATTCCCCTCGTCGGTTCATCCAGAATCAGATATTCGGGATTCGTCAGCAGCCATCTCCCGATGATCACTTTCTGCTGGTTCCCCCCTGACAGGCTCTTGATCGGTGTCTCCCGGCTGGCTGTCTTAATCTGCAGCATATCAATGTACTTGTCTGCCGCTTCTTCCATTTCCTTCCGGCTCATAGGCCTGAACATCCCCCTCTTCGCCTGCAGGGCTATAATGATGTTTTCACGCACGGACAAATCTGCCAGAATACCGTCCCTTTTCCTGTCCTCAGGCAGATAAGCCATCCCCTTTTTCATTGCGTCGATCGGGGCATTGATTTTTGCCGGTTTCCCGTCTACTTCCAGAACACCGCTGTCCGGCTTATCTGCTCCGTATATCGCCCGGACCAGCTCGGAACGTCCGGATCCAAGCAGGCCGGAGAGGCCAATCACTTCCCCTTTACGGATTGTCAGGTTAAACGGCCGGATCGTTCCCTTTTTCCCAATGCCTTTTGCCTGAATAACCGTATCCGCCCTGCTGTAGTCCTTTTCACCATGCAGGCTCTTTATATCCGCAAGGTCGTCAAAATCTTTTCCCATCATCTTTGCCACGAGCATCACACGCGGCAGGTCTTTCACTGCATATTCCCCGACTAGTTCCCCGTTTCGCAGTACTGTGATCCTGTCACATACCGCGTAAACCTGTTCCAGGAAATGAGTAACAAATATGATTCCGACGCCTTCGTCTTTAAGCTTCTTCATCAGGGTAAACAGCTTTTCTACTTCATCATCATCCAGTGATGATGTCGGTTCATCCAATATCAGCACTTTACACTGCATATCAACCGCTCTTGCTATCGCAATCATCTGCTGGTTTGCAATGGAACATTCCTCTAAATTCTGTCCCGCTGATACTTCTATATCCAAATCCTTTAATATCTGTGTGGATTTTTTATTCATTGTCTTCCAGTCTATCATACCTGCTTTCTTCGGTTCTCTGCCGATAAACAGATTCTCTGCGACACTTAAGTTCGGACAGAGGTTCACTTCCTGATAAACGGTACTAATCCCCCGGCCCTGGGCATCCTGGGGGGAACGATTGATTACTGCGCCGTCGATTCCTTCTAACCGGATTTCACCGGATTCAAATTCATGCACACCGGTCAGCACCTTGATCAGTGTAGATTTCCCGGCCCCGTTTTCTCCCATTAATGCATGGATTTCTCCTTTCCTCAGTGTGAAATCTACATGCTGTAATGCTTTCACACCCGGAAATGTTTTTGAGACATCTCTCATCGTCAATACAATATTATCTTCCATTTTGGGGTTCACCTGCTTTCCTTCGCCGATTTTGGGCATAAAAAGGGCGTGGCAGCATATCAGGTAACATGCCTTAAGTCTTCCGCCACGCCTGTCTGTTCAATTCCTGCTTCTAAATATCTGCCGCTTCCGGCAGTCTGGTCTTTATTTTCTTCTTAGTATGCACGCTGTGAGATAACATCTTCCGTTACTTCTGTTACAGCATAGTCTTTTCCGTCAACTGTTACAGATGCAACATCAGCGCCGTGTGCAAAGATTTCTTCATCAACATAGGCCAGTTTATCAGGCGTCTCCCCTGCTTCCAGTTTCTTAATGATTTCTTCTACGCGGGGTCCGTGGAGCGGGTTACACTCTGTGTCAAGGATTATCTTTCCACTTAATGTATCTGTCAGTCCTGCATTTGTTGAATCGAATGACATTACAAGGATATCCCCGTCAGGACCTACTGTCTTGCCTGCTGCTTCGATCGCATCGATTGCACCGAATGCCTCGTTATCGTTCTCGCAGTATACTACATTGATGTTGTCATACTGTTTTAACATAGACTCCATAACTTCCTGTCCTTTTGCCTGTGTGAATTCGCCTGACTGTGATGCAAGCAGGTTCCATCCATACTCCTTTGCCGCGTCTTCCAGACCTTTTGTACGGCCGATCTGGGCAGATGCACCGATTGTTCCCTGGATGTCCACGATATTAACTTCCTTCATTCCTTTTGCTTCTGCGTATGCATTCAGCCATGCACATGCTTTCTTTCCTTCCAGTTCGAAGTCTGATCCGACCCATGCGGTAAACAGGTCATCATCTGAAACGTCTACCATACGGTCAACAATGATAACCGGTATATCTGCGTCTTTTGCTTCCTGTAAAACGGTATCCCATCCGGTCTCTGTAACAGGTGCCAGCACAATGTAGTCAACTTCCTGCTGGATAAAGTTACGGATTGCAGTAATCTGATTCTCCTGTTTCTGCTGTGCATCATCAAAAATCAGGTCATATCCGTTATCCTTACTGAATGTACTCTTCATAGATTCAGAGTTTGCCGTACGCCAGTCAGATTCCGCACCAACCTGTGAGAAACCGATCGTGATTACATCGCTGCCGCCCTCATTTCCCCCGTTGTCTGTACCTGCATCGGCGCTCTGGTCTTTTCCGCCGCATCCTGCAAGTAATGCCGCCGACATCGCAACACACATAAATGCTGATAACAATTTTTTCTTCATTCTACAAATCCTCCTTAAATTTCTGATTGCTTTTGTATCAATCATCTTGGCTATATCTTACAGATTTTTCCGGAAATAAGAAACAGACTATCCTTTTACATTTTTATAATATTTTAAGATATCTTCATCCCATTTTTATAGAAGTATGGATTATTTACGATAAAGGGGCGATATTTTTTGCCCGGATAATTACAGTGGCCTCTGTGCCGGCATTTTCCTCACTCTCAAAAAACACCCCATATTCTTCACCATAATAATACTGCAGGCGCTGATTCACGTTCGCCAGTCCAAAACCACTCTCATCCACCTCACCGTTGATGCCATACATGCTTCTGCGCAGTTTATCAAGCGCCTGCTCACTCATGCCGATTCCATTATCAGATACCTTCAGGTAAATCCTCTCCCCTTCTTTCCATCCGGTGATCCTGATCGTGCCCTTCCCCCTTTTATTCTTGATTCCGTGGTAAAGGGCATTCTCCACGAGGGGCTGCAGGGTCAGCTTTGGTATCATGTAAGGGTATATTTCTTCTGCAATATCAATCTCATAATCCATGATATCCTGATATCTGTACTGCTGGATCTCCAGATAGCTCTCTACATGGGATTTTTCTTCTTTTACCGTAATATAATCCTTCCCTTTGCTTAACGTTGTGCGGAAAAATTCCGACAGGGAGTTCACCATAGAAACAACATCATCCGTTTTCTTTTCCTCTGCCAGCCATATAATCGCATCCAGCGTATTATAGAGGAAATGCGGGTTAATCTGTGCCTGCATGAGGCGGGACTCTGTGATGCGCAGGTTCTTTTCCTGTTTCTTGATATTGTCCACCAACACGCCGATCTCTGCCGTCATATCATTAAAACTGTCTGTCAGAACTGAAATCTCATCCACCGTTTCAATCTTTGTCTTGGCAGTAAAGTCCCCTTTGGCAACCTTCCTCGTCTGCGAGCACAGTTTTTTAATCGGACGTGTTACACTCCGGACCGCCAGTATGGACAAACCGATCGCAATCACTGCGGTGATGCACAGGGCAATAATGGTCATTTCAACGGCATTTCTTGTCTTTAACCGAAGTTCATCCTTCGCCTGGTCAAAATTCTTCGTTTCGTTGTATACATACTCCTGCAGAGCTCCCTGTATCACAGTGGTAAGACCGCTTCTTCCGCGGATATTTTCATCCAGATAATCCATCTTTTCATCATAGGAGACATTATCCGTAATCATACGCTCCAGTTCTGTCACACATTTTTTCAGAGATTTCAGGCTGTTATTCACTTGAATGATCTTCTTCCTGTTAATAGACGCGGTTGCCATATCTGACAGCTCATCACAGACATCCGATAATTCTTCTATATATTTATATGGGTCTACTGTCACAACACCGTTGATCGTCGTCTTACCATCCCCTAATTCCTCCGTTGTCTTACTGCCGATCACTGCCAGATACATGCTGTAATCCATGCGTTCTTTGAATTCCTTCGAATAAAAGTTGGCATACATGACGCTCTCCGTGATCGCGCTGTAAGCATCGGCAGACCTGATTAATGTTACAGCCAGATAGACCACAACCAGAAGCATTGGAAGGAATACAGAGCATGGGATCAGGGCTATCCGCTTATTTAACGTTAATGATTTGCCGTGTTTTTTCATTCCTGCCCCTTCTTTCCCCGCTGTCTGTAGTCCTTCGGAGTACAGTTCTGCGTCTTCTTAAATATGTAGCTGAAATAGTGGGGATCTTTATACCCCACCTCATAACCGATCTCAGAAGTCTTAAGCGGGGAGCACATCAGCAGCTCTTTTGCCTTATCCATCCTCACCATCGTAAGGTATTCCACGAATGTCCTGCCGGCTTCGCGCCCGAATACCGAGCTGAAATAGCTTGGACTCATATTTACAGCAGCCGCCGCAGTATTCAGGGATACATCTTCAGACATATAATTGGAAGCAATATACTCCTTTGCCTTCTCTATCACATCGGAATAGCGGCTCCCACTCACTGTATCCCTTCTGTCAATTGTATTTTTCAGGAGCTGTCTGACATATTTGTTCACGCTTTCTTCTCCTGTCATCGTCTGTAAGGCTGTTTCCAGCTCTTTCGCCTCTTCTTCGCGCTCCTCCTTGGGGATTCCAAGCCTGTCACAGAAAGAACTGGCTACGATGTACATATCCATTGTAATATACTGGCGCATCAGGGATGACTGCATATTTTCTTTCGGCATCTCGTCAAAATAGGCTGTAAGGAAACTTTCAATCTCCTCTGCCGTCCCTTTTGAGAGAAACTTCTCCATTAGTGTCCTGTTCCTCTCCATTAAGTCAAGGCTCTGTACATTGATGGTTCCCTTCTCATGTATAAGCCTGATATCATTTGCAGTCAGGATCTGCCGGGACTCATTGACAAAGCGTGTAGAAAACACAATCCCTGCCTGATCGTAAGAGTTTCCGAGCTCCCGGATCCGCTGAACGCTCTGTCCGATCCCCCCGTAATATTCGACGCCGGGATACTTCTCCATGACCTCTGAAAAATATCCTTTGAGGCGGTTCATCTTCTCCTGCTCCTCTTCCACCGTCCCTGCCGTTACAAGAAATGCCCAGCCTTCCACGCCCCTGCGGAAATAAAAAGTCCCCGGTACGGTATCCGGTGCACTTTCAATGTCACGAAAAGCTTCCATTGCCTGTTCGGGTGTATCATAATCATTGATTTTTACAGACACTTTAAACAATAACACATTATACACCTGTGCACTCAAGTCCATTCCCAATGCCTTTGCCTCGTTTACCGCCTGACTCACAGAAAGGTTCCCTGCAATCAATCCGTCAAACAGTCTCATTTTCTCATTCTCGATAAATTCCTGGTTATCCTTATTGAACTGTTCTTTCATCTGCTGCTCTTCGCGCTCCTGCTCAACCTGCCTCGCAATATGGCCGAGGGCCCCCAAAAGCTTTGCCGATGATATCGGCTTCAGAAGATAGTCAGCAACCCCTATGTGAATCGCTTCCTTCGCATAGTCGAATTCATTATACCCACTCAGGATCAGGATCTTAATATCTGGAAGTGCCTCTCTGACCATTTTACTAAGCTCAAGGCCGTCCATAAAGGGCATGCGGATATCTGTGATCAGTATGTCCGGCTTTTCCTTCAGGATCATTGGGTAAGCCAGTTCTCCGTCACTCGCCTCTCCTGCAAATTCATAACCTTCTCTATGCCAGTCAATACTGTTTTTAATTCCGTTTCTTATTACAATCTCATCTTCTACAAGAAATACTTTTATCATCTTATGACCTCCTGTCACCAATATTTTACCGCTATTCCCAAAAGACAACAATCATATATTTCTTTCATATGGTATGTTTTCTTACGATATATTTGTATTATTTTTGGATAAGGTGGGATATTTTTCGAATTAAGTTGGATATTTTATGATCCCCAAAATACACAGCGCCCTAATAAAAATCCACCAGATGCCATCTTACAGCTCTGGTGGATTCTTATCTTCATATTAAGTTCATCTGACACCTATTCTTTCAACACAGGCATGTCTCTAGTCTTTCCTGCACAGGAATATCCTCTCTCCGGTTCTCCAGCGTATATAGCAGCTCTTCGTATTCCGCTTCAGGCATTGGCCTGTAGAACACATATCCCTGAATCATGTCACAATTAACGCTCCTTAAAAATTCTACCTGCTCCATTGTCTCAATGCCTTCCGCTACAGTCACAACACCGAACTGGCGGACCAGTTTTATGATTCCCTCGACAAGCAGCCTGTCCTTTTCTTTTGTGGTAATATTCGGGAAAAACATGGCATCAATCTTCAGGACATCTATATTCAGATTTTGTATTGTACTGAGGGAAGAATATCCTTTTCCAAAATCATCTATAGAACAGGAAAATCCTGCCTTGTGCAGATCCTCGACGATTCCGCTCAGTACGTCCCAGTTATCAAACAGGATGGTCTCTGTGAACTCAATTTCCAGCAGCCCTTCAGGTATCCTGTATTTGTCACGGATTTCTGCGTAAGCCTTAACAAAATCACTGTTATAAAACTGAAGACGGGAAACATTTACAGACACAGGCAGTGCCTCTCTCCCCGTATCCAGCAGATGCCTGAGCCATCTGCATACTTCTTCAAATACATATCTGTCAAGAAGCGGTATCGTATAATTCTTCTCAAAAACAGGGATGAAATCTGCAGGGGAAATGATTGTACCGTCCGGCTTCTGCCATCGGACAAGTGCCTCTGAGCAGACTACCCTGTTGGTGGAAAGCTCAACCTTAGGCTGGTAGTATACTTTGAACTCCTTCTGTTCAAGTGCTGTATCCATACTGCTCTCAATAGATTTCTCCTGATAGAGCTTTCGCCTGATACTCTCGTTATAGAAACGGTATTTGTCAAACTTACCTGTCTTTACCGTTTTTCTTGCAAAATTGGCCCGGTCCATCAGGCCTTCAATCTTCAAGTCCTCTATAACGTCTTCGACACAGCATAACCCGCAGCACACAGAGAGTGCATGTTTCTCGGTTGATTGACGCATATACTCTGTAACCCTTGTATCAACTTCTTTTTGTCTCTCCAGTAATTCTTTCTTTGAGTCATAGTATCTCAGAATCACAAAATTATCCGCATTCACACGGCAGAAAACTTCATCACTCCTCATATCTTTCTGTATAATATTCGCGTACTCCTTCAGTATCCGGTCTCCCCACGCATATCCAAACAAATCATTAATATACTTGAAATCTGCAAAGTCAACATAAAATACCGCATATTTTTTATCGTGGTTTTTGTCCAACAGCTTTTGGGCAACTTCTTTAAATTTCACTACAGTATATGCATTTGTCAGAATATCTCTTCCGGCCTTATCTTCCAATGTTTTATTCGCACTTTCAAGATTCAGTATCTTTCTTATATTAGACCAAAATAAGAAAAGCCAGATCACAATAATACATGCAATAAGGACAATCGTCATTCCCAGCAGATTCCTGATTTGGTCAGATGAAAATGCTTCTGCCGCAAATACAGTATCGTTGGCCAATGCAAAATACGATTCACTATCCTTTAGCAGTTCATCTTTTTCAGAATGATCTTCCCGATATGTATAAATATCTTCTTTCAGTTCTTCCCAACGGTCCTCCAACTGACCCAGACATTCCTGATATTCTTCATCATCCGGAAGGATTAAATCATACTTTCCCTCTCCATCCCTTAAATTCTCCTGAATATCATCCAGATACGTTATCAGTTCGTCACTTGGTTCATTGTTCAGTTCAAGCTTCACCAGACGCTGTGTTGCTCCCCGTACAATACCAACATAGTTTATCAATCGCCCGTAAGACTGGGTACTGTATACAGAATGAAAAACAGAGCAGACTAAAAGTGCCATTCCAAGGAAAAAACCAAGGAGGGCATACTGCCATTTCTTTTTCATATTGATTTCCCGATGGCTTTCTGACATTCATTCAGCAATTGTCTGAAAGACCATTCCTTTCTTTATTCCGAACATAATTTTCTGAAAATAGTATACCATGTTTCAAAGGAAAATACTACTATAAGTAGCTCTAAAGCAATTATTTGCATAACATAAAAATCACGTTCTGGTAAAGAGCATATATTTAACTGGTACATTAAAAAACCGCAATTCCTGATTACTCAAGAATTGCGGTTTTAATTATACTGATTGATTGTAAATCAACGATTATTCGATGATCTTAGCAACCTTTCCTGATCCAACTGTACGTCCACCTTCACGGATAGCGAATCCAAGACCCTCTTCCATAGCTACTGGGTGAATCAGTTCGATTGTCATTTCTACGTTATCTCCAGGCATGCACATTTCAACTCCGTCCGGCAGATCGCAAACACCTGTTACGTCTGTTGTTCTGAAGTAGAACTGAGGTCTGTAGTTGTTGAAGAATGGTGTATGACGTCCACCTTCATCTTTTGTCAGAACGTATACCTGAGCTGTAAATTTCTTGTGGCATTTAACTGTACCTGGTTTGATCAGAACCTGTCCTCTTTCGATTTCAGTTCTCTGAACACCACGAAGCAGAGCTCCGATGTTGTCACCAGCCTGAGCTTCGTCAAGCAGTTTACGGAACATTTCGATTCCTGTTACAACAGTCTTCTTAACGTCTTCATGGATACCAATGATTTCAACTTCATCAGATACGTGAAGTGTTCCACGCTCTACTCTACCTGTAGCAACTGTACCACGTCCTGTGATAGAGAATACGTCCTCTACAGGCATCAGGAATGGCTTATCTGTATCACGCTGTGGGTCTGGAATCCAGCTGTCAACAGCGTCCATAAGTTCCATGATCTTGTCTCCCCACTCTGATGAAGGATCTTCCAGAGCTTTCAGAGCTGATCCCTGGATAACCGGAGTATCATCTCCTGGGAATTCATACTCGCTTAAGAGTTCACGAATTTCCATTTCTACTAATTCAAGCAGCTCTTCATCGTCTACCATGTCACATTTGTTCATGAATACTACGATGTAAGGTACACCAACCTGACGTGACAGAAGGATGTGCTCTTTTGTCTGAGCCATAACTCCGTCAGTAGCAGCTACAACAAGGATAGCTCCGTCCATCTGAGCAGCACCTGTGATCATGTTCTTTACATAGTCAGCATGTCCTGGGCAGTCAACGTGTGCATAATGACGTTTCTCTGTCTCGTACTCAACGTGAGCTGTAGAGATTGTGATACCACGCTCTCTCTCTTCTGGAGCTTTATCAATGTTTTCGAAATCTACTGCTGCGTTTCCGGCAACTCTTTCAGAAAGTGTTTTTGTGATAGCAGCTGTTAATGTTGTTTTACCATGGTCAACGTGTCCGATGGTACCAATATTAGCATGTGGTTTGTTTCTTTCAAATTTAGCTTTTGCCATTTTGAATAATCCTCCTTAATATATAGCCTGATTACAGGCATTTTATTGGTTTACGCTTTTACTCGGCTAATTCTGATTATATTTCATAATCACAGCTTTTTCAAGCCTTTTTATGAGATTTAACCATTTTATTTATGCCTCTTTATTAGACAATACTTTTTCCTGTACAGACTTCGGTACCGGCTCATAGCTCTCGAAGAACATTGAGTAGTTACCACGTCCCTGTGTCTTGGAACGTAAGTCTGTTGAATAACCGAACATCTCTGACAACGGAACGTACGCACGTACGATCTTACCGCCGCCTAAGTCATCCATACCTTCGATACGTCCACGGCGTGAATTGATATCTCCAATAACGTCTCCCATATATTCTTCAGGCATTGTTACCTCAACCTTCATAATAGGTTCAAGAAGCACTGGTGAAGATTTCTTCATAGCGTCCTTGAATGCCAGAGATCCTGCAATATGGAATGCCATTTCACTGGAATCGACTTCATGGTATGATCCGTCATATACTGTAGCATGAACACCAACAACCGGGAATCCACCCAGAACACCGGCTTTCATTGCCTCTTCGATACCTTCACCTACTGCCGGAATGTATTCCTTCGGAATAGCACCGCCGACTACAGCTGTATCAAATTTGTATACTTCCTCACCATTCACATCCATTGGTTCGAATTTAACTTTACAGTGTCCGTACTGTCCACGTCCACCGGACTGTTTAGCGTACTTGCTGTCTACATCAACAGGTTTTGTGAAGGACTCTTTGTAAGCAACCTGAGGTGCACCTACATTAGCCTCTACCTTGAATTCACGTAAAAGTCTGTCTACGATGATTTCCAGATGGAGCTCACCCATACCTGCGATGATTGTCTGTCCTGTTTCTTTATCTGTGTGTGCACGGAACGTAGGATCTTCTTCTGCAAGTTTTGCAAGAGACTCACCTAATTTACCCTGGGAAGCCTTAGTCTTAGGCTCGATAGCGAGCTCAATAACAGGCTCTGGGAATTCCATGGACTCCAGAATAACCGGATGCTGTTCATCACAGATTGTATCACCTGTTGTTGTGAACTTAAATCCGATTGCTGCCGCGATATCTCCGGCATATACTTTATCCAGCTCTGCCCTCTTGTTGGCATGCATCTGAAGGATACGTCCAACACGTTCTTTTTTGCCTTTTGTTGCATTCAGCACGTAAGAACCTGAGTTGATAGAACCTGAATATACTCTGAAGTAAGCAAGCTTACCTACAAACGGGTCTGTCATGATCTTAAATGCAAGAGCGGAAAATGGCTCTGCATCGGATGAATGTCTTACGACATTGTTTCCTTCATCATCCACACCTTCGATCGGAGGGATATCTGTCGGAGCAGGCATATATTCGATAACTGCATCCAATAATTTCTGAACACCTTTGTTTCTGTATGCAGTACCGCAGCATACCGGTACAGCTGTACACTCGCATGTTCCTTTTCTCAAAGCAGCTTTGAGTGCTTCTACAGATGGTTCTTCACCTTCCAGGTATTCCATCATCAGATCGTCATCTAATTCACAGATCTTTTCAACTAATTCAGTATGATAAAGCTCTGCATCGTCTTTCATTTCTTCCGGAATATCTGTAATAGAAATGTCTTCGCCCTTTTCATCATTATAGATGTAAGCCTGCATCTCCATCAGGTCGATGATTCCTTTGAATTCATCTTCTTTACCGATCGGCAGCTGAAGACAAATTGCATTCTTACCAAGTCTTGTCTTGATCTGTTCTACAGCATTGTAGAAATCAGCACCCAGGATGTCCATCTTGTTGATGAACGCCATTCTTGGTACATTGTATGTGTCTGCCTGACGCCATACGTTTTCTGACTGCGGCTCAACTCCACCTTTAGCACAGAATACACCTACAGCACCATCCAGTACACGAAGTGAACGTTCAACCTCTACAGTAAAGTCAACGTGTCCTGGTGTATCGATGATGTTTATACGATGTTCCAGAGCACCCGGCTTTGGCTGAGTCTTCTCTTCCAAAGTCCAGTGACATGTTGTAGCGGCTGAAGTGATTGTGATACCTCTTTCCTGTTCCTGCTCCATCCAGTCCATCGTAGCAGTACCTTCATGAGTATCACCAATCTTATAGTTTACACCAGTATAATAGAGGATACGCTCTGTCAATGTTGTCTTACCAGCATCAATATGAGCCATAATACCAATATTTCTGGTTCTCTCTAATGGATATTCTCTTTCAGCCAAGATTTTTTCCTCCTAATTAAAAGCGGTAGTGAGCAAATGCTTTATTTGCTTCTGCCATCTTGTGCATATCTTCTTTCTTCTTCACTGATGCACCAGTGTTATTAGCTGCATCCATGATTTCATTAGCAAGTCTTTCTTCCATTGTTTTCTCGCCTCTTTTACGAGAATACATTGTCAGCCAGCGAAGTGCAAGCGCCTGTCTTCTGTCTGCCCTTACTTCGATAGGTACCTGATAAGTTGCTCCACCGATACGTCTTGCCTTAACCTCGAGTACAGGCATGATGTTGTTCATGCATTCCTCAAATACCTCGATAGCTGGCTTATCAGCCTTTGCTTCAACTCTTTCGAATGCTCCGTATACAATCTTCTGTGCTACACCTTTCTTACCATCTAACATGATGTTATTGATAAGTTTGGTAACAACTTTATTGTTGTATATTGGATCCGCTAATACATCTCTTTTTTGAGTATGTCCTTTACGTGGCACGGTCCTTCCCTCCTTAATCATTATTTCCGGTCTTCTCCGGGATTAATTCATCGGTACTCACATGTGTCTTTCTATGGAAATCGCGCTTCATGTGCTCGTGGCCGCGAGACTTTTAATATCTTAAATCCGCAACCTGTACTTATTGAACCGTGGAGATCCAACAAGGTACGATAATCATAGTTCTGTTTGTGATACGATATTTAACTGTTTAGTTACAAATTGCTAAGTTTTCAAGTCCTATTTTTTAGCGTCTTTAGGTCTCTTAGCGCCGTATTTAGAACGAGCCTGTCTTCTCTTAGCAACACCTGCTGTATCAAGTGTACCTCTGACAATATGGTATCTTGTACCTGGCAGGTCCTTAACTCTTCCTCCGCGGATCAGAACAACGCTATGCTCCTGAAGGTTGTGTCCTTCTCCCGGGATATAGCTTGTTACTTCGATTCCGTTAGAGAGACGAACTCTGGCGATCTTTCTCAGAGCTGAGTTAGGCTTCTTAGGTGTAGCTGTCTTAACAGCTGTACATACACCTCTCTTCTGTGGTGCAGATACATTCGTAGCACGTTTCTGCAGAGAGTTGTATCCTTTCTGAAGTGCCGGTGCTGTTGATTTCTTTTCAGAAGTCTGACGTCCTTTTCTAACTAACTGGTTAAATGTTGGCATTCTTTTTCACCTCCTATGATTCTTTCGTTTCCTCCCGCTTATACGGTGAGGGGTTGCAGATAATCGTAATTATCTTGATTTGCACACAAAAAACTATACGCCTTTGTGCACGCTAAATTAGTTTATTACGTTTTTTCAGGAAAGTCAAGGGCTTTGCTCCGATTTTCGTGAAGTTTTTTAAACTTTGCCTATATTGCCCCCTAAAGACCTAAAACATCCGCGATACTGCACATTTCTTCCAATGAAATATCGATAAATTCATCCAGAGAAAGCCCGGTAAATTCAATTGCTTCCATATAATCCCTGTTCGCCCCCGATGCAAAACGGAGCTCATTGAATCTTTTGTTTACTGATTTGTGCTTTACACTAGTTATCTTCTTGTCCGGATAGATCTGGGCAATCGCTTTCAAAAAGCCGCTCATAGGATCGGCCGCCAGCACCGCATACTGAAGATTTGTATGTGCTTTCACGCCAGAGGCAGGATTGTGCGCACATATAGCATCGAACAATTCCTGATCATTTATTCCTTCTTTTTTCAATATTTCTACGGACGTCGGTCCGTGCACCTCCGGATGTTCCTGCCATTCACACTGTTCCTCGTCCAGATCATGCAGAAGTCCGACAATCCCCCAGCGCTCCTCCTGCTCAGGGGCAAGTCTCTTTGCCAGCCCGCGCATAATTGCTTCCACAGCATAAGAATGCTGAAGATATCTTTCACCCTTCATATATTTCGTAAGAATCTTATATGCTTCTTCTCTGTCCATTATCGCCGCCTCCATGTCAACTTTATCGTTTCTTTTTTGTTCAAAGGGGTCAGACCCCTTTGCAAAAGTGCCTGACCCCGTATATTTTTAGTATGATTTTCCCCAGTATACCATGTGCTTAGCCGGTTTCCCACAGCAGATGCACACATCTGACAGGTGTTCTTCCTCATCCGGGATACATCTTGAGGATGCCCCGCCTGTCAGTGCTTTGATATCATCCTCGCAGGATTCCTCCCCGCACCACATCGCTTTGATAAATCCGCGGTTATCCTGGAACTTTTCTACCATCTCGTCCATTGTCACTGCAGAATCGATATGGGAATCAAGGAAAGTTTTTGCCTTCTCAAACAGGTCTTTCTGGATTGTCTCCAGAATTTCAGCAAGCTTTGTTGTGATTTCATCCATCGGCACTACAATCTTTTCTCTTGTGTCACGGCGTACTACTACAACCTGGTTGTTCTCAATATCTTTTGGTCCGATCTCGATCCTGGTTGGAATTCCGAGCATCTCCTGCTCACTAAACTTCCATCCCGGACTCTTCTCGGAATCGTCTATCTTTGCACGGTATCCGGCAGCCTTTAATGCTTGAAGCAGTTCGTTTGCTTTGTCCATCACGCCCTCTTTGTGTTGTGCAATCGGGATCACCCTTGTCTGTACCGGTGCGATTCTCGGAGGAAGTACAAGACCGCTGTCATCACCATGTACCATGATGATCGCCCCGATGATTCTTGTCGACAACCCCCATGAAGTCTCATAAACACTGTGCAGTTCATTGTTCTTATCTGCATATTTAATATTAAAAGCATCCGGGAATGCATTACCGAAGAAATGGCTGGTTGCTGACTGCAGTGCTTTCCCGTCATGCATCAGCGCTTCTACTGTATAGGTATCCTGCGCACCTGCGAACTTCTCACTCTCTGTCTTGCGTCCACAGATAAGCGGAATCGCCAGATCATCCTGAATGAAGTCTCTGTATACATCACGCATGGTCAGGGTTCTCTGCTCTGCCTCTTCATAGGTCGCATGGATTGTATGTCCTTCCTGCCATAAGAACTCTCTGGAACGCAGGAAAGGTCTTGTTGTCTTCTCCCAGCGGAGCACAGAACACCACTGGTTCCATACCTTTGGAAGGTCCCTGTATGACTGTACCGTCTTGCTCCACAGATCGCAGAATAATGTCTCAGAGGTAGGACGGATACAGAATCTCTCCTGAAGCCTCTCGAGCCCGCCATGTGTTACCCACGCTACTTCCGGTGCAAATCCTTCAATATGATCTGCTTCTTTCTGAAGAAGATTCTCAGGAATCAGGACCGGCAGATATACATTCTCTACCCCGGTATCTTTAAAACGTTTGTCCAGATCTGCCTGAATATTTTCCCAGATTGCATATCCGTTGGGCAGGTAGTTCAGGCATCCTTTTACTCCTGAATAGTCACACAGCTCTGCTTCACGCACCACATCGGTATACCACTGTGCGAAATCCTCATCCCTCGATGTGATTGATTCGACTAATTTCTTTTCCTTTGCCATAATGTGTCTCCTTTTCCATGATCCGAAGCCCTTGCTCCGTTACTTTATGCCTGCGGGAAGAATCCATGTACAGCGAAAAACCGCCGAAACTTCCTTCCCTGCAAAAAAGGGACCGAAAGTCTCGGCGGTACCACCCTAATTAACTGCATCCCCTGACGCAGCTCACTCATATACCGTTAACGCCGGTTCTACGCCGCAGTTTCCCGCGGCAGCTCCCGGGCCGGTTCTATGCGTTCCATACAGGAGATTCCACCATACACTCCCTCTCTGTTATACTTCTGCGCATATACTTTTCCCGTTCATCGCTAATTATACATGTGATTTTACTTGATAAAAAATAAATTGTCAAGACTGGTTAATTTATCCCTGTACCTGTAGTAACTTCTGTTTCAGTTCACCCTCGAGACGCTGCATTTCTCTTTCCGCTTCCTGTCTCTTCTGGCGGCCTTCCTGCTGAATGTGCATAACTTCATCTAATGTAGAAATCAGCGACTCATTGGTAATCTTCAGTGTCTCGATATCCACGATGCCTCTCTCCGACTCTTTCGCAGTTTCAATTGTGGCCATTTTCAGTTTCTCTGCATTCTTTCTGAGCAGCTCATTAGTCATGTCGGTCACTTCACGCTGCGCTGCCGCTGCCTGCGCAGAATGTTCAACTCCAAGTGCAAGCACCATCTGGCTTTTCCAAAGCGGGATGGTATTCACTATCGTAGACTGAATCTTCTCTACCATCAGCGTATCGTTCCCCTGCACAAGCCGGATCTGTGGGGCCGTCTGGATCGAAATCGTGCGTGTCAGTTCCAGATCGTGTATCTTCTTTTCAAACCGGTTGCACATAGAATCCAGGTCTTTTGCCGCCTGTGCATCCTCCGGCAGCCCTGAAGACTGTGCCTTATTAAGCAGTTCCGGAAGCGTGGTAGAACGGATTTCATTCAGTTTCTTCTTTCCAGCCAGTACATACATGGAAAGTTCCTTGAAATATGTCAGGTTGACCGCATACATCTTATCCAGAATCGCGATGTCCTTCATCAGCTGTACCTGATGGTTTTCAAGGACCTTGCAGATCTGGTTGATGTTGACCTCTGCCTTGGCATACTTCGCTTTCATCGCTGAAATCTTATTGGCCGGCTTCTTAAAGATACCAAGGAATCCCTTCTCCTCTTCTTCATCGAAATCTTTCAGCTGCCTTACCACACCGGACAGCAGGTCACCGATCTCCCCTAAGTCTTTCGTCTTTACATTTTCTAGGGCATTTTCCGAGAAATCAGCCATCTTTTTCTGTGTTCCTGCCCCGTACTGCAGAATCACAGCCGAGTTCGTCAGATCGATCTGGCTGGCAAAAGCATCCACGGCACGCTTTTCCTCCTCTGACAGGAGACTGTCATCAAGTGCGGGCTCCTCCTTCTCAGGAACCGGGGCCGGGGCCTGTTTCTCCTCCTGAAAAGGTTCCAGCGTTAATGTAGGGGTTGTCGCAAATCCTTCAAATTCATTACTCATATTTTCTCCTCCGTTGAGCAAGTATGCTGTTTAAAAATCATCTTTTGTCAGTCCTTCCTGTGCAAGCATCGTATTCAGCACAGAAATATCGGCCGCCACATCCCAGGCTGTATCCTGAAACAGGCTGTCAAGCAGCTTTTCAAAAGCTACATTTAATGTATCCAGTGTCTTTTCTATTTCGTTCTTGGATGAAAGGATATTCTCACCCTGTACCGGCATTGCATCCAGTTCTTCATAGGCTTCGAGAAGTTTTACAGTCGTTGGAAGATAATACTCCATAAGCCGTCTGATATCCGTTATGTTCTCCGGGTTCTGCTCAACCCTGTCAAAGATCCTGTCTACCAGCACCTCCATGCGTGAAATCTTAGCAGATATCTCTTCTCCCGGAATAGCATCATTACTTTTATGAATCTTCTTAATATATTCATCACCGGTACGGATAATCTCCTGCACCTGCGGGTCCAGATTCTTATGTTCCTGAGCCTGCTTTTCTCTGTTCAGCTTCTCTTCCAGTTTCTGCTTTTCCATGCGCTGCATCAGTTCATTATACTGTGTAAATGCATCATTACTCACAATGAGGCATGTCTTCTGGCTGTCCAGATGCCCCTGTCTGAACCAGCCTTTACGGATCATCTTCTGTATATCTTTCACAACATATTTATTAGATTTCCTCAGACGGCCGGCCAGTTCCTTTATCTCACAGTACTCTTTATCGCCAAGCGTGCTTAAGTAGAGCCTGTACCGCTTTACTCTGCCTAACAAGGCTGTACCGATTCCGGCCAGAATTCCTCCGCCAAACATCATAATACCGGTAATGACCGAAAATGCCAAAATTCCCGTGGGCACTACCTCTGTCGTAACAATTATGCCGATTATTAAAAACGCCAGAATCAGAAACATCGCAACCCCCAGCGTATATCCCGTCACCGTCATCGCAATACCGCCGGCCTTCGCCCCCGATGTCTTCACAAAGAGCCCCGGATGCTTCTGCAGTGCAGCCAGTCCCTCTTCGGCGCTGTTCCTTCTGCTCTGCCGCACTTCCTGACGCTGGTACCGCTGGTTCTGATAACTCTGTCCCTGATAACCATATCCGTTAAAACCAGCATTCGGCCCCGGACCTGTATTGCCTTCCTTATAAACATTTTCTCCCCGAAACGCACCGCTTCCCCCGAACGGAGACGGTCCCGCCTGCCTGTTATACCGGTAAGCATCCCTGTTCACACGTCTGTTGTTCCTATAGGACTGTTTCTGAAAACTCTGGGCAGTCTTATCCACAGCATCCCCTACATTATGCAAACCTTTCCCCAGATTATTCATCGCGCTGTTAACCGTATTCGTAATCGTCTGGTTCAAACGGTCAAAATTCTGTGCATCGATCGCCTCCTGCACAGTTCTGCTTATATCTTCACCAAATTTCTCCCAATCTTGATTCGCCATATCTTCACCTATGCCTCACTTTACAGGATTTCTGTAAAATATATTCCATATCGCTTTCATCTTAATAGGCGCCAGTGCCGGCTGCCGGCACCACCTTATTCAAGTATAATAGAATTGCTCTGAAAAATCAATGCGCCTGAGCAAATCACCTCACCAGAATATATGTGAAAAATCCTGCATAGAACAGAAGGAACATCAGGCCCTCCAGTTTGGAGAGTCCCTTTCTGCTCACAGCACATATATAAACAAGGATGCTTGCCACAATTAATATGATTGTATCCTGCACGGCTAGAGCATTGATCGTAATTGGAGTAATTGATGCCGACATCCCCAGAATCAGGAGTATATTAAATATATTTGATCCCACAACATTGCCGAGTGCAAGATCATTTTCCCCCTTCTTCGCCGCTACCATCGAGGTTACCAGCTCCGGAAGGGATGTTCCTAATGCAACAATAGACAGGCCGATAAATGTCTGGCTGAGACCGAAACTTGCTGCAATCTCTGACGCACTGTCTACCACAAAATCTCCTCCGATAATGATTCCGGCAATTCCAACCACAATGTAAACCGCACTACGCACCGGTGTCAGAGATTCATACTCTTCCTCAGGTTCCCCTGAGGCAGCAATCTTCCTGCGTGAATGCAGTGCATCAATCACCGCTGCTATAACAAACCCGACAAATAAAACAAGCAGAATCACCCCGGATATTCTTGACAGTATATATTCCTTATTCTCTCCGCCTGACATAATGCCCTGAAAATCGAATCCTGTCATCATCAGCAGAAGAATCGCCGTTATCACAATGGAAAATGGAAACTCGCGCTTCAAGATAGACCACTTCACCTGAATCGGCCGCACAAGTGCACTCGCCCCGAGAACCACCAGAAGGTTAAATATATTGGAGCCAATCACGTTGCTCACTGCCAGTTCATTCTTCCCCATCAGCGCGGCTGTCACGCTGACAGATG
Organism: Clostridium sp. AF19-22AC; assembly: GCF_003479085.1. Classification (NCBI taxonomy): domain Bacteria; kingdom Bacillati; phylum Bacillota; class Clostridia; order Eubacteriales; family Clostridiaceae; genus Clostridium; species Clostridium sp. AF19-22AC. The sequence goes on along the minus strand of NZ_QUGN01000007.1, from coordinate 1,032 downwards.
CCTCCGGCATGCTTGTCCCAAAGGCAACCACCGTAAGTCCGATTACAATAGAAGGAACCTTAAGAAGTTTTGCCACGCTGGAGCTTCCATCCACAAAAAAATCTGCTCCTTTGATAAGCAGGAAAAAACCTATAATCAATAATAAATATGTTATCATACTTGACCTCGCTTTTTATTTATACGATAATCAGTGTAGTCAGATTTTTCAGAAAAGTCAAGGATATCAAACCAAAGGAGCGAACTTATGACACCCGAGATTATATTTGAAGATCAGGATTTGATCGTCTGTATCAAGCCGGCCGGCACTGCCACCCAAAGCAGCATGATGCAGGCACCTGATATGGTAAGTATATTAAAAAACTATATTTATAAAAATTCCCCGGGTAAGCAGCAGCCGTATCTCGCGGTCATACACCGGCTGGACCAGCCGGTAGAGGGGCTGCTTGTATTTGCCAAGACACCCGCTGCCGCAAAAAACCTCAGCCGGCAGTTGACACAATCCGGTTTCGGAAAGCATTACCGGGCGATACTTACCGGAACACCCGTATCCCTTGAAGGTGATCTCACTAATTACCTTGTTAAGGATGCCAGAACGAATTCTTCCCGCGTGTGCACAGCCGACACCCCTGGTGCAAAAAAGGCATTGCTGCATTACAAAATACTGGAGTCAAAACCTCCGTACTCGCTGGCCGAAATCACTCTGGAAACAGGACGCCACCACCAGATCCGGGTGCAGATGTCCCATCTTGGCTGCCCCATTGCCGGTGACCGGAAATATGGCGTCACTCCCGCGAAAGATCCCAGAGAAGACGGCAGTCCGCGGAGTTATGATACTCTCCAGTTGTATGCCTGCCGTCTTACATTCCGTCATCCGCGTACCGGAAAAGAACTGGATTTCAGGCTGGACAAACTTCGCCGCCTATAGATAGAATGAATCTAGTTTCACAGGGTGCACTTTCTATAAAGCAAAAAAACAGGCCGCCGCAAACTCTGATATGCTCCCTTCTAGGTAGACAAGTGAAATAATAAAAA